>NZ_JBHXVO010000001.1:120384-323566 GCF_042672265.1 Nocardia sp. NPDC127526 | reverse complement strand
GGCTACCGGCCATGTGGGTTATAGGCCGCCCGCGGCTTGGTGGTTTCGTACTCCGTTATAAACCAAAGGGCCCCGGGCGACAAAAGCCCGCCGGGGCCCACTGTTTGTGGGAGAAGAGATGGGGGCTAAGCCCCCAAACCCCCTTAGCTCAGTGGTCGAGTTCTCGCGCTACACCGCGGACGACCTCCGCGATCCTTTGCGCCATCTTGCGGTCGGGGTACTTGCCCCGGCGCAGGTCCGGCTGCACCTTGGTTTCCAGCAGCGTGATCATGTCCTCGATCAAGCCGTGCAGCTCGTCGGGTTCCTTACGCGTGACCGGGGTTTCGCTCTTGCTCCCGCGCCGCTCGCCGCCGCGCTCATTGCGCAGCGAGGGGGTCTCGAGGAGTTTGAGGCTCAGCGCCTGCGGCCCGCGCCGCCCGGCCGCCATGCCGAATTCCACGCGCTGCCCCGGCTTGAGCGCTTCCACACCCGCGGGCAGCGCCGACGATCGAACGTAGACGTCCTCACCCTCATCCTGGGAAAGGAAGCCGAAGCCCTTTTCGACGTCGTACCACTTCACCTTGCCGGTCGGCACTGCGCTCACCCGTTCGTTGTTTCGATGCCCGGGCCTTGCCGGGCACAGTCGTGGTTGTCGGACGTGCAAGTCCGCCAACCGTTCCGTTTGCGAAAAGAACGCGCCCCACACAGCTATGCAGGACGCGATTGTCATCGAGTCTACCCCGGTGTGAATAGCGCGAGCACATCAGTTTTACGGTCTACAGGTGTCCGACACATCCCCGAAGCAGCCGCCGCGCAGGTCCGGGAGCTGGCTGCTGAATGTCGCAATGGTCTTGTTCGCAACGGGATTGCTGGCGATTGTCGCAATCTTCGGCATCGGAATCCTGACCGATTCGGATCCGGGGCTGTGGCTGTATCTGCTCGCCATGGCCGCGCCGCTCGGGTTTCTGCTGGCGATCGTGTTCGCCCTGTGGTCCGGCCGACGCGCACGCTGACACGCCCGAATTCCCCTTCTGTTACTCGCGTACACATGTGATCTTCGTCACATAACAGAATGGTCACAGCGCGGTGACAGACCCCTATCGGCCGGGACTCGCCGTGACCACCAGCAAAGACGTGAAGCGGAACACCTTGCGCCGGTTGGTGACCCGGACAGACACGGCGGTTACCAAATGGTGATTTTTCGCGGCGACCGTCGTAAGGTCTCTCACCAGCCGGGTCACCCCGGCGCCACCGGCCCGCCGCACCGAATCTCGCCCCGCGGGTACGGACCCCCAACTGGAACGAGGGGCGAGAGCGAGGGATAGCGCGCAACAGCGCGCCGGGCCGGACGACCTCTCAGTTCGACCCCGGTAGTCGGCCTCGCAGGCGCGTACGAGAGGAACGACCCGAACATGAGTGGACGCCATCGCAAGCCGAGTAACACCGGCCGCACCGTCGCCAAGGTCGCCCTGACCGGAGCGATCGTCGGCGGAGCCGGAGTGGCCCTGGCCGGAAACGCCAGCGCGGCACCCGACTCCGACTGGGATCGCCTCGCTCAGTGTGAAGCCGGCGGCAACTGGCAGATCAATACCGGCAACGGATACCAGGGCGGCCTGCAGTTCTCGCCGAGCACCTGGATCTCCCACGGCGGCGGCGAATTCGCCCCCACCGCCAACCAGGCCAGCCGCGAAGAACAGATCGTCATCGCCGAGAAGGTGCTCGCCACCCAGGGCTGGGGCGCGTGGCCGTCCTGCTCCTCGAGCCTCGGCCTCTCCAGCGGCCCCACCGAGCGCACCGCGCCGGCTCCGGAGACCCCGCGCTGGAACCCGAACCCGGGCGGCCAGCAGCAGGCCGCCGACGGCACCCAGGAGGTCTTCCAGGCCGTCGACCGCGCCGTCGAGATCGCCCAGCAGCAGGGTGTGAACATCCCCCAGCCGGTGCTCGACTTCCTGAACGCCACCAAGGCCGGCGGCCAGCTCGACCCGAACATCGTGAACTTCTACCAGGCGAACAAGGGCCTGCTGCCCAGCTAGAACCCCGCGTTCGCGTATCCAGACGCCCCGCATCAATGGCGATGCGGGGCGTTTGCATTTGTGCCGGACCGGGTTTGCCGCCGGAACGCCGTGCGAACCGGCTAACTTCGGGGGTGCCGGAAGGGGCGTTGCCGAACCGGTCATGCCAGAATGAGCCCGTGGTGAACAAAACGAAGAAGCCCTATGTCGACAATGGCTGGCCCGAGGTCAGCGATGGCGAGCACGCCGTCACCGAGCTGTCGTCGACCCGCTCCGGCAACCTCTCCCCCTACGGTGAGGACACCGAGTTCCCGCTTCCGGTCGATCAGCTGCCCTACGTGCACCCGCGCACGGTCATCAACCGCTGATACGCCTCTCGAACCGACACCATGCGGTCGATGGCGCGGCCTTCTGTGCAGCGGCCGCCGCGCACCCGGCTCTCGTCGCCGCGGCGGCCGCTGAACCGCGTCCCATCCCGCCATCTCGCCGTGCCCGGGGCCCGATTACGCGGGCGCCGGGACGGACGGCACGCTCCAGCCTGGATCGGATGAAGTGACCGATACCCCCGCGAAGGCCACCGGTAAGTCCGCCAAATCCGCGAAGGCCGCCCAGCGGGCCGCGGCCGCGGCCGAACTCACCCTGCCGGAATGGCTGTCGGCCCGCGGCGACGACGAGCTCGTCACGCTGCTGCAGCTGCGCCCCGATCTGGCTGTTCCGCTGCCCTCCGCCATGGCGGTGCTGGCCGCCCGCACCGAGCAGCGGGCCTCGGTGCTGCGCGCCACCGACGAGCTGGACACCCTCGACTTCGCCGTCATCGAAACCCTTGTGGTGCAAGGGGCCGCCGACGGCCGCCAGGCGGAACCGGTCCCGCGCACCCGGTTACACGAACTGCTCGGCGATCGCGTGGCCGCGACGGCCATCGACGCGGCCGTGGACAAGCTGCGCGAGCGCGCCCTGGTCTGGGGGCCGGATGCGGGCCTGCGCCTGACCGCCGCCGCGCAGGAGGCGCTGCCGTGGCCGCTCGGCAGCACCACCGAACTGCCCGACGCGCTCACCGAACCCGAGATCACCGCCGCCCTGGGCGAACTCACCCAGCAGGAGCGCGGGCTGCTGGAGAAGCTGGCCACCACCGGTCCGCGCGGCCGCACGCGCGACGCCGCGCCCGGCACCCCCGACGATCGGCCGGTGCAGCGGCTGCTGCATCGGCGGCTGCTGAACTGGATCGACGAGGAGACGGTGGAGCTGCCCGTCTCGGTCGGGCAGGTGCTGCGCGGGGAACCGGTCACCGATCCGCACGCCTTGACGCCGCCGCAGCCGAACCAGACCAAGCACGCGCCCGCCGATGTGAATGCCGCCGCCGCGGGCGAGGTGGGAGAACTGTTGCGGCACAGCGCCGCCGTGCTGGAGGTGCTCGGGCAGACGCCCGCTCCCGCCCTGCGCTCGGGCGGGCTGGGCGTGCGCGAGATCCGCCGCGTCGCCAAACAGACCGGTATCGACGAGAATCGCGTCGGCCTGCTCGCCGAGGTCCTGGCGGCGGCCCGGCTGCTGGACAAGGGTTCCCCCGAACCATTGCCCGAACCGGACAGCGCCGACGACTACTGGGCGCCGACCACCACCGCCGACGCCTGGCTGGCGGTCGTCCCGCCGCACCGCTGGGCCGTTCTCGCCCACGCCTGGCTGGAGCTGGACCGCTTCCCGTGGATGATCGGCCTGCGCGACGCCAATGACAAACCCCTGGCGGCGCTGTCGGCCGAACTCCGCGTGGTGCACGCCGTCCGCGACCGCCGCGCCATTCTCGGCCTGCTGGCCGAATTCCCCACCGGCACCGCCCTCTCCGCCGCCGATCTGGGCCGCGTCCTGGCCTGGCGGCAGCCGCGCTGGCGGCGGCACTACCGCCTGGAGGCGGTGGAGCGCACCCTGGCCGAAGCCGAGGCGCTGGGCCTGATCGCGCGCGGCGCGGTCACCTCCGCCGGCCGCGCGCTGCTGCACGGCAGCCCCGAGGACGCCGAATCGGAGATGGCCACGGCGCTGCCCGAGCCGGTGGACCACGTTCTCGTGCAAGCGGATCTGACGGTCATCGCCCCCGGCCCGCTCACCCCCGACCTGGAGGATCGCGTCGCGCTCGTCGCGGATGTCGAATCCGCGGGCGCCGCAACGGTTTACCGCATCAGCGAGACCTCGGTCCGGCGCGCCCTGGACGCCGGCGCGACGGCCGCCGAGCTACACAACCTCTTCACCACGCACTCGCGCACCCCGGTCCCCCAGTCGCTCACCTATCTGATCGACGATGTGGCCCGCCGCCACGGCCGCCTGCGCGCCGGAATGGCCCAATCCTTCGTCCGCAGTGAGGATCCCACCCTGCTGGCCGAGGTCCTGGCCGCCCCCGTGGCGGGCGAACTGGCGCTGCGGGCGGTGGCGCCCACCGTGGCCATTTCCCAGGCTCCTCTGGGCGAGGTCCTCGAACGGTTGCGAGCCGCCGGTTTCAGCCCCGCGGGCGAGGATTCCTCCGGCGCCATCGTGGACCTGCGCGCCCGCGGCGCCCGCATCTCCGCCCGCCAGCAGCCCAAGCCCAACTGGCGGCCGAACCCGCCCAGCACCGAACAGCTGCAGTCCCTGGTCGCCGAACTCCGCGCCGGCGAGCGCGCCGCCACCGCCCGCCCCGGCCAGGCGGTGCGCAGCGACGGCAGTCGCACCACCACGGCCGCGACCTTGAACCTGCTGCAATTGGCGGCGCGCACCCGCCGCCCGGTCCACATCGGCTATGTCGACGCCTCGGGCATCGCCACCCAGCGGGTGGTGGAACCGCTGAAGGTCGGCAGCGGCCAATTGGACGCCCTGGATCCGGTCACCGGCGCGATCCGGCACTTCACCCTGCACCGGATCGCATCGGTGGCCCTGGTCGAATAGACGCGCAATAGAAGAGGGGCGCGGCTCTGCGAGCCGCGCCCCTTTCCAATTCGGGGTTCGAGGGCGTGCCCCCGGGATGTTTCAGCTCTTGGGGCTGCTCAAGCAGAAAGTGGTCTTCGGCTCCGGAACGACGCGGAAGCCGATGGCCGTGGTCGCGTCGCACAGGAATTCATCGGCCTGGCCGTCGATGCGCTTGGCCACCTTGAAGGAAGCCTCGGGCGCGGTGCAATCCACGAACTTGTAGCCGGTGGACGACGATTCGTTGTAGCAGGCGCCTTCTTTGAAATTGGGCGTCAGGCACAGGAATGCGGTGGTGCCGCCATTGAGGGTCTCCTCGTAGGAGGTCTGCTCCTCCTTGCAGTCGGTCTTGGTGTCGTACACCGAGACCACCTGGTAGACCGCCTTCTCGTTGGCGCAGTCGACCGGTTCGGTCTTGGAATCGACCGTCGACCCCTCGATGACGTTGATGCAGTCGCCGACCTTCGCCTTGGCGGTATCGGATTTGCTGGCGTCCTCGATCATGGAACACCCGGTCACGGCCAGCGCGGCCACGGCCATCGCCACGAGGGCGATCACGAGGCGCGCGATCGCCCTCGTCCCTGTGAACTTCACCTGCGAAAACCTTTCTCACCGAACAGTTCACGGCTGCCGTGAACGCGGTGAGGATACCCGTGGGTGACCGGCGACCGCATCAGCGCGGCGAATGATCTCAGATCATCGACAGGCCGCGCATACCCAGGATGGAGTAGTTGAGGATGGCCGGCAGCAGGCTGTTGAGGAGCTGGAGGCTGAAGACTGTCACGGTGTTCCCTTCCGATCTGGGCGCTCGTCCAGATACGTGCGCTGCACACTGTAGTCGCTCCGCCCCCGGCTGGCGTTACATAAGGGAAATCTAAGGGCATCAACAACTTTCGGTTAAACGCGCGCAATGGACACACTCACCGCCGCCGTGGTATCGGCCTCGATCGTCACCACCCGGGCCCCCGCCGGGGAGGTGACGCGACCGCCCTCGACCCGGACTCGATAGCCCTGCGGATAGTGCAGATCGGACACATAGATCTCGGTCGCCGCACCGCCCGGCAGCGGGGTGTACCGATAGCTGAAATCCCCGGTAGCCGGATCGAAACTCATGCGCTCCGGCGTACCGGCGGTGGCCCGCGGATAGGTGCGCACCAGCTGCCGCCCGATATCGCCGAGGAAGGGATCCGGCCGCGGCCCGCCGGCCCCGAAGCGCGACGAATAGTGCCAGTACTGCCAGCCGATGAACCGCTCGTCGGCCCGGGTCAGCGTATTGCTCAGCACATCCGGATCGCCGTCGCCGAATTCGGTGATCAGCGTCGGCAGATGTGTCCTCTTCGCGAAGGCGTCGATATTCGACCAGGTCTTGTCGTGCTGCACCGGGCACAGTCCGCGCAGGAATTCGGGCAGCCCCAGATAGATCGCCAGTTGACTCGGAATGCAGTAATCGTGCGGCGCGAACGCGATACCCGGCGCGGTGATGGGCGGATTCTTGCCGAGATTGGTCGGCATGGTCTCGTTCCAGGTCACATTCGGCTCCCAGAAGACATTGATGTCGCCATTGCGCCCGCGTACCGCATCGGTCAGCTTCTGCATGGCCGCCTGATATTTGGCGTCGAATCCCGGGCACCCGTTGGGGAAGCAGCTCAGAAAGGCGGTTCCGGGCCACGGCTCGTTCATGAGCTCGATGCCCAGCACCCCGGCCCGCCCGTTCAGCCTCGCCGCGAGCGCGCCCAGCGCCTCGCCGAGGTGGTCGAGCACGCCGTAACTGTTGTTCCACACCTCGTCCCAGCCCTTGTTCATGCTGGGCATCAGGTAGTACAGCGGGAACGACGGATTCGGCTCCAGCGCCCCGGGCCGCGCCCGGATCGACCATTCGGGAAAGCCGTTGCCGCCCCAGATCTTCGACAGCCCGTCCTGATGATGGTCGAGCAGGGTGTGAATCCCGTACCGCGCCAAGGTGTCCACAACGCCGACCACTCGATCGATGTACGCGGTGTCGATAACGCCCCGGCTGGGCATGAGCCCGTCGAAGGAGACGCCCAGCCGCACGGTATTGAATCCGTGCCCGGCCAGCAGCGCCGCATCGTCCGCGGTGAGGGTGAAACCGTCGCCGAGTTCGACGTACGGGGCGTCCTTGTCCACATTGTTGATCCCGTGCAACAGCACGACCCGCCCGTGCTCGTCCACGAACCGATCGCCCTCGATCCGCACCGATCCGGCCCCGGCGGGTTCGGCCCGCACGGTCGGCGCGGTCACGGTCAACACACCTGCCAGCACCGCCGCGACAGCGCACGCCGCCGCACGCGCAATGGCTCTGCCTGGGAATTTGCGCATACTCATCCCTGTTCAATCAATCGAATCAAGCCAAAATGGACAATCGTCCAAGATGTGTGATCGTAGCCACGGGAATTCGGGGCTTGACGGTTTTCGCGGAAATGCCCGTCACCGCGCTGTCGGTGCCGTCAGGAAGAATGGACGACGGTCCGGCGGGGACGGGCCCAGACAAGCCAGGAGGTGCCGTGACCGACGGTCCGCTGATCGTGCAGAGTGACAAGACCCTGCTGCTGGAGGTCGACCACGAGTCGGCCGATGCGGCGCGCCAGGCCATCGCGCCGTTCGCGGAGCTGGAGCGTGCGCCCGAGCACGTGCACACCTACCGCATCACGCCGCTGGCGCTGTGGAACGCGCGCGCGGCCGGGCACGACGCCGAGCAGGTCGTCGACGCGCTGGTCACCTATTCGCGCTATGCCGTCCCGCAGCCGCTGCTGGTGGACATTGTCGACACCATGGCCCGGTACGGGCGGTTGCAGCTGGTGAAGCATCCGGCGCACGGGCTCACGCTGGTGAGCCTGGACCGGGCGGTGCTGGAGGAGGTGCTCCGGCACAAGAAGATCGCCCCGATGCTGGGCGCCCGCCTGGACGACGACACCGTCATGGTGCATCCCTCCGAGCGCGGCCGCATCAAGCAGATGCTGCTGAAGATCGGCTGGCCGGCCGAGGACCTCGCGGGGTACGTGGACGGCGAGGCGCATCCCATCGAGCTGGACTACACCGACGACAAGTGGCATCTGCGCGACTATCAGGAGATGGCCGCCGATTCCTTCTGGGCCGGCGGGTCCGGCGTGGTGGTGCTGCCCTGCGGCGCGGGCAAGACCATGGTCGGCGCGGCGGCCATGGCCAAGGCCAAGGCGACCACGCTCATCCTGGTCACCAATACCGTGGCCGGGCGGCAGTGGCGGCGGGAGCTGCTGGCGCGCACCTCGCTCACCGAGGACGAGATCGGCGAATACTCCGGCGAGCGCAAGGAGATCCGGCCGGTCACCATTGCCACCTATCAGGTGATCACGCGAAAGACCAAGGGCGAGTACCGGCATCTGGAGCTGTTCGACAGTCGCGACTGGGGCCTGGTCATCTACGACGAGGTGCATCTGCTGCCCGCGCCGGTCTTCCGCATGACCGCGGATCTGCAGTCCCGGCGGCGACTGGGCTTGACGGCGACCCTGGTTCGCGAGGACGGGCGCGAGGGCGATGTGTTCTCGCTCATCGGCCCCAAGCGCTATGACGCGCCGTGGAAGGACATCGAGGCACAGGGCTGGATCGCGCCGGCCGACTGCGTCGAGGTGCGGGTGACGCTCACCGACGCCGAGCGCATGGCCTATGCGGTGGCCGAGCCCGAGGAGCGCTACAAGCTGTGCTCCACCGCGCGCACCAAACTGCCTGTGGTGGAATCCATCCTGGCCCAGCACAAGGATGCGCCGAGCCTGGTCATCGGCGCGTATCTGGATCAGCTCGACGAGCTCGGCGAGCATCTGAACGCGCCCGTCATCCAGGGCTCCACCCGCACCAAGGAGCGCGAGGAGCTCTTCGATGCCTTCCGGCGCGGGGAAATTCCGGTGCTGGTGGTCAGCAAGGTCGCCAATTTCTCCATCGATCTTCCGGAAGCGTCTGTGGCCGTCCAGGTTTCGGGCACCTTCGGATCCCGTCAGGAGGAAGCCCAACGCCTGGGCCGGCTGCTGCGGCCGAAACACGATGGCGGTCAGGCTCACTTCTATTCGGTGGTCGCACGTGACACGCTGGACGCCGAATACGCCGCACATCGGCAGCGTTTCCTGGCGGAGCAGGGGTATGCCTATCGCATCACCGATGCGGACGACCTGTTGGGGCCGACGATAGGATAAATGGAGGACGATCCTCCGAAAGAGGGCGGGAGGGAACGCACGTGCGGCGCTTCGAATTCGCGGTGGACCGTGAGCATGCCAGGGCGGTCAACGAAATCGTCGCCGATCTGCGCCGGTTGCGGGTGCTGGCCCTCGCCGCCGCCGGGCTGTTCGGCGTCGGCACCGGATACCTGATCTGGCTCAACCACCCCTGGTCGTATCTGCTGGCGGTGGCCTTCGCCCTGGGCGCGGCCACGGCGCTGTTCATCGGCCTGTGGACGCCGCATCGCGGTCGCGTGGACAAGCTGTACACCGTGGGCGAGCTGGTGCCCGCGGTGGTGTCGGAGACCAGTGACAAGGCCACCACGCTGCTGGCGCTGGTGGATCTGGCCAAGCCGAATTCCGACGGCCCGCGCTATGCGCTGGTGACCCGGACCGTGCGCACGCTGCCCGGCCATCACGGCCGGCCCGGGGAGCGGGTGCCGGCGGTGACCGTCCGCATCGACCGGGCGCCGACGTCGATGGGCGATCTGCGGCAGACCGTCAGCGCCATACCGATCGCCTGGGCCACCCGCGATCTGAACATTATCGAGCGGGCCCGCAAGGCCATTCGCGAGGTGGAGTGGCAGCTGCTCACCGACAATCTGGAGCTGGCCGCCAAGGTCCGGCGGGTGGACGCCAAGCGGCTGCTGCTGGATCCGCAGCAGTTGCCGGACGAACTACGCAGCTACGCGACCTGAGGCCCGGCGGCGGGAAAAAGGCGGGACATTGTTCGAACTCGCTCGTACGCTGGGGCGATGATCCCTGCCGCGAATCTGGTGGCGTTCCTCGTCGCCGCCACCATCCTCATCGTGATTCCGGGTCCCGGTGTGCTTTTCGTGATCGGCCGGGCGCTGGCGTCCGGGCGGCGCGCGGCGCTGCTGTCGGTGCTGGGCCATTCCGTCGGCGTGCTCGTCATCCTGCTGCTCACGGTCATCGGGCTCGGCGCGGTGCTGGCGGCCTCGGCGGTGGCGCTCACCGTGGTCAAGTTCGTGGGCGCGCTGTACCTCATCTACCTGGGGATCCAGTCCATCCGGGAGCGCAAGTCGCTGCGCGAGGCGTGGGAGTCGCGGACCGAGCCGCCGCAGGATCGCCGCATGCTGAAGCAGGCCTTCCTGGTGGGCATCAGCAATCCGAAGGCCATTATCTTCTTCGCCGCGGTGCTGCCGCAGTTCGTGGATCCGGCCAGCGGGGCGGTGCCGCTGCAACTGCTGATCCTGGGCCTGGTGTTCCTGCTGATCGCGCTGGTGTCCGACAGCGCGTGGGGCCTGGCGGCCGGGCTGGCGCGCGATTGGTTCGCACGCTCGCCCAAGCGCCTGGAGGCGGTCGGCGGCGCGGGCGGCGTCATGATCATCGGACTGGGCGCCAGCGTGGCCGTGTCGGGCACCAGTCACTGACGCGCCGGACGGCTAGCATCGGCAAATGGGGGAAATACGCCGAAAGGGGCGCCCGGAACGCATGAGGTCTGGCTGGTGGCGGTACCCGGTGGCGGGAGCGGCGCTGCTCTTGGCGGTGAGTGCGGCACCCGCGCAGGCGGATTCGACCGACCCGTTCACGGGCGCGGCCGGCCTCGGCGACCCGTACTACCCGCTCGACGGCAATGGCGGCTACGACGCCCGGCACTACGACGTCACCATTGCCTATGACCCGCCCGCGCGGCACCTGACCGGGGCGGCCGAGGTCGACGCCGTGGCCACCCAGCCGTTGCGCACCTTCAACCTCGATTTCAGCGGACCCGAGGTGTCGAAGGTGACGGTGAACAACCTGCCCGCCTGGTTCGAGCGCACCGATGAGCACGAGCTGGTGATCACCCCGCTGCTGCCGCTGCTGCCGGGCCTGCCGTTCCGGGTGCGGGTGGAGTACGCGGGCCCGGTCACCGATACCGAGGGCGAGGGCTGGGTGCTCTCGCCCAGCGGCGGCGCTTTCGTTGCGGGCGAACCGCATTCGGCCACCAGCTGGTATCCGCTCAACGACACGCCTTTGGACAAGGCCACTTTCACCCTGCACGCGTCGGTGCCGCAGGAGTGGGAGGTGATGTCGAACGGGGTGCCCATGCGCAATGTGGTGCTCGACGGCATGCGGCACACCGATTGGGAGATGCGCCAGCCCATCATCGGCTACCTCACCACCATCGCCATCGACAAGTTCGAATTCCTGGATCAGCGGCGCGCCAATGGAACTCCGCTGCTGAGCGCCTTCGCCCCGCAGGCGCTGGACGCCAAGGAGATGGAGCTGCGGCTGCCGGAGATCCTGGACTTCGCCGAGGAGCTGTACGGCCCGTATCCATTCGATGTGGCGGGCGGCATCTATGTGGATTCGGAACTGGAGTTCTCCCTGGAGACGCAGTCCCGGCCCATCTACGCGCCGTGGACCGAGCTCGACACCGTGGTGCACGAGATCGCGCACCAGTGGTGGGGCGATTCCATGTCGATCGAGCAGTGGTCCGACATCTGCCTGAACGAATGCTTCGCCTCCTACACCGCCGACTACCTGTGGAAGGAACGCAAAGAGGGCGTCAACGTCGACGACCAGTACCGCGAAACCCTCACGAAGTTCCTCGACAAGCCCAAGTTCTGGGAAGTGAAGCTGGACAACCCCGGCGTCGGCTTCGAATTCACCTCGGTCTACTACCGCGGCCCGCTCTTCCTGCACGCCCTGCGCCACACGCTCGGCGACGAGGTCTTCTTCCCGGCAATCCGCGAATTCGTCGAGTCACACAAGTACGGCAACGCTTCCATGGCCGACTTCCGGAAATTCCTGCAGTCCAAGGCCACTCAGGACCTGACCGGCTTCCTCGCAGCCTGGCTCGACACCGAGGAACCACCCGCCGAGCAGTACCTCTACCCCGGCGCGCTGCACGCCTAGCCCGTCAGGCCGCCACCGGCCGCGCCTTGTCCGTGGCCACCAGCGCGGCCATGGCACCGAGCACCGATCCGGTGACATAGCGCTGCGCCCGCAGCCAGAGCGGCCGTCCCGCAAGGAAACCGGCAACAGTGCCCGCCCCGAACACGATGAGCGAATTCACCGTGAGCGCGATGACGATCTGCACCGCTCCCAGCGCCAGACTCTGCAACCACACCTGCCCGTGATCGGGCGCGACGAACTGCGGAATGAGCGCCATGTACATGATGGCGATCTTCGGATTCAGCAGATTGGTCACCAGCCCCATGGTGAACAGCCGCCGGGTGGGATCGGCGGGCAACTCGGTGGGCGTGAAGGCCGAAACCCCACCCGGCCGCAACACCTTCCAGGCAAGCCACCCGAGATAGGCGGCACCGGCCAGTTTCAGAGCCAGGTACAGCGCGGGCACCATGGCGAACACCGCCGTGATCCCAGCCGTCGCCGCGGCCAGATACACCGCGAACCCGACGGCCACCCCGGACAGCGACACCATCCCCGCCCGCCGCCCCTGCGACACGGTGCGCGACACCAGATACATCATGTTCGGCCCGGGCGTCAGCACCATCCCCAGCGCCGCCGCCGCCACTCCGAGCACCGCCGTCGTCTCGATCATGCCTTCGATCGTGGCCGACCCCGCGCACCCCTGTCGCGGTCCAGTCGACAGCCGCTGGCCTGCAGCCCCCACCCCCAGCCGCTAATCCGAAACGACGCCGACCGGGAACTGGTGGCGGCGGCTACTCGCGAAATGCCGCCACCAGTTCCCGGTGATCGACTGTCCAACTGCGGATCTCACCGCGGGTGCCGGGTTTCAGTGCGGGGAGGCGGCGATCTGACCGGCGCGGAGGCGGCGGACGCCCTCGGCGATGGTTTCTTCCTTCTTGCAGAAGGTGAAGCGGACCAGGCGGTTCCAGGCGGCCTTGTCGTCGGCGAAGACGCTGACGGGGACGGCGGCTACGCCGAGGCGTTCGGGGAGTTCGCGGCAGAAGGCGTAGGCGTCGGTGGCGCCGAGGGGGGTGATGTCGGCGCAGACGAAATAGGTGCCGTCGCTGCGTTTTACGGCGAAGCCGGCTTCGGCGAGGGCGGCGGAGAGGCGGAGGCGTTTTTCGGAGAGGGTGTCGCGGAGGGCCGCCACCCATTGCTGTTCGTTGTCGAGGGCGTGGGCTACGGCGGGCTGGAAGGGGCCGCCGCCTACGAAGGTGAGGAACTGTTTGGCGGCGAGGACGGCGTCCAGGAGGGGGGCGGGGGCGCAGGCCCAGCCGATTTTCCAGCCGGTGACGCTGAAGGTTTTGGCGGCGCTGGAGATGGTGACGGTGCGTTCGAACATGCCGGGGAGGGTGGACAGGCTGATGTGTTCGTGGCCGTCGAAGGCGAGGTGTTCGTAGGCCTCGTCGGCCATGACGTACAGGTCGTGTTCGATGGCGAGTTCGGCGATGGCGGTGAGGTCGGCGCGGGAGAGCACGGCGCCGGTGGGGTTGTGCGGCGAGTTCACCAGCAGCAGGCGGGTTTTGGGGGTGATGGCGGCGCGCAGGCTGTCCAGGTCGAGGGCGAAGCCGTCGCCGTCGGGGACCAGGCGGGCGGTGCGGCGCTGTGCGCCGGCGAGGGCGATGGCGGCGGCGTAGGAGTCGTAGTAGGGCTCGATGAGGACCACTTCGTCACCGGGTTCGGCCAGGCCGAGGATGGTGGCGGCAATGGCCTCGGTGGCGCCTACGGTGACCAGCACCTGGCTGTCCGGGTCATAGGTGACGCCGTAGCGGCGGGCGCGGTCGGCGGCGATGGCCTGGCGCAGCACCGGCATGCCGCGGCCGGGCGGGTACTGGTTGAGGCCGTCGGCAATGGCCTGGCGGGCGACCTCGAGCATGCCGGCGGGGCCGTCGGAGTCCGGGAAGCCCTGGCCGAGATTGACCGCACCGTGGCGGACGGCGAGTTCGGTCATTTCCGCGAAGATCGTCGACGCGAAGGGACGCAGGCGGGCGACGGTGGGGATGTGCGACGGCATGTCCGGAGGATAGTCCACCGGCGGAAATGGTTGCGACATCATAGCGAACATCTATGTTTCACATTTGAATTACCCGCTCTACCAGGCTCATTGCGCATTGCCCGACAGGCAGCTAGCCTGCCGGTGTTTTATCTCACACCGTTATCCGCGGTTTTCGCGAAAGGGGCGAACAATGCCCTCGTTCATAGACCTGTTGCTGCATCCAGCGCTCGCGGTCGATTTCGTTCATCAGCTCGCCGTGCAATTCGTCGCCGACACCGGCTTCGGCTCCAGCTTCCCGCCCTCGGGCTCGGGCACCGGCTCGGGCATCGGCAACTGCGTGCCGACCGGCTCGGTCACCTTCTCCGGCGGCATGGAGTGCGGAACCGGTTCCGGCGTCACCTATCCCTGATCCATCCGGGCCAGATGGTCAGTGCGGCAGCCGGATTCCGCTCAGCTTCGCCGGATTGACCAGATCGTAGATGCCCCAGACCTTGCCCTCGTGCACGGTGAACCCGTACACCCGCATCGGATTGCCGGGATAGCCGTGCTCGGGGGCACGTTCGTGTACCAGCACCCCCAATTGCCCGTTGACGAGCACGAATTCGAATCCGGACGCCCGCTCCGGCACATCGAAGCCCAGCTTGGTCCGCAGCCCCAGCCACAGCCGGGCGTTCTTCTCCGGTCCGGCCACCACATTGATGGCCGTGGAGGTGGTGCCATTGGCATCGCCGACCGTGTGCACCTCCGGATGCAGCAGTGCCACAACGGCATCCACATCACCGGAGTTCAGCGCCGCCAGCAGCTGCCCCACCACGGCGGCGTGCTCCTCGTCCGGCACCGGGTCCGGCGTCCGGGCGAAGGCCTTGCGCGCCCGCGCGGCCAGCTGACGGGCCGCCTCGGTGGAGATGTCGAGAATGTCGGCGATCTCGTCGTAGGGCACGGCGAAACCCTCGTGCAGCACGAAGGCGACACGCTGCGGCGGAGTGAGCGTGTCCAGCACGACCAGGGCGGCGAAGCGCGCGTCCTGCTTGCGCACCACCGCCGCCAGCGGATCGGGGCTGCTGGACGGCAGGGCCGAGGTGACAATGGGCTCCGGGAGCCATTGCCCCACATACTTTTCCCGCCGCACCGCGGCGCTGCGCAGCCGGTCCAGGCAGATGCGGCCGACCACGGTGGTGAGCCAGGCGCGCAGATCCTCGATCTCGTGCTGGCGCGCCACGGCCAGGCGCAGCCAGCTCTCCTGGACCGCGTCCTCGGCATCGGTCACGCTGCCGGTCAGCCGATAGGCCACGGAGAGCAGATGCGGCCGATGTGATTCGAACAAGTCGGCGAGAAGAGCGGCAACCATCGGATCGATCCTACGGCCGGGCCCCGGACCGCCCACACCGGACCCGGACAAACACGATGCGCCGCCGCACCGTTCCGTGACAGCATGACTCGATGGACCCGCAAGCGCTCTGGAACGACGCCATCCGGCTGTCGCCGCCGACGGTGCACGATATCGACACCATCACCGCGTGCTGCCAGGAACCGTCGATCGGGCGGTGGACCACCATGCCGGTCCCCTATCAGCGCGCCGACGCCGAGAAATTCGTCTACGACATCGTCACCGCCGGCTGGGCCGGGCGCAGCCCCACCTGGGCCCTGCGCCTGGGCGAAGGAGCGCCGGTGGTCGGCATGATCGGCCTGGGCCCCAGCGAAACCCGCCGCGACGATGCGTCATCGGAGATCGGCTTCTGGATGTCGCCCGCCGTGCGCGGCCGCGGCCTCATGACCCAGGCGGTGAACCTGGTCTGCCGGGCCGCCTTCGATCCCGCCTGGCTGGGCCTGGAACGCATCGAATGGCGCGCCATCGCCGGCAATCACGCCTCGGCCGCGGTGGCCCGCCGCGCCGGATTCCACTACGAGGGCCTGCTCCGCGGCGGCTGCGTGCAGCGCGGCGTGCGCCGCGACAGCTGGATCGCCGGGCGTCTGTTCACCGATCCGCCGGGACCCGCCACGGATTGGCCCGCCGGCGTGTAAGGAAGGGACGCATGGCAAGCGAAGCCCGCTTCGACTGGATCGTCGCGACCATGGAGGTGCGCCCCGCCGACCACATCCTCGAAATAGGCGCGGGCACCAGCCCTTCCGTGGCCCATCTCGCGGCGGTGCTCACCAGCGGGCGGGTCACCGCCATCGACCGCTCCGCCACCGCCGTCGCCCGCTCCGCGAAACGCCATGCCGCCCTGATCGATTCGGGCAGGCTGCGACTGCTCCCGATCGCGCTGGAAGACCTGCGCCCCGCGGACGTGCTGAGCGAGGCCGTTCCGGCCTTCGACAAGATCCTGGCCGTCAATGTGAACCTCTTCTGGACCCGCAGCCCGGCAACCGAACTCGCTCTGATCCGTCAGCTGCTCTCCCCCGGCGGTTCCCTCTACCTCACCTACGGCTACGGCGATCCGGACGGCGCGGACACCAGCCCGAAACCCTTGCCAGGCAAACTGTCCGGCCACCTGCAAGCCGCCGGATTCGACGCCCACGCCGTCTCCTCCGGCGACCTCCTGTGTGTCATCGCCACCCCGCGCGCGCACTGAGTGCTCACCGCACCACCGTCATTCCGCCGCGCAGTCATCGTCATTCCGCCGCGCAGTCATCGTCATTCCGGCGCGCAGTCATCGTCATTCCGGCGCGCAGTCATCGTCATTCCGGCGCGCTTTTGGCCGGAATCCACCGTTCTGCAGTGGATCCCGGCCAAAAGCATGCCGGGATGACGAGGGGCTTCCGTCCCTTTCAGTTGCTGCCGGCGCGACGGCGGGCGACGGCGTCGGCGAGCCGGTCGAGCTGCGCGGCGGTGGTGTCCCAGTCCAGGCAGGCGTCGGTGATGGACTGCCCGTAGGTCAGATCCTCCGAGTGCCCGAGGGTCAGATCCTGGCGGCCGCCGACCAGGAAGCTCTCCATCATGAGACCGACCACCGTGTTCTCGCCCTGCGCGATGCGCTCGGCGATATCGGTCACCACCAGGGCCTGCTTGGTGTGATCCTTGTTGGAGTTGCCGTGGCTGGCGTCCACCACCAGGCGCTGTGCCAGCGCCGACTTCTCCAGGCGGAGCAGGGCTTCCGCGCAGGAGGCGGCGTCGTAGTTGGTGCCGTTGCTGCCGCCGCGCAGGATCACGTGGCAGTCCGGGTTGCCCGCGGTGCGGATGAGCGCCGAGCGCCCGTCGAGATCGGTGCCGGGGAACACGTGGCTGGCCGCCGCGGCGCGCACGCCGTCCACCGCGACCTGCACATCGCCGTCGGTGCCGTTCTTGATGCCCACCGGCATGGACAGCGCCGAGGACAGCTGGCGATGCACCTGGCTGGCCGCGGTCCGCGCGCCGATGGCGCCGTAGGAGACCAGGTCCGCGATGTACTGCGGGGTGATCGGATCGAGGAATTCGCACGCCACCGGCAGACCCAGCCCGGTGATGTCGACCAGCAGCCGGCGGCCGAGATCCAGGCCGGTGTTGATATCGAAGCTGCCGTCCAGGTGCGGGTCGTTGATCAGGCCCTTCCACCCCAGCGTGGTGCGCGGCTTCTCGAAGTAAACGCGCATGACCACGTGCAGCCGATCGGAGACCTCGGCGGCCTTGACCGCGAGCCGGCGCGCGTACTCCATGGCGGCCTCGGTGTCGTGCACCGAGCACGGGCCGACGATCACCATGAGGCGGTCGTCATCGCCATTGAGCACGTCGACGGTGGCCTTGCGCCCGGCACGCACGGTCTCGGCGAGCAGATCGTTGATCGGATGGGAGGCGCGCACCTCACGCGGCGAGCGCAACGGGCTCACGCTGAGAGTGCGCTGGTCGTCGAGGTCGGCATGCGAGTCGAGATCGGCGGCGAGGGTCATGATCGTGGGTTCCTTTTCTCAGGCCGGCCCACGGGTGAGAGCTTCGGAAATCCCTCGGAGCCGGTCTTGTAATCCGGCTCGGGGTGGAAGAAGTCAGCGCAGGTTCACGCCGCTCGACCCACCCGGGGCCGGCTGGCTAAACCAGAAATACGCGCGCTGCATGCCCGGGACAGTACCAGAAATGACGAATCGTGCGTGTGGGCGCCGACACATTTTGGAATGTCGTCTCACTATCCGGGATAGAGGTCCACTCATCGGACACTCGCGCACTGCCCGGAAACACCGTCGCGTCCACGAAATTCACGCTACTGCGGCAGCGCGCCCGGGTGGGTTCGCAAGTCCGCGCGATAGACCTAGATCACACCCCGCGGTTGCGTTCCCGGATCCGGACGCGATCATTTCGCATGAGTACCGATACCAATGAGCAAGACACCGAACCGGTTTCACGCCGACGGGGGAAACCGGCGGTGATCATCGGCGGGATGGCGCTGATCCTGATCGTGGCGGCCGCCGTGGCAGTCGCCCTGCTCCGCACCGGCGACAAGGCAAACGACCTTCCGGCGTTCGCGCCGTTCACCTATCGCGGCCACGGTGACGTGGTGTTGTCTGTCGGCTGGTCACCGGACGGCAAGCACATCGCCTCCGGCTCGCAGAACGGAACGCTGCATGTCTACGACGCGACCAGCGGCGAGCCGGTAGTCGAGTGCGAGAAGTTCCCATCGTTCGTCAGGTCGCTGGACTGGTCGCCCGACAGCACGCGAGTGGCGGCCGCGGATACCAAAGGAACACTCCGCATCTGCGATGCCAACACCGGGGAGACCACTGTCGCCATGACGCCGGGTGCCTCCGCCACCGCCGTCTGGGCGATCGACTGGTCCCCGGATGGCAAGCGACTCGCGGTAGGCACCGCGGGCGGCAAGATGCTGCTGCTGGACGCTGCCACGTTGCAACAGGACCGCGTTTACGAGGGCCATCGGAACATCGTGTCGGCGGTGGCCTGGTCACCGGATGGCACCCGGATCGCCTCTGGCGGTGGCGGCGCGACGGTGCTCGGTTCGAGCTCGGTACAGATCTGGGACGTAACCGGCGGTTCGACGGCAACGGCCGTGTTCAACGGCGCCCTCAGGGTGGACGCGGTCGCGTGGTCACCCGACGGCAGGCGGGTCGCCGCCGACACCGGCCCCAATGGCGACATCGAGATCATCGATGTCACAACGGGCAAGGTGGAGATGACCTTCGAGCCGGACATCCCCGAAACGGCTGCCCTCGCCTGGTCCCCGGACGGCACACGCATCGCGATCGCCGGCCGCGACGGCACAGAGGTGCGCGGCCCGACCGGCGAAAAGGTCTTCACCTATTCCGGTCAGAGGTTGCCGAGCTCGCTGGCTTGGGCGCCGGACAGCATCCATGTGGCGTCCAGCGGCTACGACCACACCGTCCAGGTGTGGCGGGTTGGCTGACGGCCGCCGCTAGCGGCGGTTGAAGGAGTAGCTGACCTTGGTCAGCTGCTCCGACAGCTCCCACAGGCGGCGGGCGGTCACCTCGTCGCGGGAGGCGGCGGTGGAGCCGCTGGGGCCGGGGTAGCCGCGCTGGCCCATGAAGCCGGTGGGGCCGTAGAAGCGGCCGGGCGCCACGTCGGGGGAGATGGCGGCGAACAGGGTTGGCAGGGCGCCCATTTCGGCGCTCTGGGCGAAGACCTTGTTGCCGATGGCCATCAGCTTGTCCTGGATGGACTCGGTGTGCGATTGCAGGTCGGTGGCGGCGTAGCCGGGGTGGGCGGCCAGGGACAGCTTGTCCGAGCCGGAAGCGGTCAGGCGGCGCTGGAGTTCGTAGGCGAACATCAGGTTGGCCAGTTTGGACTGGCCGTAGGCGGCCCAGCGCTGGTAGCGGCGGCGCTCCCAGTTCAGGTCGTGCAGATCGATCTTGCCGATGGAGTGCAGGCCACTGGACAGGGTGACGATGCGCTCGCGGACCTTGGGCAGCAGCAGGCCGGTCAGCGCGAAATGGCCGAGATGGTTTGTGCCGATCTGCATTTCGAAGCCGTCGGCGGTGCGCCCGAGCGGGACCGCCATGACGCCGGCATTGTTGATCAGCACGTCCACCGAGTCGATGGAGTCGGCGAATTCGTGCACCGAGGCCAGATCGGCGAGATCGAGGCGGCGCACCTGCGCGCCCGCGCCGATGGCATCGGCCACCGACCGCGCCTTCACCTCGTTGCGGCAGGCCATGATCACCTGCGCGCCCTTGCCGGCCAATGCCCGCGCGGTGACCGCACCGAGGCCGCTGTTGGCGCCGGTGACGACGAACGTCCGGCCGCTCTGATCGGGGATGTCCGAGATGTCCCAACCGCTCACGCGATCGAGTCTAGGTGGGGATGCGGCAGACCGCTGAGCCTCTTTTCGAACCCCTAATTGCTCTCGAATTGCCATTGCCCGCGAACCGGGTCTGGCCGACGGCGTGTCAAACCCGACATCGATGGCGTCGACCAGGTGAAGCTGTAGCGTCCGCGACTATGGACACGCTCATACTCGCGGGTTTGCTGTGCGTTCTGTATCTCATCTACAAGCAGAGTCCCCGCCGCACCATCCTGTGGGGCTGGTGGATCGCGTTCTTCGCCGTGTGCGCGCTGTTGAAGTACCACATCACCAGCGGCCTCGGCCTGGGTCTGACATGGTGACCGCCACCCCGGCCGAGCGCACCGGCGCCACGGAGGACGGCGGCGGCCCGCTGGGGCAGTTGCAGTACTGGCTCGCCGTCATCTTCATCATCGGCTGGACGGGCGTGGTCTGCGGCGGACTCGGCGTGCAATTCCTCACCTGGGACTATCCGTGCCCGCTGTGCATGATCCAGCGCTACTTCATGTTCCTGGCCGCGCTGGGCGGGGTGTACATCGTGCGCAAGGGCATGACCGGATCCATCGCGCCGCGCGATTACGCGGTCGGCTGGGGCCTGGCGATCGTGGGCTGCTTCGGCGGCGGGTTCGCCGCCTGGCGGCAGACCATGCTGCACATCCTGCCCGGCGATCCGGGCTATGGCGGGGCGGTGCTCGGCTTGCACCTGTATGTGTGGGCGCTGATCCTGTTCGTGGCGGCGATCACGACAATCGGTGTGGTGCTGGTGTTCTCGTACCCGACCGCGCACACCAGGATCCCGGACACCCCGCATCACCTGATCGGCAAGCTGGCGATCGGGTTCTGCGCGTTGATCATCGTGGTGAATCTGGTCGCGGTGTTCTTCCTGGAGGGCTTCCACTGGGTGCTGCCCGACGATCCGGCCTGCTACCAGCTGCTGCACGATCTCGGCATTCTCGATGGCGGCTGCATGCTGCCCAAGGATCACTGATCCGGTACGCCCAGGTCCCCGTGCCCTGCGAAAAGGGCACGGGGATCGCGTTTTCCAGAGCTCAGGAGTGCGCGAGCACCTCGTCGTCGGACATGGCCGCCACCTCCAGGTAGAGGGTGGCGACCGCGTCCAGGCGGCCGGTCGCGCCCGCCCGCTGCTCGCGATCCAGCAGACGCTGCGCCAGACCCGCCACGGTGCGGGCGGCGAAGAAGTCCGACACCACGGCGTCGGGGGAATCCAGCCAGTCCCGAACCCGGGCGATGACGGCGGTGGCCAGCACCGAATCGCCGCCGAGGGCGAAGAAGTCGTCGGTCACGCCGACCTGCTCGCGCTCCAGGACGAGGGCGACGATATCGGCGAGCGCGCGCTCCAGATCGGTTCGGGGGGAGATGAATTCACCGGCCTGATCCCCGGCGGACAGCAGCGCGGTGATGGCCTTGCGATCCGGTTTGCCGTTCGAGGTGAAGGGCAGTTCGGCCAGCAGTTCGACCCGGGTGGGAATCATATAGGCGGGCAGCAGGTCCGCGGCGGCGGTCAGCAGCGCGTCCACCTCGAGAGCGACGCCGTCCACCGGCACCACGACGGCGGTGAGTTTCGGTGCGGACGAACCGATCACGGCGGCAACGGCGTGCCGGACGCCGGGCAGACCGCGCAGCGCGCTCTCCACCTCGCCGAGCTCCACCCGGTAGCCGCGAATCTTGACCTGATGGTCGACGCGGCCCAGGAACTCCAGGGTGCCGTCGGGCAGGTAGCGGGCGAGATCGCCGGTGCGGTACCAGTTCACGCCCTCGTGGGTGACGAACCGGTCGGCGGTGCGCTCGGCATCGCCGCGGTATCCGGCGGCCACGCCGTCGCCGCCGATCCACAGTTCCCCGGACACGAAGTCCGGGCAGTCGTGCCCGGCGGGACCGACCACGCGGCATCGCACATTCCGCAGCGGCGTGCCGTACGGCACCGCCGACCATTCCTTCGGCACTTCGGCATTCACCACTTCACAGATGGTGGAGTGGATGGCGGTCTCGGTGGCGCCGCCCAACCCCGCGAAGCGGCACCCGGGGGCCACCGCCGCCAAGCGGCCCGGCAGCGCCACATCCACCCAGTCACCGCCCAGGATCACCATGCGCAGGCTGCCCAGGTCCTGTCCGGCCGCGGCGGTCAGCAGCATGTCCAGCAGGCTCGGCACACAGTTGAGCACCGAAACCCGGTGCTGCCGCACCAGTTCCAGCCAGCGGGCAGGTTCACCACGCTGCGCCTCGTCGAGGGCGACCACCGCGCCGCCGGCACTCAGCAAACCGAAGATGTCGTACACCGACAGGTCGAATTCCAGTGCCGACAAGGCCAACGCCCGATCGGCCGCACCGATCTCGAAGCGCTCATTGAGATCGTCGATGGTGTTCATGGCCGCCCGATGCGGCACCTCCACACCCTTGGGCTTGCCGGTCGATCCGGAGGTGAACAACACATAGGCGATGGCCTCCGGATCCGGGAACACCGGCTCCGCCAACGGTTCCGGATACACCCGAGCCTCGGCCAGCGCCAGCGTCCGCACCTCCGGCACCTCGGCACCGGCCGTCACAGCCGCCACCACGCCACCGGTCCGCAGGATCTCGGCCCGCCGCGCGGCGGGCTGATCGAACCCGATCGGCACGTACACCGCCCCGGCCGCCAGCGCACCGACGGTAGCCACGATCTGATCCGGCCCCTTCGGCAACTGCACGGCCACCGCATCACCCGGCCGCACCCCCGCCGCCCGCAGCGCACCGGCCACCGCCAGCGCCTCGGCGGCGAGCTGACCGTAGGTCAGCACACAGGCGACGGAACCCGAGGGTGCGGCATCGCCACGACTGCCCGCCGCCCGGCCGGAAGTTCTCCCTGTCATTCTGGCGTGTTCTTGGCCGGAATCCACCGCGCTGCCGGAAATCCCGGCCAAGAGCACGCCGGGATGACGGGCGGGACTCGTGCCCGACGTGGGGGCGGCAGGGTGGTCCTGCTCCCAGATCACCGCGGGCGCATCAGGACTCGTGCGCGCGTGCGCGAAAAGTCCCGCGTGCAGGGTGCGTCCGCTCACGCGCCCGTCCGTGGCATTGACGCGGGCGCGAATCACGGCCTGTTCCACCGGAATCCGCACGGCCGCATCGGCCTCCCAGCCCGCGTCGCGGGTACCGCCACGGCCGCCTGCGGCCTCCTCGGTGCCCGCCAGACGCAGCACGGCGTCGATGTAGCGGGCGAACATGCTCTCCACCATGCCCGCCGGGAAAGCGTTCTCCCGTACGTCCCAGTTCAGCAGCAGACCCCCGCGCACCTCGGTGACCTGCGCGTCCAACAGCACCTGGGGGCCCTGCGAGATGATCCACACCGGATCGCCGAACGTGTCGGTGACCCGGTCGGCGAACAGCTCACCGAGGTTGATGGCGCTGGTGTAAACGATCGGCGCGAGCACCGGCTCCCCGCGCTGACGCCCGAGATCGCGCAGCACCTCCAACCCCGCATAGCCGGAATGCGCACCGGCGGCATGCAATTCGCGCTGCAGGGCGTGCGCCCGCTCGGTCACGGTGGCGGGTTCGGTCACATCGACCTGCAGCAACACCGAGGAGGTGAAGTCCCCGACCACCCCATCCACCTGCGGGTGCACCGGTTCCCGATGGAACAACGGCAGATTCAGCAGGAACCGCCGCTGCGCCGACCACCCGCCGATGGTCTCGGCGAACACCGACGCCAGTGCCATAGCCGGAGTCACACCACGCGAGTGGGCCGCGGCGAACATGCGCGCTTTCGCCTCTGGCGCCAGCCACCGATGGAAGCGAACGGTGCGCGCGGCATTGCCCCCGGCCTCTCCCACCCCAGCGGCCGGCGAACCAGTTCTCTCCGCGCCGGTCGCTCCGGCGGGCGCAACCTCGGCGATTCCGCCGCCGGTGAACACTTCGGCCGCAGCTGAAATGCTCGCTGACCCGGCAGCATGTGCGGCCGCCGAACGGTCTGGCGATGTAGCGGAAGGCGCGCTGGTGCCTACCGCGGTCGCAGCCGAGTTACCCACTGCCCCTGCACCTCTCGCGGCCGCCGAATTCGATGCCGCGCCGGTGGCGGCGGTAGCGTCACTACCGCGGGTGGCGGAGCCGGCGATGATCGCGGTTGCGCGCGGAAGTTCGGGTGCGCCGGGGAGTTCCGGGAGTCGTTGCTGCCACCATGCGCGGTCGGCGTCGCGCTCTGGCGCGGGTCCGGAGCGGTCGGCGAGGTACCGGCGGAAGGTGTAGGTCTGCGGTGGGAGCTGCTCGCCGTGATAGAGGCGGGCGAGGTCGGCGACCAGGATGCGGTAGCTCATGGCGTCGGCGGCGAGCATGTCCACGTCCAGATGCAGGCGGGTGCGGCCCTCCGGCAGCAAGGTGAGGGCGATATCGACGACCTGGCCGTCCTCCACCGCCATCAGCTGATGAGTGCGCTTGTCCCGCAGCTCTTCCAGGACTCGCTCGGCCTCGGCGGCCGCGGCGTCGCGCAGATCGGTGACGCTCCACACCGGGCGGCCGGGGCGGTCGAGGGTTTGCTGGGTGCCGTCCGGCAGGAATCGGGTGCGCAGCATGGGATGCCGCTGCACCAACGCCTCGACGGCCGCGCCCAGCCGCTCCGCGTCCACTCCCGCCCCGTCGAATTCGACGTACAGATGCGCCGCGACCGCCCCGAGTTCCTGTCCCTCGGACCGCCCGATCCAGTACGCGTGCTGCATGGGCGCCAGCGCGAACGGGCTGCCGTCATCGACGAGGACGGGCGAGCCGTCTGCCGTCCGCGACTCCGCGGCACTCGAATTGGATTCCACCACGACGGTATTCGCGGCATCCATGCTCGGACCGGCTATCGCGTCACCGTCGTCGGCTGCGGCACCGCGAGCGCTCGCGGCGGCACCGCGGTTCGCGTGTGCGGTGGCAGCATCCCTCGGTCCGGATCCGGCCGCGGGCGCGGACTCCGCGGGGACGGTGGCGGCCGGAAGCGATGCGCCGAGCGGATTCGGCTGCTCGTCAGCGGTGGCCGCGTCACCGGTTCCGCCGAGCAGGCGGTGCCAGGCGGCGACGGTGGGTTCGGCGGCGAGTTGGGCGAAGTTGACGGCCAAACCGCGTTTGCGCCAGGAGCCAGCGAGCTTCATGGTGCGGATGGAGTCCAGGCCGAGCTGGATGAGGTCGGCGTGATCGGCGATCTCGTCCGGGGCGAGGCCGAGGTGACCGGCGATCGCGGTGCGGATCTCATCTAGGGCAATGGGCGATCCGGAGGCCTGGGCTGACTCCATTTCCGCTGGTACTCCTTGTTCGGAGCGGCGGGCACGCCGCTGGGTTTCCGGATTTCCGGAAGTGTTTGGCAGCAGCGTACTGGATTGAGATAGGGTTGCCTAACCTATGTAATCGCATCCTTACTCGCCAGAGGCCAGAGCTGTGAATTCGATCCGTACCGCCGCCGCGGACCACCGCGACGGCTTCGTGCCCTTTCCGACCGATCTCGCCGCGAGCTACCGGCAGGCGGGGTACTGGGCGGGCCGCCCGCTCGGCGAGCTGCTGCGCGATGCCGCCCGGCAGTGGCCGGATCGCCCGGCGGTGCTGACCGACTGGGAGCACATCAGCTACGCCGAACTGGATGCGGCGGCCGATCGGATGGCGCACGGCTTCCTGGCGCTCGGCATCGCCCCCGGCGACCGCGTCGTCGTGCAGCTGCCGAACGTGCCCGAGTTCCCGGCGGTGCTGTTCGGCCTGCTGCGCGCCGGGATCATTCCGGTCCTGACCCTGCCCGCGCACCGGCGGGCCGAAATCGAGCACCTCACCAGGCTTTCCGGCGCGGCGGCGTACGTGATCGCCGACCGCGTAGGCGATTTCGACTATCGCGTCCTGGCCGATGAGGTCGCGGCCGCCGCGCCCACATTGCGGCACATCCTGGTGCTCGGCGAGCCCGGCCGCCACACCGCCCTGAATTCCGTTCCCGCCGACGGCACTTCGCTGCCCGAGCCGGACGCCGCCGATATCGCCCTCATGCTGGTCTCGGGCGGCACCACCGGCCTGCCCAAGCTGATCGCCCGCACCCACGACGACTACACCTACAACGCCAAGGCCAGCGCCGCGGTCTGCGAGCTCGGCCCCGAGGACGTCTATCTCGCGACACTGCCTGTCGCCCACAACTTCCCGCTCGCCTGCCCCGGCATTCTGGGCACCGTCGCCACCGGCGGCGGCATGGCCTTCACCACCGACCCCAGCCCGGAGAACGCCTTCGCCGCCATCGAACGGCACGGCGTGACCGTCACCGCCGTCGTCCCGCCGCTGGCCCAGCTCTGGTGCGCCGCGGTCGAATGGGAGGAGGCCGACCTGTCCACGCTGCGCCTGCTCCAGGTGGGCGGCGCGCGCCTGGCCGAGGTCAATGCCCGCGAGGTGGAGCCCGCGCTGAAAGTCCGCCTGCAGCAGGTGTTCGGCATGGCCGAGGGCCTGCTCAACTACACCCGCGCCGGGGATTCCGCCGATCTCGTCTGCACCACCCAGGGCCGCCCGCTCTCCCCCGCCGACGAGGTGCGGGTCGTCGACGCCGCGGGCAACGACGTCCCGGACGGCGCGGAGGGCGAACTGCTCACCCGCGGCCCGTACACCATTCGCGGCTATTACCGTGCCCCCGAGCACAATGCGCGCGCCTTCACCCCGGACGGCTTCTACCGCAGCGGCGATCTGGTGCGCCGGCTGCCCAGCGGGCACCTCATGGTCTCCGGTCGCATCAAGGACGTCATCAACCGCGGCGGCGAGAACATCTCCTGCGATGAGCTCGAGGAGCACCTGCTGACGCATCCGGCCGTCCGGCACGCGGCCGCGGTCGGTCTGCCCGATGCGGCCCTGGGCGAAAAGGTCTGCGCCGTACTGGTTGTCGACGGCGAGATGCCGACCCTGGCGGAGATCAAGTCCTTCCTCACCGCGCGCGGGCTGGCCACCTACAAGCTGCCGGATGTGCTGCGCCGGGCCGATGCCCTGCCCATCACCGCCGTCGGCAAGATCGACAAGAAGGCCCTGCGCGATTCCTGACCGGCCGCGCGTCAATTCCCCTTGCGCGGGTGTGGGTTTCCTCACCGCTCTCCCGCGCGACGCCACGGCGCACACACCATAGAGTTCTTCTATGGGTGGGTGGAACGAATCGAATATCCCTGACCAGACCGGCAAGACGTTCATCGTTACCGGCGCGACCAGCGGCCTGGGCGCGGCCACCGCGCGCGGGCTGGCCGCGGCAGGCGCCCACGTGATCATGGCCTGCCGCAACGAGATCAAAGGCCAGGCCGTCGCCAAGAGCATCGGCGGGCGCGTGCACGTGCGCCCGCTCGACCTGGCGGACCTGTCCTCGGTGCGCGCCTTCGCCGACACCGTGGACCGGGCCGACGGCCTGATCAACAATGCCGGTGTCATGGCGGTCCCCAAGGGCGTCACCGCCGACGGCTTCGAATCGCATATCGGCACCAATTTCCTCGGCCACTTCGCGCTGACCGGCCTACTGCTGGACCGCATTGCCGAGCGGGTGGTGAACGTCTCCAGCCACACCCACTACATCGGCCGCATCGACCTGGATGATCTGCACTGGGAACACCGCGCCTACACCGGAATCGGCGCCTACGCGCAGACCAAGCTGGCGCTGCTGCTGTTCACCTACGAACTGCAGCGCCGACTGCACACCGCCGGATCGGCGCAGCTGGCGCTGGCCGCGCATCCCGGATACGCGGCCACCGAGATCAACTCCAAGACCCAGAATCTGTTCGAGCAGTTCATCGGCCTGGGTAATCGCCTGGTCGCGCAGAGCGCCGAGATGGGCGCCCTGCCAACGCTCTTCGCGGCGACCGCCGAGGTCGAGCCCGGCGGCTACTACGGCCCGGACGAGTGGCTCGGCTTCCGCGGGCATCCGGTGCGGGTCGACTCCAGTGCGGCCTCCCACGACGAGAAGACCGCACAGCGCCTGTGGGAGCGCGCCGAAGAACTGACCGGCGTCGAATTCCGTTTCCCGGCCGCCTGATCGGAGCCCGTCAGGCCCGGACGACGTAGGGCGCGACGCTGCCCAGCTTCTCGCAGGTCTCCTCGAACTCCCGCTCCGGCCGCGACTGCCCGACCACGCCCGCGCCCGCGCGCAGCCACGCGCCGGCGCCGGTCTGGTAGACCGCGCGCAGCACCAGGGTCGCTTCCAGCGCCCCGTCCGGCGATACCGTCACGACGGCGCCGGAATACAGTCCGCGCGCATCGTGATCCAGCCGGAACACCGCGTCCACCCCGGCCGCCTTCGGGATGCCGGAGGCGGTCACCGACGGGAAGAGCATTTCCAGCGCGTCCCACGGGCTCCGGCCGGCGGCCAGCCGCCCCTTCACCGTGGACGCCAGATGCTGCACGCTGCCGCGTTCGCGCACCGCCATGAAATCGGAGACCGCGGTGGTGTCCGGCTCGGCGACGGCCGCGATCTCCGCGAAGGAGGTCTGCACCGAAATGGCGTGCTCGACAATCTCCTTGGGATCGCTGATCAGATCGGCGCGCGCCGCCGTGTCGGCGGCGTGCCCGCGCCCGAAGGCCCGCGTCCCGGCCAGCGGTTCGGTGGTGACGGTGCGATCGGCGGCCACCGCGGCCACCAGCTCCGGGCTGAAACCGGCGGCCTCCAGCCCGCCCAGTCGCAGCAGGAACGAGCGCGCCGGGGTGTTGTGCATGCGCCCGAGCCGGTAGGTGCCCGGAACGTTCACGGCGAAGGGCAGATCCACCTTCCGCGACAGGATGACCTTCTGATACTTGCCGCCGTTGATCTCGGCGACCCCGGCCGCGACGCGGTCGCGGTATCCGGTCGGGTCCAGGCTGATGTCCACCGGATGGGCGACCGGCACGGCGCTGTCCTGCGAGCGGGCGATGAGTTCGTGGATAGCGGCGGTCTCGGCGGGCGTCGCACCGGAGACCCGCACGCCGGCCTCGTCGATGCGCGCCTCGATGCGCGGGATCATCAACTGCGCCAGCGTGGCCCGGGGATGCACGTGCGCGGTCGCGCCCAGCGACCAGGCGCAGAATTCGAACCCGATCCAGCCGTAGGCATTGCTCGAGCCGAGCGGCAGTCCGGCCAGGGCGCGGTCCACGGCCTGCGCCGGGCTGCCCGACCAGGGCCCCGCGGTGGTATCGCCGTCCCAGGTGACGCGCAGTTCGCCGGCGTCGAGTTCGACACCGCCGAGCGGAGCGGTGGCGAAAACCCAGGAGCCCGGCCGTTCGTAGACCACGTATTCGCCGAAGCGATCCGCCGAGGCCAGTGCGGCCATGGCCGCGATCGGATCGGTGACGCGCTCGCCGGCCCGTTGCTCGCCGTCGAGCCGTACCCGTTCATCCGTGGCCGACACCGCTCCTCCAAGGTTATGCTTACCTTACTCAGTGCAGTGAGGTTAGCATTACCTCTTTTCAAATTGCGATAGCGGCGGAGGGACCTTGATCACGCACCGGACCACCGCCTGAATCCGGCACTCCGATCCCGGAATTGACCTACTCGGCAACCCCGCGGCGCGGTTTCCGCTTGAATGGATTGCGGCGGCTCACGCGCGGAGGGAACGAAGATGCTCGATCATGACAGTCGGCTCCCGGAGGCCACCACCACCCCCGGATCGGTCGTCGCACTAGTCGACGCCGCCGGCCGCGTGGAACGTGAGCTGGTCGGCAACTGGCTGGCCGAGGGCGGCATCGCCCAGGAGTTCGGCACCGGCGCGCCGGTCACCCAGCTCGACCTCGACGCCGAGGCCGTCACCACCCGCCTCGTCGGGCGCAGCGACGACCCGCTGGTGGTGCCGGTGCGGGTGCTGTGGCTGCCGCCGGAGCGAGATGGCGTGCGGCGCACCACCTTCACCGATCTGCTCACCCTGTCCAATCCGCGCAAGCCCAACCGGCTCATGCAGCGCCGCCTCATCACCAAATCGCCGGACCGGCATCTCGTGCTCACCGGGCAGCCCGCGCGGCTGAGCGAGCTGCGGGCCAATCATCCCGGCGCCGCCGGAGCGCCGGAGGCCTTCGCGCGCGCCATCGTGCGCGCGGGCATCGTGGCCCTCGAGCGCGCCGAGCGGGCCGTCATCGGCGACCGCTACAAGGTGCCGCGGCTGGTGGTCGAGGAGATCCTGGACTCGCCGGAATTCCTGCGGCGGCTCGATGCCATCGCCGAGGAGACCGGGACCCAGGCGCGCGAGGTCTACCGGCGCGCGGAGAAGGGCCTGCGGGAGCTGGTCGCCGCGCAGAGCCGGCTGGTGTCGGATCTGTTCACCCAGGCCATGCGCCCGGTGCACGCCTCCACCTGGAAGGTCGACAGCGACGAGAGCGGGCTGGACCGGCTGCGCACGCTCAACCGGCGCTATCCGCTGGTCTTCCTGCCCTCGCACCGGTCCTACGTCGACGCGTTCGTGCTCGGAGACATTCTGGCGCGCAACGACTTCCCGCCCAATCACGTGGTGGGCGGGGCCAATCTGAAGTTCTGGCCGATCGGGCCGATCGCGCGGCGCACCGGAACCGTGTTCATCCGGCGCAGTTTCGGCGACGACGAGGTGTACAAGGCCGTCGTCGAGGAGTACTTCGCCTATCTGCTGGCCAAGCGATTCAATCTGGAGTGGTACTTCGAAGGCGGGCGCACCCGCACCGGAAAGCTGCGGCCGCCGCGCTACGGACTGCTGAACTACCTTGCGGCAGCGCTGCGTTCGGCGCGCATCGACGATGTGATGCTGGTGCCGGTCTCCATCACCTATGAGCGGCTCAACGAGATCGGGGCCATTGCCGACGAGCAGACCGGCGGCAGCAAGCAGGCCGAGGGGCTGGCCTGGATGGCGCGCTACATCCGCAGCCAGCAGCATTCGGCCGGGCACGTGTACGTGCGCTTCGGAACTCCCCTCTCGGCGCGCGATCGGCTTGCCGCACACGGTGATCCGCTCAGCCCGCAACCGGTGCCCACGATTCCAGACACCGCCGATCCCGCGGACAAACAGGATCTCGAGCACCGGGCGGTGCAGCAGCTGGCCTTCGAGGTCGCGGTCGGCATCAATGCCGTCACGCCCATCACCGTCAATGCCCTCACCACCCTGGTCCTGCTCGGCGTGCACGAACGCGCCCTGACCCGCGACGAATTGCGCGCGGCCATCGCCCCCGTGCTCGGCTATATCGAGGGCCGGGAGCTGCCGAGCGGCGAATTGGCCACGCTGCGTGACGATCACGGCCTGGCGGTGGTGCTCGAACAGCTCGCCATCGCCAAGGTGGTGACCATCTACCGCGGCGGCCTGGAACCGGTGTACTCCATCGGCGCGGGCGCGCATCTGGAGGCGGCGTTCTACCGCAACAGCGCCGTGCACTGGTTCGTCAACCGCGCCATTCTCGAATTGGCCATTCTCACCGCCGTCGAGGCGACCGAGGGCGATCAGCTGCGGGTCGGCTGGGAGGCCGCCTACCGGCTGCGGGACCTGCTCAAATTCGAATTCTTCTTCCCCGAGCGCACCGAGTTCACCAGTCAGCTCACCGCGGAAATGCTGCGCGTGGATCCGGAATGGCATCGCCGCACCGCCGCCGGCACCGTCGGGGCCGAAATCCTGGCACAGCTGGCGGAATCCGGATTCATGATGGCGCACCGCGTGCTGCGGTCGTTCTTCGACGCGCAATTGGTGGTCGCCGAACGGCTGGCCGCCCGCGATCCGGAGACGCCGATCGACAAGAAGGTGTTCATCGACGAATGCCTGCACGTCGGCAAACAGATGCTGCTGCAGCAGCGGCTGCACAGCCCGGAATCGGTGTCCTCCGAATTGTTCGCCAGCGCACTGCGACTCGCGGACAACCACGGGCTGCTCACGCTCGGCGAGAATGCCGCCGACCTGGCGGCGCGGCGCACCCGCTTCGCCGCGGAACTACGGGCCATCGGCGGCCGCATCTCGCGCGCCGCCACCCTCGACCCGTCCAACCGGATGGACGCGCTGTGACGCACCGGGCCCCCGGCGCGGACACCGTGGCCGCACCGCATCCGCCCCGGCCCGGGGTCGGCATCACCCAACAACCCATCGGCGCAATGGAACTCGACCAAGCCGTCGAGTCCGTGCGCAGCGGCCCGCAGGGCCCGCACATCGCCGCGGTCTTCGACTTCGGCGGCACCGTGGTGGCCGGCTTCGACCCGCCCGCCCTCATGCGCCGCATGGTGCGCCGCCGCGCCGGCCGGCGCACCCTGGCCGCCACCCTGCTCGGCAGCATTCGCGGGGCGCGCAGCGAGGGCGAGTACGAGCGCTTCCTGCAGCACACCATGTACACCTGGGCGGGCGTGCCGGAGGCCGAACTGGAGGAGATCGGCGCGCGGCTGTTCGAGCGGACGGTGCACGGGCACCTGTATCCCGAGGCCTGGCGGCTGATTCGCGAGCACGAGGCCGCCGGGCACACCGTGCTGCTGGTCAGCTCGCTCACCCGGTACCAGGTGCGGCCGGTGGCCGAGGAACTCGGCATCGAGCACGTGCTGTGCACCGCCATGAGCGTCCAGGACGGCGTCCTCACCGGGCACGTGGACGGAAAGCCGCTGTGGCGCAATGGCAAAGCCGACGCCGTCCGCCGCTTCGCCGACGCGCACGGAATCGACCTGTCGCACAGCTGGATCTACGCCGACAGCGCCGCCGATCTGCCCCTGCTCCAGCTCGCCGGGCAGCCCGTCGCCGTCAATCCGGATCCCCGGGTGGTGCTCGAGGCCGCCGAAAAGGGTTGGCCGGTCCTGCATTTCCGCCCCCGGCAGGCGCCGGCTGCGCTCGACTACGCCCGCACCCTCGCCGGCTTCGGCGGCCTGCTGGGCGGCGCGCTGTTCGGGGTCGCCGCCAAGGCGCACACCAAACAGCGGCGGCAGATGGCGGATTCGATGCTGGTGCACGCCGCCGACTCCACCCTGCGCGGTTCCGGAGTCCGGGTCCGCGTGACCGGGGCCGAATACACCCGTGCGCCGCGACCGGCGGTGTTCATCTTCAATCACCAGAGCCAGTTCGACATCGTGGTGCTCACCGAGGTGCTGGACACCGGATTCACCGGTATCGCCAAGAAGGAGATCACCAAGAATCCGGTCTTCGGCCCGCTCATGCGGTTCGTGGAGGTCACCTTCATCGATCGCGCCGACAAGGCGGCCGCCAAGGCCGCGCTCGCGCCCGTGGTCGACACCCTGCGCGGCGGGCTGTCGGTGGTCATCGCGCCCGAGGGCACCCGCTCCATGACCCCGCGCATCGGCCCGTTCAAAAAGGGCGCGTTCCACATCGCCATTCAGGCGGGCGTGCCGGTCATTCCGGTGGTGATCCGCAATGCCGGTGAAATCGCGTGGCGCAATTCGGCAATCGTGCGCAAAGGCGTCGTGGACGTGGCGGTGCTACCGCCCATCGACGTGAGCGGCTGGGATCCCGCCGATATGGACGCCGAGGTCGAGGCCGTGCGTCAGCTGTTCGTCGACACGCTGCTGCACTGGCCGAAGGGCGAGAGCTAGACCTGCTTGCCGAACAGCAGCTTCCACGGCATGGCCGCCGACTCGAGCTGCACCTTCAGGCTCATCTTGGACGCGCCCAGGGTGCGCTCTTCGAACCGGATCGGCACCTCGGCAATCTTGATGCCCTTTTTGACCGTCCGATAGTTCATCTCGACCTGGAACGAGTAACCATTGGACTTGATCGAAGCCACATCGATGGCGCGCAGCGTATCCGCCTTCCACGCCTTGAATCCCGCGGTCGCGTCCTTCACGCCCAGGCGCAGAATCGCATTCACGTAGAAGTTGGCCCAGGCCGAGAGCGCCTTGCGGTACCACTTCCACTCCTCGGCGGTGGAACCGCCGGGCACATAACGGGATCCGAGTACCACACCGGCGTCGGTGGTCTCCAGCTTCTCCAGCATGGCCGGAATGACCTCGGCCGGATGCGAGAGATCGGCGTCCATCTGGATCACCACGTCCGCGCCCTCGTCGAGCGCCTTGGTGATGCCGGCGATGTAGGCGCGCCCCAGCCCGTCCTTCTCGGTCCGGTGCAGCACGCTCACCACATTCGGCAGATCCGCGGCCAGCTTGTCGGCCACCTCACCGGTACCGTCCGGCGAGTTGTCGTCCACGACCAGCACATGCAGGTCGGCCACCGGTAGCGCGGTGAGTCGCTCCACCGCCACCGGCAGGTTCTCCCGCTCGTTGTAGGTCGGCACCACCACGGTCACCTTCAAGGCTCATCCCTCCCGCTAAGTCGCTATTGGCTCCCGAAACCCTAGTCGATACACCTGAGTGATATGTGAGCGCACCAGCGGGGCGCGCTCAGCGGTCAGTCGTCTTCATTATCGGCGGCTTTGTTCCTGGCCCGCGCGATCTCCAAAGCCCGTTCGGCAGTGGCTTTGTCGGGGTAGGGGCCCATCCGATCGTTGACCCAGCCCTGCTTACCTTGTACGGCCTTGTGTTCCTTCAGGTCGTAGTACCACGCCTGGTCGTCAGAGTCAGCCATGGTTCCAGGATTACACCAAGATCGGAAGGACTGGCCGGAACACGAGAAAAAGGCCACACCCTGAGGGTGTGGCCTTCTCGAACTGGTGGCCAAGGCCGGGATCGAACCGGCGACCTTCCGCTTTTCAGGCGGACGCTCGTACCAACTGAGCTACCTGGCCGGAGGCACCCGAACCGAATGCCAAAGCTATAGTCTTGCGACCCTGACGGGACTCGAACCCGCGACCTCCGCCGTGACAGGGCGGCGCGCTAACCAACTGCGCCACAGGGCCTTGCTTGCTCCTCCAGCAATGTCGCCACTGCTGGTACCCCCTACGGGATTCGAACCCGCGCTACCGCCTTGAAAGGGCGGCGTCCTAGGCCGCTAGACGAAGGGGGCCCGCCAGATTTCTCTGGACCGTTTGCTCAACGGCTTCCGTTGGGAGCGGAGATAGCTTATGACAGTCTCCGGGTTATTCCCAAATCCGCTGGTCAGCCTCCCAAATTGAGATCTTCCAGCCGAGCCGTCACGCGCCAGCCCACGCGGCGGAACTCCTCGGTCCACTCCGGGGTCGCGGTGGCCTCCACGATCACCTCGAGCGCCTCGGTGAACCGGGAACGCAGATCCACCGGACCGCCCAGTACATCGGCGATATAACGCTGACCGGCCAGCGCCGCCGCCAGGGTGCGGGTGAAGCGGTCCGGATCGGCGTCGTCGCGCAACTGCTTGTGCTCGGTGGCGCGCACCGCGAGCAGCCGGATGGCCCGCCCCAGGATGCGGCCGCCGCCGGCTTGGATGTCGCGATAGAACTCGGGCTCGATGATGAGCCGGAACTCGGCCTGGATGATGATGTCGTTCTCCAGCCGCAGCGCGATCTCGTCGATCATGCCGTGCAGCACATCCAGCGGGCCCAGATCGCCTCGGGCGAGCCATCTTTCGGTCGATGCTCGATATCGGTCGACGGCGGCTTCCAAGACCGCGCGCGCCAGATCCTCCTTGGAGTCGAAGTGGAAGTACATCGCGCCCTTGGTGGCGCGTGACCCCTCCAATATGCGGTTGAGCGATGCAGCGGCATAGCCGCTCTTCCCGAACTCAACGGCGGCGGACCTGATGATCGCCGCGCGTGTCCGGCGGGCCCGCTCTTGCTGCCGTGCCATGCTCGAAACGCCTCCGAAGCTAGCTACCGTCGCGAACCCCTTACCGGGCCTCGACGCAAAGTTACGTGTCTTTCAAATACTTCAGAACGGGCTTGTGCCCGAATTACCAAACTCTTGGTACGAAAAAGCGCGAAAAACTTGAAACACACCAACTGGTATAGTTTTCCCGCCCGGGTGCGCCGCAGGGGGTGCGCACCCGGGCGTTCTCGTCGTCTGGTCCGCCTCCCGCAGCTACATCCATTGCGCCGCGATCGGCCAGACCGGTCGCGACACGTATCGGGCACATCAACGATAAGCCGAATCCCGTGCCGCCGGGGCAATCCCGGTTCTTCGGGAATTCACCAGTCGGTCACCGTACCCGGAAAGCGCACCCCGCGTGAGGTGTACCGGAAAGTCAGTTAGCCAGCATGCCCCCTATCGAACACCGCAATTTCGCAGCTACCAGCTGGGCGATTGGTCCGAATAGGCGAATTCGCCCTTATCCCACGGATGTTCGATCCACCGGTCATACCCGCCCGAGCCACCCCCATCGGCACGGCATCACCACCGGACCGACGCCATCCCCGCGGCGCCGGCTCCGACCGGTTCCCACCCCCCACCCCAAATTGATTGCCCGACATCACCATTGGATGATATTCACAATCGGCCGGAACGAAACAAACTGAGTGGCAACGCGATTGCCGGGCCACCCCACCCCTTAGGGGTCAGCGGGCGCTCACCTCCGCGCCGGACCCCCGCGCCCCGCTCCGCGGCCGCCCCATCGAATCCCCGCGCCGGGCCCCAGCCCGCCCCACCGACCGGTCCGCACGCTCCCGGCATCCCGATCCTTCCCCCGATCCGCCCACCGCCTCCCCAGCGCGCTCCCCCGGCCGTACCCCCTCCCACCCCCTCCCGAACCCCCCGGTTCGCTCGCGCCCGTACCCGCAACCCCCGGTGACAGCGCCCGGGCCCGCGCGCCACGCCGTACCGCCCGAACCTCCTCGACCTGCGCAAACATCCGGCCGCGCACCACAATCGGATACTCGTTTAACAACTGGCCGACCGGCACATTAAACTGTCGTCCCGCGCCCCTATAGCTCAGTTGGTAGAGCTACGGACTTTTAATCCGCAGGTCCCAGGTTCGAGCCCTGGTGGGGGCACACGTATGCCCAGGTGGGCGTGCAAAACGCCGAAGGGCCCGAACACTCCGTTCGGGCCCTTCGCCACATCTGCGAATCTGTAGCAATCTGTCCGATTTTCGCCTACCGTGGCCTGAGTAGGGCTTTTCCGGGACCCCATCAACTCAGGCGGAGTTCATGACTTCCTTCGATGACCTGCTCTCCCAAGTGCCCGTCGCCCAGATCGCCGATAAGCTCGGTGTCGATCAGGCCACCGCGACCACGGCAATCAGCGCGGCCATTCCGGTTCTCCTCGGCGGGTTACAGGCAAAAGCCAGCAACCCGGACGCGGCGACGGAGATAGAAGGCGCCATCGCCAAGCAGCCCGACGACCTGCTCGACGGCGGCGTGAATATCGACCAGGTCGATGTCGCCGGCGGCGGCAAGATCGTCGACCAGACCTTCGGCGCGGAGAAGAACACCGTGATGAGCGCCCTGGGCAATGTCGGCGGCAGCAATATCACCCAGGACCTCATGGGCAAGCTGCTGCCCATGCTGGCGCCCATCGTGCTGGCCTACATCGGCAAGAAGGCGATGGGCGGCGGCGGGGCCGCGGGCACCCAGGCCGCCGGCGGCGGCGGACTCGGCGACATTCTCGGTAGCCTGCTCGGTGGAGCGACCGGCGGCAAGGGCGGCGGCGGACTGGGCGACATCCTCGGCTCAGCGCTCGGCGGCAAGGACGCCGGGAACGTGCTCGGCAACGTGCTGGGCGGACTGCTCGGCGGCAAGAAGTGAGATCACACCGAATTCCGGTGTGCGGCTAACGAACTGCGGCCCACGGCGATAGACAGTCGCCGCGGGCCGCTCTCATATGACATCCCTCACCTGTACCGCAATCGAGGACTTGTGAGTTTCACATCACCCTACGGTCACGTAGGGTATGGGCTCGGCGGCAGGCCGGCGAGGGAAGACAGCACAACCGCACGACAACGAAGGGCGCATACATGGCAAGGGATCTGACTCAACTCGAGCTGCTCACGGAGTTGGAGCCGGTTGCCGCGGAGAATGTCGATCGCCACCTCTCCCTGGCGAAGGAATGGCATCCGCACGACTACGTGCCGTGGGACGAAGGACGCAACTTCGCCGCCATGGGCGGCATCGACTGGGACCCCTCGCAGTCGAAGCTGAGCGAGCTGGCCAAGGCGGCCATGATCACCAACCTGCTCACCGAGGACAACCTGCCCTCCTACCACCGTGAGATCGCCGAGAACTTCTCCCAGGACGGCGCCTGGGGCACCTGGGTCGGTCGCTGGACCGCCGAGGAGAACCGGCACGGCATCGTCATGCGCGACTACCTGGTCGTGACCCGCGGTGTGGATCCGGTCGCCCTCGAACAGGCGCGCATGGTCCACATGACCAACGGATTCGCCTCTCCCACAGAGGAAGACGCCGGCTTCCTGCACTCGGTCGCCTACGTCACCTTCCAGGAGCTGGCCACCCGCGTCTCACACCGCAATACCGGCAAGGTGTGCGACGACCCCATTGCCGACCGCATGCTGCAGCGCATCGCGGCCGACGAGAACCTGCACATGATCTTCTACCGGAACATGTGCGGCGCGGCCCTGGACCTCTCGCCCGACCAGGCGCTCGAGGCCATCACCCTGATTCTGGAGAACTTCCAGATGCCGGGCGCGGGCATGCCCAACTTCCGCCGCAATGGCGTGCTCATGGCCAAGCACGGCATCTACGACCTGCGCCAGCACCTGGAAGAGGTCGTCAACCCGGTGCTCAAGAAGTGGAAGATCTTCGAGCGCGACGACTTCTCCGCCCGCGGTGACGCGGTGCGCAACCGCCTCGGCGAGTTCCTGGAGAAGCTGTCCAAGGACGTGGTGAAGTTCGAGGAACAGCGCGACCGCATGCTCGCCCGCGAGGCGGCCAAGCGCGAGCGCGAGCTCCAGGACGCGTAGGTGGCGGGGGCTTCGCCCCCACACCCCCAGTACGAAAAGAGGGGGGTCCGGAGGCCAAGCCCCCGGACCCCCCTTTCATACCCAGTTCGGAGGTATGTGTTCCCGGGCACAGTCGCCGTGATGAGACACTGGGCGACGTGACAACCTCGATCGAAGCCACCCAGACCGCGCTGCGAATCGGCCCGTACCCGGTCGATCCGCCGGTCGTGCTGGCTCCGATGGCGGGGATCACCAATGTCGCGTTCCGGACGCTGTGCCGGGAGTTCGGCAGCGCCACCTCGATCTACGTGTGCGAGATGATCACGGCGCGGGCGGTGGTCGAGCGCAATGAGAAGACGCTGCACATGATGGCGTTCGGGCCCGACGAGAGCCCGCGCTCCATGCAGCTGTACGGCGTGGATCCCAAGACGTTGGGCGAGGCCGTGCGCATCGTCGTCGGCGAGGGGTGGGCCGATCACATCGACCTGAACCTCGGCTGCCCGGTGCCCAAGGTGACGCGGCTGGGCGGCGGTGCGGCGCTGCCGTACAAGCGGCAGCTGTTCCGCGACATCATGAAGGCGATGGTGTCGGCGGCGGAGCCGGCCGGGGTGCCGGTCACCGTGAAGTTCCGCATCGGCATCGACGACGAACACCACACCTATCTCGACACCGGGCGCATCGCCGCCGAGGAGGGCGCGAAAGCGGTTGCGCTGCACGCCCGCACGGCCGCGCAGCGCTACTCCGGCGAGGCCGACTGGACCGCCATCGCCCGGCTCAAGGAGGCCGTCACCGGCATCCCGGTGCTCGGCAACGGCGATATCTTCAGCGCCGACGACGCGGTGCGCATGATGGCCGAAACCGGCTGCGACGGCGTCGTGGTCGGCCGCGGCTGCCTCGGCCGCCCGTGGCTGTTCGCCGAACTCGAGGCCGCGCTGCGCGGCGAACCCCTTCCGGCCCCGCCGAATCTGGGCAAGGTCGGCGAAATCCTGTACCGGCACGCCAGTTTGCTCGTCGACCACGACGGCGAGGAGAAGGGCATGCGGGACCTGCGCAAGCACATGGCCTGGTATCTCATGGGATTCCCGGTCGGCGGGGATCTGCGGCGCTCCTTCGCCACCGTGGGCAGCCTGGCCCAATTGCAGGACCTGATCGGCAGACTCGACCCCACCGCCCCCTTCCCCAAGGACGCCGAGGGCCCGCGCGGCCGGCAGGGCTCGCCGGGCAAGGTGGCGCTGCCGCACGGCTGGCTCGACGATCCCGAGGATCCCACCGTCCCGTGCGCCGCCGATGTAATGCACAGCGGCGGCTGAAAATATCGCCCCTCGCGTTCCCGAACCGATCGCCGTACCCCTGGCAGACTTTTCTGTGAGCTACACCCGGTGGATTTCCGTTCGAGTGGTCCATCGTGGCGGAATCGTTATCATGACGGTCGGCATCGAATAGCAAAGTGAGGTTCGTTGGTGGGTGACGATCGGTACGGGCGTACGCCACGGCCCGGAGGTCGCGCCCCGTGGGAGCGCTACCCCGCGGACGAGGACGCCCAGTCATCCACCGGCCGCCGCGCGCGGCACGGCGACAATGCGACGCACGGCTCCGCGCCCATCTCGGTGCAGGATCTCGTCGAACGCGTGGACAGCGAGCGCAAGTCGCGCCGCCGGCGCCGCGCCGAACCCGAGCCCCCCGCCGCCCCGCCCGCGGCCGCCGCACCCGACGACGAATCGATAGCCCCCGGACGCACCCGCCGCCACGGCGCGACCGTCGGCTGGCCGGGCGCGGCCACCACCGGCGCCCGGCGCGCCGTACCGCCGGAGTCGCCCGCCGCCACCGGTTCCCGGCGCGCCGTGTCCGCCGAGACCACCGGGGCCCGCCACACCATCCCCGCGGAAGCGCCCGCCCCCAATGGCGCCCGCCGCCCCGCCGATCCGGGCACGACCGGCGCCCGCCGGTCCGTGGCGCCGGACTCGGCCGCCGCCAAGACTTCTCAGTACGCGGCCGTGGAAACCACCGGCAAGCGACGGGTCGACCCGACCGCGGATCCGGTCACCGAAGAGCTACCCACGATCACCGATCCGCCCCCGGTGCGCGCCAAATCCGCCAAGACGCCGCGCGCCGCCCGCGTCGAATCCCCCGCCGACTATCCGACCACCGCGCTGCCGACCTCGGTTGGCGCACAGTCCGTCTCGCGGCTGGCCGCCGGTCGGCGCCGCCGCAATCGCAAGATGCAGGTCGCCGGGCGCAGCGCGCTCGCCGTCTTCGCGGTGCTCACCATGCTGGTCACCGGCACCGGCTGGAGCTATCTGAAGACCAAGGACAACGGCTTCAACCAGGTGACCGCCATCGATCCGAACTCCCCGGACGTGGTCGACGCCAATGCCCAGTACGGCGATGAGAACTTCCTCGTCATCGGCACCGACACCCGCGCGGGCGTCAATGCCGACCTGGGCGCAGGCACCACCGACGACGCCGAGGGAGCGCGCGCCGACACGGTCATGCTGGTGAACATTCCGGCCAACCGCGATCGCGTGGTCGCCGTGTCCTTCCCGCGCGACCTGGACGTCACCCGGCCGGTCTGCGAAGGCTGGGACAATGACAAGGGCACCTACACCGGGGAGTCCTTCCCGTCCGCCATCGGCGACAAGCTCAATGCGGTCTACGCGCTCGGCGGGCCGAAGTGCCTGACCAAGGTGATCCAGAAGCTGTCCGGCCTCAAGATCAACCACTTCGTCGGCATCGACTTCGCCGGCTTCGAATCCATGGTCGACACCATCGGCGGCGTGGAGGTCTGCGCCACCAAGCCGCTCATCGACGACACGCTCGGCACCATCCTCACCGAACCCGGCAAGCAGATCGTCAATGGCGCCACCGCCCTCGACTATGTGCGCGCCCGGCACGTGTACGGCGAGGAACGCAGCGACTACGACCGCATCAGCCGACAGCAGCGCTTCCTGTCCTCCCTGCTGCGCGGGGCGCTGTCCAGCAAGGTGCTCTTCGATCCGGGCAAGCTGAACGGGTTCATCAACGCCTTCGCCAACCACTCGTTCATGGACAACGTCACCACCAAGGACCTGCTCATGCTGGGGCAGTCGCTGCGCAAGGTGGAGGCCGGGGCCATCACCTTCCTCACCGTGCCCACGGCGGGAACCACGTCCTACGGCAATGAGATTCCGCGCGAATCCGATATCAAGGCCATCTTCCGCGCGGTCATCGACGATCAGCCGCTGCCCGGTGAGAAGGCGCCCGACCCGGCGACCACCACCACCGAGGAAGCGCCCAAGCCCAAGCTGACCGCCGTCGATCCGAGCACGGTGTCGCTGCAGGTCTCCAATGGCTCCGGCATCGGGGGCACCGCGGCCACGGCCGCCACCAAGCTGGCCAACCAGGGCTTCCAGATCTACAGCACCGGCAACTACGCCGAAGGCGCCTCCGCCAAGACCAAGGTCCGCTACTCCAGCGGGCAGGAGGCCGCGGCCGCCACCGTGGCCAGCGCCATCCCGGGCGCGTCCCTCGAGGCCGCCAGCGGATTGGGCAGCATTGTGGAGGTCGTGCTGGGCTCGGACTACGCCGGCACGGTGCGCACGCCGACCGCCTTCGGGCAGACGCTGGCGGACGCGCCGGCCGCCACCGATGCGGCGCAGGTCACACTGCCCTCCGACCTGGAACACGTGAACGCGGCCGACGACACCTGTAAGTAGCAGCGGCACCGACGATTCACCCACCGTTGGTGACTTGGTCAGCAGCTCCTACTAATGTCTTGACTCATGCGTGTCATCTACAACGAACAAATGGCCGAGCTCGCCGATCTGCTCGGCGGCATGGCCGGGCTCGCCGGGTCGGCGATGGAGCGGGCGACCAACTCGCTGCTCGACGCCGATCTCGAGCTCGCGGAGCAGGTGATCACCGAATACGACCGCATTGCCGAGATGATCCAGCTGGCCGAGGAGAAGGCGTTCGCGCTGCTGGCCCTGCAGGCCCCCGTCGCCGGCGATCTGCGGCAGGTGGTCAGCGCCATCCAGATCGTCTCCGACGTCAACCGCATGGGCGCGCTCGCCCTGCACGTCGCCAAGATGACCCGCCGGCGCTTCCCGGCGCACGCCGTGCCCGAGGCGGTCAACAGCTACTTCGCCGAAATGGGTCGCATCGCGGTCAAGATGAGCGCCACCGCCAAGGAGGTGCTGGAGACCCGGGATCCTGAGCGGGCCGCCAAGCTGACCGACGACGACGAGGCGATGGACGATCTGCGCAAGCATCTGTTCACGCTCATCATGGATCGCGACTGGCCGCACGGCGTGGCGTCGGCGGTCGACGTGGCGCTGCTGGGCCGCTACTACGAGCGGTTCGCCGACCACGCCGTGGAGATCGGGCGCCGGGTGGTGTTCCTGGTGACCGGCGTGCTGCCGCCGGACCCGGATTCCGAGAAAGAGACCCTCTAACTCTCAGAGGCTCTCAGGGGCAAGCCCCTGATACCCCTCGAGCAGAGATTCTCAGGGGCGAACCCCTGAAACCCCCCGGAACAGAGGCTCTCAGGGGCGCATCCGACGAATCGGCACCCGCACACGACACGGTGCGGGTGCCGAGTTGTCTCAGCTGTCGGTGGGATCGGTTGGGGTGGGCTGCTTCTCGCGCCAGCCGAGCAGGATCGAGTTGCCGCGCTGCGGCTTCCAGGGCAGGGCGAGCGCGACGATCACGGCGGCTACCAGGATGGTGCCCACCGCGACGTAGGAGGCCGCCTGCGCGCCGGCCAGGGCGGCGGCCTTCATGGCGTGGATCAGGTCGGTCTTCGCTTGCAGCAGTAGCGGATTCACCGGCGCCTTGATGACCTCCAGGACGCTGATCGGGGTATTGCTGGCCAGTTCTTTCTGCTGGTCGTTCATGATCTGGCCCGGGATGGACTCGATCCGGCCGCCCACGCGCTGGGCGTAGACCGTCGTCATGATCGAGCCCAGCAGTGCGACACCGAGCGCGCCGCCCACCTCGCGGGTGGTGTCGTTGACCGCGGAACCCGCGCCTGCCTCCTCCAAAGGCACCGAGCCCATGATGGATTCGGTGGCGGGGCCCTGCACCACCGCGAAGCCCAGGCCCATCAGGATCATCGAGATGACAACCGGCCCCAGATAAGGGGTTTCGACCTTCGTCTGCCCGGCGATGTACATGGCGATGGCCAGGATGAGCAGGCCGGTGACCAGCATGGCCGTGGTGCCGAGCCGCTGCGCCAGCATGGTCGCGATGGGCGCGCCGAAGCCGACGGCAATGGCGAAAGGCAGTGAGTGGATGCCGAATTCGAGCGGCGAGAGCTCCTTCACGCCCTGGAAGTACTGGGTGATCAGGAACAGGAATCCGAAGGCGCTGAAGTAGGACACGGTGATGGCCAGGGACGGCAGTGCGAACCGCCGGTTGCGGAACAGGCGCATGTTCAGCACGGGCGTGCGCACCCGCAGCTCCCACGCCACGAACACCGCCAGCGCCGCCGCCGCGAGCAGGTAGCCGATGATGCTCTGTGTGGACAGCCAGCCGTGCTTGGGCGCCTCGATGATCGAGTAGACCAGCATGGTCACACCCGCCAGCGACAGCACGATGCCGATCTTGTCCAGCCGGTCCACCTGCTCGGCCCGCGACTCCGGCACCGTAATGAGCACGGCCGCAATGGCAATCAGCGCCACGGGCACATTGATCCAGAACACCGAATGCCAGGAGAAGTGCTCGAGCAGCCACCCGCCGACGGTCGGCCCGATGGCGACGGCAATGCCCGCCATGGCCGTCCACGCGGCAATGGCCGCGGCCCGCTCCCGGGCCTCGGTGAAGATATTCGTGATCAGCGCCAGCGTCGCCGGGAACACCACGGCCGCGAAGACGCCCATACCCGCGCGGGCCGCGATGACCTGTCCGAGCCCGGAGGACAGCGCCCCCGCGCCCGACATGGCCGCCACGCCGATCAGGCCGATCACCATGAACCGCCGCCGCCCGTAGCGGTCCCCGAGGTGCCCCATGGCCAGCAGGAGCCCGGAGAACGCCAGCGTGAACGCGTCCACGATCCACTGCAACCCGCTCATATCGGCCTGCAGCTGCACCGCCATCGACGGCAGCGCCACATTCACGAGCGTGTTGTCCAGCACCACAAGCAGTTCCGCCAGGCAGATGGCGACCAGCGCCGCCACCCGCCCCCGCCGCGACAGCGTCGCCACGGTCAGCCCGGATCCCCGGCTCGCCATTGACACCGTCATCCGACACCTCCCACTAAACCGATCGGTTTACTTATTGAGGTCAGATTAACCGTTACCGACGGTTCCACACAATGGCGCGCCGGGGGTATGGCGCAGGACACACTCAGCGACCGGCGTGCAGGGCACGGAAGACCTTGTGGAGCTCGGCCTTGTCCTCGAAGCCGATACCGGGGGTCGAGTTCAGGCGAAGGCGGCTGTTCTCGATCACGGCGTTGTCGGCGAAGCCGCCGGTGGGCTGGAATTCGCCCGGATAGGACTCGTTGCCGCCGAGGCGCAGGGCCGCGGCGATGTGCAGGGAGAACTGATGGCCGCCGTGCGGGATGCAGCGGCGGGAGGACCAGCCGTGCTGCCCGAGCATGTCCTGGATGCGGAGATACTCGACCAGGCCGTAGCCGAGGACCGGGTCGAATTGCAGGTAGTCGCGGTCCGGGCGCATGCCCGCGTAGCGGATCAGATTGCGGGCGTCCTGGACCGAGAAGAGGTTCTCGCCGGTGGCCAGCGGGCCCGGATAGTGCTCGGACAGCGTGGCGTGCAGGGCGTAGTCCAGCGGGTCGCCGGGCTCCTCGTACCAGAACAGGCCGTAGGGCTCGAGCGCGCGGCCGTAGGCCAGGGCGGTGTCGAGATCGAAGCGGCCATTGGCGTCCACGGCCAGGCGCGAACCGTCGCCGCCGAGCACCTCCAGCACCGCTTCGATCCGCGCGAGGTCCTCGGCCAGGCTCGCGCCGCCGATCTTCATCTTGACCACGTCATAGCCCTGCGCGAGGAATTCCACCATCTCGTCCTGGAGTTCGGTGAGCCCCTTGCCGGGGGCGTAGTAGCCGCCGGCGGCATAGACGAATACGTCCTCGTCGGGCTCGCCGAGGCCGTAGTGCCGGACCAGCCACTGATACAGCGGCAGCCCGGCCAGTTTGGCGGCCAGATCGAACAGGGCCATATCGATCACGCCCACCGCGACCGAGCGTTCACCGTGCCCGCCCGGCTTCTCATTGCGGGTCATGAACTCCCACGCCCGCGCCGGATCGACGGCGGCGCCGTCCGCGGTGCGCAATTCTTCCGGCGGGGCGGCCAGCAGTCGTGGAATGATCCTGCGGCGCAGGATCTCTCCCGCACTGTAGCGGCCATTGGAATTGAAGCCGTATCCGACGACGGGCTCCCCGTCCCGGACGACGTCACTGACCACCGCGACAATCGAACTGTCCATGGTGCTGAAATCGATGAAGGCATTGCTCATCGACGAGCTGATGGGCACCACGCCTTCGTGAACGGCGACGATTCGAACCATTTCTATACTCCTCGAGCAGTTTTCGACCGGAACCCGAGTGCCGCGGCGGCACGCTCGGAATCCAGGCCGTCGGGCTCCCAGCGCGCGATGACAACCGCCGCCACGGCATTGCCGAGCACATTGGTCAAAGCCCGCATGAGAGAAAGGAATCGGTCCACCGACAGCACCAGCGCCAGCCCCGCCACGGGCACCAGCGCGGTCGCGGCCACCGTATTGGCGAGCGTGACGAAGGCCGAACCGCTGATCCCGGCGGTGCCCTTGGACAGCACCAGGAACACCAGGAACAGCATCAGCTGATCACCGAAGGTCATCGGCACGCCGTACACCTGGCCGATGAACACCACGCAGATCGGGATCACCACCGCGACCCCGTCCAGATTGAACGAAAAGCCGGTCGGCACAACCAGACCCACCACACTGCGACGGCAGCCCGCCTCCTCCATGCGCGCCATCAGCTGCGGCAGTACGGCTTCCGAGGAGGAGGTGCCGAGCACCACCATCAGTTCCCGGCGCAGCGACCGGATCAGCCGCAGCAGTGAGAATCCCGCCAGCCGGCAGATCACCGCCAGCCCGATGAAGACGAAAACCGCCAGGGCGAGCCCGGATACGGCCACCAGCTTCATCAGCGCCGTCAGAGTCTCCGGCCCGTACTTGCCGACGGTGAACGCCACCGCCCCGAAGGTGCCGATCGGCGCGAGCAGCATGATCATATTGATCATCCGGAACAGCACCTGCGACAAGCGGGTGCAGGCGCCCACGATCGGCTCCTGAACTCCGGCGGGCATGCGCAGCAGCGCCATGGCGAAGAGCACGCCGAATATCAGCACCTGGATGATGTGGCCCTCGGCGAAAGCGCCCACGGCATTGTCGGGCACCATGCCCAGCACGAACTCGCCGAACGAATCGTGCGTCTTCCCGGGCACATAGCTGTCGATCTCGCTGGACGCGTCCGCGGGCGGCGCCACTCCCACGCCCGGCTGGAACACATTGACCGCCAGCAGCCCGAGCAGCATGCCCGCGGTGGTGACGATCTCGAAGTAGATGATCGTGCGGGCCGCGATCCGGCCGACGGTCTTCATGCCGCCGGCCGAGACGATGCCGGTGACCGTCACCAGGAAGACGATCGGCGCGATCAGCATCTGGATCAGGGCGATGAAGCCGGTGGCGATCGGCTTCAGGCCCGCAGCGAAGTCCGGGGCCGCCAGCCCGAGAACCGCGGCGGCAAGGGCGGCGATCAACACCTGGAAACTGGTGTTGGCCAGCGCCCGGCGCCAGCGCGGCCGGGGGGCCGCGGCGTCGGGCGCGGTGTCGAGCTCGGAGGTGCTCATCTGACTCACCGCCCGGAATCACTTGGCCGGAACGAGAGTCGAGCGCAGCGCGTCGCGGTCCACGGTGAGCCCCAGGCCCGGGCGATCCGGGACGGTGATCCGCCCGTTCACCGGTTTCGGCGCGTCCGGGAAGAGCAGTTCGCCGACCTGCACCATGCCCAGATGCCATTCCAGGATCCAGCCGTTCATCATTCCGGCCAGGGTGTGCAGATTGAACAGCGGCCAGCCGCCGCCGTGTGCGAGCGGCAGGTTGTAGATCTGCGCCAGATGCGCGGCCTTGCGCGCCTCGGTGAAACCGCCGCAGTAGCAGACATTCGGCTGCAGGACATCGATCGCCTGCCGCTCGACCAGTTCCCGCAACCGCCAGCGGTGGCCCTCCATCTGCCCGGCCGCCAGCGGAATCCTGGTGTGCGCGCGCAGATCCGCGAGGGCGCGGGCATCGTTCTGGTGCAGCGGTTCCTCGAACCAGGTGAGCTCGGCGTCTTCGACCGCCCGGCACAATTGGGCGGCCTCGGTCGGGGTGAAGAGGTAGTTGGCGTCGATCATCAGATCGATATCGCCGCCGATCTCGGTGCGCACGGCGTGGATTCGGGCGGCGTCTTCGCGCCAGCCGCCCTCGTTGACGGCGACGACCATCTTCAGGGCCGAAACGCCTTGGTCGAGTTGCAGTCTGGCGGCTTCGGCCAGGGTTTCCCGATCGTATTGCGGGAAGCCGAAAGTCACGTAGACCGGCACCTCGGTGCGCGCTCCGCCGAGCAGGCTTGCCACCGGGCGGCCCGCCGCCTTGCCCGCGATGTCCCAGAGGGCGATGTCCAGTAGTGACAGGGCGCTGGATACCACGCCGGTCATGGTGCGTGGATTCAATGTGCGCCAGACCTTTTGGTGCACGGCCTCGATCTCGCGCGGGTCCATGTCCACGACCGTCGGAAGGAAGTGCTGCTCCAGCGCCACCACCACGGCGTGCGCGAGGAAATGGCCGGTGACCGCGACACCGGTGAGTCCTTCGTCGGTTTCGACCTCGCAGAAGACGAACTCCTTCTGCTCCTCCCGGCCGTAGCCGCTGACTCGCTCGCGCAGCAGGGGTACCTCGATCGAGGTGGTGTGCACGCTGGCTCGGATGTCCTTGATCTTCATTTCCGTCCTCCTTCGTTTCGACCGGACGGTGCATCGAGTCTGCGCTGGAGAATTGTCAACTGTCAACGATTTGCAATTGACGATTGGGGGTGACAGAATGCCGGGCCATGGCCGAGCACCGGGATGCGATGAATGCGCTTCAGCAGCGAGTGGCCGAGCGGCAGTCCACGTCTCTGCTGCAACTCATCGCCACGGAACTCGAGCAGATGATCATCAACGGTGCGTTGAAGGGCGGCGACCGGATCAACGAATCCGCTCTGGCGCTGCAGCTCGGTACCAGCCGTGGGCCGGTGCGTGAGGCGCTGCGTCAGCTCGAGTACAGCCGGCTTGTCGAATTTCGTACCAACAGGGGGATGTTCGTCCGTGAGATCTCTGTGGACGAAGCCGCTCAGCTTTACGACATTCGCGCCGCGCTGTTCGGGCTGGCCGGGCGGCTGGCAGCGGTCAATGCCACTCCCGCGGACGTGGAAGCCTTGCGTGCCAAGGTAACCCGGCTGGACCAGGCTGTTCCCGCGGTGGACGACTATTACCCGGGCAATGTGGACCTGCATCGCGCGCTGGTCGGCCTGTCGGGGAATCCTCGGCTCATTGATCTCTATGACGATGTTTCGAAGGAACTGCACCTGTTTCGCCGGCACGGGTTGGAGACGGAAACTGCGCGGACGACCTCGAATTGCCAGCACGGGGAGATCATCGACAGCCTTGCGGCGGGGGATGCGGACTTGGCGGAGCGGCTGATGACGGCGCATATCCGGTCGGGGAAAGAGCGGATGCTGTCTGCGGTGGGCGGGCCGGGCACGGGTTCTTGAGCACGCGGGGAGGGCTGGTCTGCGCTAGAAACGCTCGTGGCTGTGTTTAATTTGCCTCCGCTTCGCTCCGGCGGGGTTCGGGGCCTGACGGTCTCGATTTTTCCCTCCCTCCGCGCACGCCGGAGCTCCTCCGCTTCGCTCCCCCGCTCCGACGCACGCTCCACTCAGTCCAAAATCGAGACGGCCCCGAACCCACACAGTGGGTGGACCAACTGTCATCCCTGCCGTTAATTGACGGTTCGCCTTCGGCGGACGTCTCGGAGGGGAATACCCGCAGAGATACAAATGTGGCCCCGATCTGTAAGGACCGGGGCCACAGGAGGATCGGGGGCGGGGTTAGCCGAAGCGGCCGGAGATGTAGTCTTCGGTTGCCTTCTGGGATGGGTTGGAGAAGATCTTCTCGGTCTCGTCGATCTCCACCAGCTTGCCTGGCTTGCCCTGGGCCTCCAAGTTGAAGAAGGCCGTCTGATCGCTCACGCGGGCTGCCTGCTGCATGTTGTGAGTGACGATGACGATGGTGAACTCCTTCTTCAGCTCAGCGATCAAGTCTTCGATCGCCAGTGTGGAGATGGGGTCCAGGGCCGAACACGGCTCGTCCATGAGGAGTACGTCAGGCGACACCGCGATGGCGCGGGCAATGCACAGACGCTGCTGCTGACCACCGGACAGGCCGCCGCCGGGCTTGTCTAGGCGGTCCTTGACCTCGTTCCACAGGTTGGCCCCGCGCAGTGAGCGCTCGGCCACCTCGTCGAGTTGAGCCTTGTTCCGCATCCCTTGCAGCTTGAGGCCGGCCACCACATTGTCGCGAATGGACATGGTGGGGAACGGGTTCGGGCGCTGGAACACCATGCCGATGGTCCGTCGCACGCCGACCGGGTCGATGGTTGCGCCGTAGATGTCTTCGCCGTCCAACAACACCGCACCCTCGACGCGGGCGTCCGGCGTCTCCTCGTGCATCCGGTTGAGCGAGCGCAGCACGGTGGACTTGCCGCAGCCGGACGGACCGATGAACGCGGTCACACTGCGCGGCAGCACGGTCAGCTGGACATCGGCTACGGCGTGGAACTTGCCGTAGTAGATGTTCAGGTCTTTGATGTCGATCCGCTTGGCCATCAGTAGTTTCCGTTCGCTTTATCGGTTCCGCGTGAGCAGCTTGTTGACTGCGGCCGCAGCCAGGTACAGCGCCGCGATGATCAGGATCAGGGTCAGCGCCGCGCCCCAGACGCGCAGCCGGCCGGCGGCCTCGGGGTTGGCCAGTTCCTGATAGATCATCAGGGGGAGCGAGGCCATATTGCCGTCGAACACGTTCATGTTGATCGATCGGCTGTAACCGACCAGCACCAGCACCGGCGCGGTCTCGCCCATGACGCGGGCCAGCGCCAGCAGGATGCCGGAGATCATGCCGGGCGCGGCCGTCGGAATCACGATGCGCAGGATGGTCTTCCACTTCGGCACACCCAGCGCGTAGGACGCCTCGCGCAGCTCGTCGGGCACCAGCTTGAGCATTTCCTCCGTGCTGCGCACCACGACCGGCAGCATCAACAACACCAGCGCCAGCGACACCGCGAACGCGCTCTGCGGCGCGCCGAGGGTAGCGATCCACAGCGCGAAGATGAACAGCGCCGCGACGATGGACGGGACACCGGCGAGGATGTCGACCATGAAGGTGGTGGTCTTGGCCAGCCAGCCGCGGCCGTACTCGACCAGGAAGACAGCGGCCATGATGCCCAGCGGCACCGCGATGACGGCGGCGATGGCCGACTGCACGATGGTGCCGTAGATGGCGTGATAGACACCACCGGCGTTCTGCTCGGGCAGCACGCCCTTCTGCGACTTGGTCCACCAGTTGGCCGAGACAATGGCCTCGAAACCATTGCTCAGCACCGTGTACAGCACCCAGATCAACGGAATCAGCGCGATGCCGAAGCACAGCCAGACGATGCCGGTGGCCAGATTGTTGCGAATCCGCCGGCCGGTGCTGACATTGCGGAATGTCGGCGCCTTGATCGGCTTGTCGAGCGTGGCGGTCATGCGTTCACCTTCCCACCGGCCGCGAGCCGGGCCAGGGCGTTGACGATGAAGGTCAGCGCGAACAACACGAAGCCGGCCGCGATGTACGCGCCCGTCGGCAGCGCCTCACTGAATTCCGCTGCGGCCGAGGCGATCTTGGAGGCGAAGGTGTAGCCGCCGTCGAACAGCGACCAGTGCCCCGGCTGCGCCGCGGTGCGCAGCACGATCAGGACCGCGATGGTCTCGCCGAGCGCGCGGCCCAGACCGAGCATGGAACCGGCGATCATGCCGGAGCGGCCGTAGGGCAGCACCGTCATGCGCACGACTTCCCACTTGGTCGCGCCGAGCGCCTGCGCGGCCTCGATGTGCGCCTGCGGCGTCAGATTGAAGACCTCGCGGCTCACCGAGGTGATGATCGGCAGGATCATCACCGCCAGCACCACACCGGCGACGAAGATGGTGCCGCCGCCCGCGATGGTCACATTGCCGTCGGAGAACAGGAACAACCAGCCGAGCTTGTCGTTCAGGAACTCCTGCACCGGGGTCAGCCGCGGGGCGAGCACCAGGAAGCCCCACAGGCCGAACACGATGGAGGGCACCGCGGCCAGCAGGTCCACCAGCACCGCGAACGGCCGGGCCAGCGCCTTCGGCGCGTACTGGGTCAGGCACAGCGCGATGCCCACCCCGATGGGCACCGCGATGATCAGCGCGAAAATCGAGCTCAGCACCGTGACCATGAGCAGGTCACGGATGCCGAAGTGCAGATCGTTCGCATCGCGGACGTCGAACTCCGTACTGGTGAAGAAGTTCGACTCGTTGGCCATGACCGATGGCACGGCGCGGATGAGAAGGAACAGCGCGATCAGCGCGATGGCGGCGACAATGGTCGCCCCGGCCGCCGTCGCCAGCGATCGGAAAATGAACTCCGCTCGCTGATTGTGGGCCTTGCTCTTGGCCTTCGGGGCCGGCCCGGTGCTTGTCTTGGTAAGAGACATGTGCGCAGTATCTCCGCCCGCCCGCGGGCCGGTCGAATCCGACTGGCCCGCGGCGGTCACTTCATCGTGCACGGTCATGGGATCGCGATCAGGAAATGGCGTTGACCGCGGTGGTCAGCTTGGTCTTGAATGCGTCCGGGATCGGGATGTACCCGGCCTCGTCCAGACCGTTCTGACCGTTCTGAATGGCCGAGAGCATGAACGCCTTCACGGCCTTGCCGGTGTTCGCGTCGCTGTACTTCGAGCACACGATCTCATAGGTCGGCATGACCAGCGGGTAGGCGCCCGCGGTGGTCGGCTTGTAGAAGGCCGAGGTGTCCAGGATGAGGTCATTGCCCTCGCCGGTGATCTTGGCGGCGGCGATGGCCTTGCCCGCGGACTCGACGCTCAGCTCGACCGGCTTGGGGTCGTTGGAGGAGTCGACGGTCAGCAGCTTGGCGATGGACAGGTTCTGCGCCTTGGCGAAGGACCACTCGTTGTAGGTGATGGCGTTCGCGGTGTTCTTGACCGCGGCCGAGGTGCCCTCGTTGCCCTTGGCGCCTTCGCCGACACCGCCGTTGAAGGTCTTGCCGGCGCCCTTGCCCCACGCCCCGTTGGAGGCGGCGTCCAGGTACAGCTGGAAGTTGTCGGTGGTGCCCGACTCGTCCGAGCGGTAGATCACGTTGATCTTCTCGGCCGGCAGGGTGGCCTTCTGGTTCAGGGCCTTGATGGCGACGTCGTCCCACTGGGTGATGGCGCCGTTGAAGATCTTGGCCATGGTCGGGCCGTCCAGCACCAGATCGGTCACGCCGTTGATGTTGTAGGTGACGGCGATCGGGCCGAAGACGGTGGGCAGGTTCCACGCCGGGGCGCCGCAGCGCTCGGCGGCCTTGGCCGGCTCGTCCTTCTTCGACGACAGCGGGGAGTCCGAACCGGCGAAATCGGTCTGGCCGCCCAGGAATTCCTTGACGCCGGCGCCGGAGCCGCTGGAGGTGTAGTCCAGCGAGAAGCCGTCGCAGTTCTGCTGGTACGCCGAGACGAAGCGATCCATCGCGTTCTTCTGCGAGGTGGCGCCGCTGGCCTTCAGGTTGGTCTTGCCACCACAGGGCACCTCGACCTTGGCGACATTGTTACCGGTCTCCGCCGTGTTGTCATCGCTTCCACACGCGGCGAGGGGCATGGCAACGACTGCCAGCACACCGACCAGGGCGCTGCTGCGCTTGAGATTCACCTGTTCCTCCGGGAATCACGGTCTTGCACGCCCAACCCCTCAACGGCTGGACGGGCGAATGTTGGTGGCTGTTCGCTGCGAACTCGCGCACCGGGCAGCGAGTGCCGCCCACATGCAACGTATTTGTGTCCGGTAGACAGTTGGACCAGGGCAGGTGAACGGAAGGTGAACAACCCGGAGCGATTGCAACCTTTGTGTGTGACATTTGCCGCACTGTTGCCGCTCACCGGTTTGCCCCGTGGTCGCCTCCGCCTCCGGAGTGATCTACGCGCCCCCCCCCGGACCGGGCCGGCGTCAGCCGACGGTGTAGGCGACGTCCACGTGCGAGCGCTCGAAGCCGAGCTTGGTGTAGGTGTGCACCGCGGCGGTGTTGTCGGCCTCGGTGTAGAGCAGCACCGCGCCGAGCCCGCGCTCGCGCAGATGCCGCAGGCCCGCGAGGGTGAGCAGGCGGCCCAGCCCGCGCCCCTGCGCGGACGGATCGACGCCCACCACGTAAACCTCACCGACCGGCGGGTTCTCGTCGTGGTGCACTTTGGTCCAGTGGAAGCCGAGGATCTTGTCCGGCTCGGCCGGATCGACGGCGATGAACAGGCCCGCCGGGTCGAACCAGGATTCCGCGCGGCGCACCGCGATATCGCGCTCGGTCCAGCCGCCCTGCTCCGGATGCCAGGAGAAGGCGGCGTTGTTCACGCGCAGCACCTCGGCATCGTCGGAAGGCCCCGCGTAGGTGCGCAATTCCAGCCCGTCCGGAACCGCCAGCTCCGGTAGCTCGGAATTCGCCAGATCGCGGCGCATCTGCCACAGCTCGCGCGCGACGCGCAGCCCGAGCCGGGTAGCAACCGCCCGCGCGGCGGGCAGATTTCCGTGCGCCCACACCCGCGCGCCCATACCGCCCGCTTCCAGCGCGGATCGCACCAAGTTCGCGCCGATTCCACGACCGCGATGATCGGGGTCCACAGCAACCTCCGCCATGGCGGGGTGCTCGTCATGTGCGGGCGCCAGATTCGCGTACCCGGCGACCGCGCCGTCCGCCGTGGCGACGGCATGCCGCGCCGCGGGCTCGCCGGCCAGCGACAGCACCGCCTGCTCCGAGACGGGCGCGACGCCGTCGGCCGCGGTGGCGCGCTCCAGCAGACCCCTCACCTCCGCGGCGGTCGCGTCGGGCAGCCGGTCGGTGAAAGAAGCCATCAGAAAGTGCCGTTCGCCGTGGTCATTTCGGGATCGTCGGTGGGTTCGGCATCGGGGAAGGTGACCGCGTCGCCCTTGCCGCCGGCCGCGCGCGCCGGGCGCACCGCCTTGTAGCCGACATTGCGGACCGTGCCGATGAGCGATTCGTATTCGCTGCCGAGCTTGGCGCGCAGTCGCCGCACGTGCACGTCCACGGTGCGGGTGCCGCCGAAGAAGTCGTAGCCCCACACCTCCTGCAGCAACTGGGCGCGGGTGAACACCCGGCCGGCGTGCTGCGCGAGGTATTTGAGCAGCTCGAATTCCTTGTAGGTGAGATCGAGCGGGCGGCCGCGCAGCCGCGCGGTGTAGGTGCCCTCGTCGATCACCAGCTCACCCAGGGTGATCTTGCCGGTGTTCTCCGGGCTGGCGGCGCCGCCGTTGCGGGCGACCAGCAGCCGCAGCCGGGCATCCAGTTCGGCGGGACCGGTACCGGGCAGCAGGATGTCGTCCAGCCCCCAATCCGCGTTCACCGCGACCAGGCCGCCTTCGGTGAGGACCGCCACCACCGGCACCGAGGACCCGGTGCTGCCCAGCAAACGACAAAGGCCGCGCGCGGCGGCCAGATCGGTGCGGGCGTCGACCAGTGCCACATCGGCGGAACCGGCCTCGAGCAGGGACGCCACCTCGGTGGGCGCGGGCCGCACATGGTGCGGTAGCAACGCCAGCGAGGGCAGCACCGACTCGGGGTTGGGGTCGGAGGTCAGCAGGAGCAGCTCCATGGGGGCCCTCCATCCCATCTGGCATGTGTGTGGCAACCGCTCTGTAGGCCACGACTCCATGCTCGTCATCACAGGTAAGTCGGTGCCTACATTAGCGTGTCCGCACCCATGACCACGCATTCCGGGCGGCGTACACGGGTCTCGGCAACCCCCTTATCTGCCGCACTGTCCTCGAGATCACATCACCGACCGGTCTGGACATCGCGGTTCGGGGGCTTGGGGGGCGTAGCCACCAATGGGGGTTCGGGGGCCGGCCCCTGACGTCCGGGGGTCCGGGGGCGGAGCCCCTGGGGAACTACAGTGCTCTTATGCATTTCCGGAGGCTGATCATCGCGCTGCTCTGTGCGGCGGCGCTGGCCGTCCTGCTCGACTTCGGTTTCGCCGCGTATTCGGAGTACCGCGTGTCGCGGCTGCTGCGCGCCGGATCGGATCTCGGCGCCGATCCGGAGGTCACCTTCAACTCGTCCCTGCGGTACCCGTTCGCGACGCAGGCGCTGTCCGGCGATTTCCGCAATATCGACATTCGCGCCCGCGAGGAACGGCCGGACATTCCGGGCGACATCGTGGTCGAAGCCAATCTGCGCGGCGCGGAACTCCCGTTCAGCAGCCTGGTGGACAAGAAGGTGAGCTCCGTCCCCGTCGACGTGGTGGAGTCGCGCATCCGGATCGAGCCCAATGAGCTCGGGCAGCTGTTCAAGATTCCGGATCTGGAGATCAAGAACCCGGACCAGCCGATCTTCGGCCCCGGCAAGTCGGATGGTTTCGGCGGTGTCGGCGGATCGGACTCGACCAAGTTCCAGACCACCGCGACGATCGTCCTCACCGGAACGGTGTCCATGGACCGCGCCGCCGGCGACGGCGCGGTGACCGCCGCCAACAATCGCAACGGCCAGATCGTGAGCGTGCTGGCCGATATGCGCCTGGTGGGCAACCAGGTGCAGATCACCGCGACCGATATCTACCGCGATCCCCAGCCCGCCACCCCCATCCCCATCTCCACCACGACGCCCGAGCTGGACAAGGCCAAGGTGCTGGCCCTGTTCACCCGCACCATCGACACCCACGGCCTGTCCTTCGGGGTCCGGCCCGCCAAGGTCCGGGCCGAGGGCGGGCAGATCGTGGTGGAGGGCCGCGAGGAGAAGGTCAGCGTCGATCTGGATCGGCTGCAGCAGCCGTGATCACGCTCGGGATTCTCGCCGCCGCCGTCGTCGCCGCGATCGGCGTGGGAATCCTGGTGCGCCGCAACGAAGGCCGGGTGCGGGCCGGTGCCGACCCGGAAACACCGGCGGCGCAAGGCCTTCGGGCCGAACTGCTCACCGCGGCGGGCGTGCTGCCGGGCCGCCCCACCGTGCTGCACTTCTCCGCCGACTGGTGCGGCCCCTGCGCGGCGGTGCGCCGCGTGGTGGCCACTATCGTCGCCGAGCTGGCCGCGGCTCCCGCCGCCCCGCTCGATCTCGAGATCGACCTCGACGCCAACCCGGCGCTGGCGCGGGAACTGAACGTGCTCTCGCTGCCCACCACCTTCGTCCTGGATGCCGAGGGCCGGGAGCGCTACCGGATTTCCGGAGTTCCCAAGCCCGCCGATTTACGCGCTTCACTAGGGCCTTTAACCGTCCCGACGGCGCCAGAGTGACCAGCCTTACAAACCCCGGGTCCAATTTCCCCCGAAAATTGGGTAAACTCCCCCTCGTGCAATCCAACCGCGAGCTGATGCTCACCCGACGCCGCACGGTAGACCTGTGCCGGCTCGGTGGTTGTTGCTGCCTGTGCCGCTAGCCGGTCGGCCTTTCGTATCTTCTGTCGCCGACCGGGTTTGTCCCCGCCGTTGAGAGATCGTCTCGATCCTCCGGCGATCTGGCCATATAGACCACCCAGCGCAGGAGCACACTCATGTCGAACCCGAACATCACCAAACCCTCTGAGGGACAAGTGGATGTCCGCGGCCCGCGTTTCGCCGCCTGGATCACCACCGCCGTATTGGCTCTCGTCCTGATCGTCGCCGTCTTCTCCGTCCCGCTCGCCGCCGTGCTGCTGGCCGCGCAGGCCGTGGTGTTCGCGCTCGGCGCGGCCCAGGGTCCGCGGCGCAGCCCGTACGGGCGGATCTACGCCGCCGCCGTCGCGCCCCGCGTCGGCCCGGCCCCGGAGCTGGAACCCGTTGCGCCGCTGCGGTTCGCGCAGCTGGTCGGCTTCGTCTTCGCCGCGCTCGGCGTGCTCGGCTTCGCCGCCGGCAGCCCGGTCGCCGGTGCGATCTTCACCGGTTTCGCCCTGTTCGCGGCCTTCCTCAATGCGGCCTTCGGCATCTGCCTGGGCTGCAAGATCTACCCACTCGTCACGCGGTTCGTCCCGAAATCCGCGCCGACCCACCCGAATCCCACCGCCTGACTCCGGCACCACCCTCGAAAGGAACAACATGGCTCGCGCCGATGTCCTGGTCTCCGCAGACTGGGTCGAAGAGAACCTGAACACCCCGGGCGTCGTGCTCGTCGAGGTCGATGAAGACACCTCGGCCTACGACCTGGGCCACATCGAAGGGGCGGTCCGCCTCGACTGGAAGAAGGATCTGCAGGACCAGGTCCGGCGTGACTTCGTCAACCGGGAGCAGTTCTCCGAGCTGCTGTCGGCCCGCGGCATCGGCAACGACGACACCGTCGTGCTGTACGGCGGCAATAACAACTGGTTCGCGGCCTACGCGTACTGGTACTTCAAGCTCTACGGCCACCAGGACGTGAAGCTGCTCGACGGCGGCCGCAAGAAGTGGGAGCTCGACGGCCGCCCGCTGGTCAAGGACGTCAAGGTGCGCCCGGCCACCGCCTACAAGGCGAGCGAGCAGGACCTGTCCATCCGCGCCTTCCGCGATGACGCCATCGCCGCCATCGGCAACAAGAACCTGGTCGACGTGCGCTCGCCCGATGAGTTCTCCGGCAAGATCCTGGCCCCGGCCCACCTGCCGCAGGAGCAGTCGCAGCGTCCCGGCCACATCCCCGGCGCCATCAACGTGCCGTGGTCCAAGGCCGCGAACGAGGACGGCACCTTCAAGTCCGACGACGAGCTCGCCACCCTCTACAAGGAGGCCGGGCTGGATGGCGAGAAGGAGACCATCGCCTACTGCCGCATCGGTGAGCGCTCCTCGCACACCTGGTTCGTGCTGCAGGAGCTGCTGGGCCACAAGAACGTGAAGAATTACGACGGGAGCTGGACCGAGTACGGCTCCCTCGTCGGTGCACCGATCGAGTTGGGAGCGTAATCAATATGTGTGCAGCACCTACCCAGGGTCAGGCCATCCCCGCCGGCGTCGATGTGGAGAAGGAGACGGTCATCACCGGCCGCGTCCTGACCGCTGACGGCCAGACCGTCGGTGGCGCGTTCGTGCGCCTGCTGGACGGCAATGGCGATTTCACCGCCGAGGTCGTCGCCTCGGGCACCGGTGACTTCCGCTTCTTCGCGGCGCCGGGCAACTGGACCATCCGCGCGCTGTCGGCGTCGGGCAATGGCACCGCCGAGGTCGCGCCGGACGGCGCGGGCATCCACAACATCGACGTCACTGTCGCCAAGTAAGTGGGATGGGGTGTAACCCCCGCACCTGCAACGGCCCCGGGAATCCTTTTCCCGGGGCCGTTTTCATGTCCGGCAACCCGGCCGCTAGACTCCGACACGTGGTGCTTGCCTTCGAGATTCTGCTGGTTCTCGTCTCCGTACTGATCGCGTGGTTCGGTCTGTACGTCCTCTACCGGCTGTTCACCGAGTCGTGAGCGAGTCGGCGAGCGAGAACGTCGAGAACACAACGGCCAATGGCACGGCGCAGGACGCGTCGGCCGACCGTGGTGATGTCGCGCGTCGCAGTGGTGATCAGGCGGTCGCCGAGGCTGTCGAGCGCGCCAAGTCGACCGGCGTCCTGAACATTCCCACGCTCGCCGGTCTGCCCCTGCCCGAGGACACCGCGAATCTGCGGCTGGGCCCGGATCTGAGCTCCTCCATGCTCGCGCTGCTGCCGCTGGTCGGCGTGTGGCGCGGTGAGGGCGAGGGCAATCACCCCGAGAACGGCGACTACCGCTTCGGCCAGCAGATCGTCGTCTCGCACGACGGCGGCGACTACCTCGCCTGGGAGGCCCGCTCCTGGGTCATCGACGCCAAGGGCGAGTACTCCGGTCCGGATCTGCGCGAGAGCGGTTTCTGGCGGGTGGGCATCGACGGCGACGACGAGGTGCTCGAGCTGTTGCTCACCCACTCCTCCGGCGTGGTCGAACTCTTCTACGGCCAGGCCCTCACCCAGTCCTCCTGGGAGCTCGCCACCGATGTGGTGATCCGCAGCCAGTCCGGCATCGTGGTCGGCGGCGCCAAGCGCCTCTACGGCATTGTCGAAGGCGGCGACCTCGGTTATGTCGAGGAGCGCATCACCCCCGACGGCGGCCTCGAACCCCGCCTGTCCGCGCGCCTGCAGCGCTACATCGGCTGATCAGCCGTCCGATCGGCCCCTCCGGCCCTGCCGGACGGGGCTATTCGCGTTGACAGGGAGCTGAAAAGGGAACGGCCCCCGAGTCTGTGATCGCGGATGCAACTCACGCGATCCGGTCGGACAAGACCGGAGACTCGGGGGCCGGGTGACTGCCTGGATTTCGCTAGGCGTTCGCGCCATGGAATCCATTGCAGCGGTGGCGACTAGCGGACAGCCACCTCACGTGTCCTGGAATTACTCATTCTTGGAACCACCTCCTTCCTCGTGTACCGAGAAAGTTAGTCGGACATGCGATCCGCGGCAACGGATTTTCTCGGACTGCGAAAAACGCAGTTCAGGACTGGTTTGCGGGAATAAGACGGGTGATGGAGGTGTGGCCGTCCGCGGCGACCTCGACCAGGGTGTCGCCGCGGTGGTCGGGGGGCAGCTGATGGGTGACGACCACGACGGTGCGGCCGGGGTCGACGAGCCCGCTGGACTCGTCGAGCAGGCGGCGCAGCAGTTCCGCGCCGGGCTCGGCCTCGAGATGCTCGGTGGGCTCGTCGAGGAGCAGTACCCGCGCCGGGGAGAGCAGGGCGCGGGCGAGCAGGATGCGGCGGCGCTGACCGCCGGAGACGGCCGCCGCACCGCCGACGAGGTCGGTGTGCACACCGTCGGGCAGTGCGTCGAGCCAGTCGCCCGCGCCCACCGCGCGCAGCGTGTCCTCGGCTTCCCGCTCGGTGATGTCGCCGCGCGCCACGCGCAGGTTCTCGAGCACCGTGGTGCCGAACAAGTGCGCGTCCTCGGCGAAGAAGGTGACGCCGGGGCGCGGTGTATCGAACAGTCCCGCCCAAGCCATGAGCAGAGTGGTCTTGCCCGCACCGCTGGGACCGGTGACCGCGATCCGGCGGCCGTCCGGCAGCGGCGGGAAATCCACGGCGGGAGAGGGTGATTCGGACCGTTCGAGGCGAGCCAGGCGATGCAGGGCGGCGCGACCGGTGGTGAGCGCCTGGGCGGCGGCCGGGAGCACGGCCACGGCCTCGAAGGCCGACAGCGGGACCAGCACCAGCACCGCGAAGGCCATGGGCGTGATACCGCCGCCCGGAACGGTCTGGAACCCGTCCGTGGGAACCATGGGCCCGGCGCCGTAGAGCACGATGCCGATGAGCAGCGCACCCAGCACGCTCGCCCCGATGGCGAGCGGCAGCACCGCCGCGGACCAGGCGGTGTGCGAGGCGGCGCGGTCCTCGGCCGCGACGGCCCGTCCACCGGCCCGTTCGGCGGCCTCGATCGCCCCCGAAAGCCTTCCCGCGACCCGCAATTCGGGCGCATGATCGAGCACGGTCAACGCCTCGGCGGTGAACTCGGTGCGATCCGCCCGCACCGCCACCTCCGCCTCCCGCGCGGCCCGCGCCGACAGCCACGGCGCGACAATGCCCGAAACCGCCAGCGCCACCGCAAGAATCAGGGCGGCGGGAATCGAAATGGCCGCCAGCAGCCCAACCGCGATGAGCGACAACACGATGGCGACCGCGATCGGCACGAACGCCCGCACCACCACCGCCCCCAGATCATCGATATCGCTCATAACCCGCCCCAGCAGCTCCCCCCGCCGCATCCGGGTCGGATCCCCCTCCCCCGCACCATCTTCCGATCCCCCACTGCGCCGCGGCCGCCAGATATCGGCCCCCGCCAGCACACCGTAGGTGGTGGTCCGCGCCAGGCTCATCGACCGCAACGCCACATCATGCGTAGCAAGCCGCTCCAGATACCGGCACACCCCCCGCGCGATCCCCAACGCCCGCACCGTCACCACCGCAATGGTCAGATCCAGCACCGGCGGCATCTGCCACGCCCGCGCGATCAACCACGCCGCCAAGGCCGCCAAGGAGAGCCCACTGCCGAGCGCGGCCACGCCCCAGAGGATGGATACCGCCATTCGCCACGGCGACAGCTCCAGCAGCCCCCGGATCCGCCGGAAATCGTCCAGTATCGCGTTCATCGCACACTCACCACGTTCTGTCGGGAAAGGCGTTGTCCGGCAGGTTCGCCGGGCTCGTCGTCCGCAGCCTCCTCGGTGGCGGGCGGTGTCGCGGACGCGGAGGAGGTGGAGCGGACCGGGACAATCCGGTCGGCGATGGACAGGACGGCGGGGCGGTGGCCGACGATTACGACGGTGGCTCCGGCTCGGGCTCGGGTGACGAGGGCGTCGAGAACTCGGGCTTCGGCGGCGGGGTCCAGGTGGGCGGTGGGCTCGTCCAGGAGCAGGATGCGGCGGTCTGCGGCGAGGGTGCGGGTGAGGGCGAGACGCTGGCGCTGGCCGAGGGACAGGCCGAGGCCGCCGGCGCCCACGAGGGTGTCCCACCCGTCGGGGAGTTCGTCGAGGACGGCATCGAATCCGGTTGCGGTGCACGCGGCTTCGAGGGCGTCGGGGCCGGAGGGTGGGCCGAGCAGTTCCAGGTTGGCGCGGAGGGTGCCGGGCACCAGGACCGGGCGTTGCGGCAGCCAGGCCAGGTGCGACCACCAGTGGTCGGGGCGCAGGGCCGCGACGGGGGCGCCGTCGACCGCGACTTCGCCGCCGTCGGGGCGGATCAGGCCCAAGATCGCTTGTAAGGCGGTCGATTTCCCGCAGCCGTTGGGGCCGGTCAGGACTGTGACCGTGCCCGGCTCCAGGTTCGCGCTCAGCCCATCTGGTGCCGCGCCGTCGCGGGCGGCGACGGTCAAATCGCGTATTGCTATGCGGCCCTGGAATTCGCGATTCTCGACGTTGGGTTCGGATCGCTGCTCGGTGGCGGGCCGCTCGGCCGCGGAGGCAGGTTCCAGGATGGCGAAGGCCTGCTCTGCGGCGGCCATGCCGTCCTGGGCGGCGTGGAAGCGTTCGCCGACGGCGCGCAGGGGGAGGTAGACCTCCGGGGCGAGGATGAGGGCGAGGACGCCGGCGTACAGGCCCATATCGCCGAAAACCAGTCGCATGCCGATGGATACGGCGATGAGCGCGACCGACAGGGTGGCGAGCATTTCCAGCACCATGGAGGACAGGAAGGCCATTTTCAGGGCCGACATGGTGCGGCGGTGCAGGGAGTCGCCTAGTTCGCGGACGCGACCGCGCATGGTGGTGCGCGAATCATCGGTTCCGGCAGGCGCTTCGGTGGTGTGCGCCGTTTCGCGGCCGAGGGCGCGCAGGGTGGGCATACCGGCGAAGAGGTCGAGGAGTTGATCCGACAGCCGCGTGGTGGCGGCCAGGGTGTCCTTGGCGCGGCCCTGGGTGAGCAGGCCGATCAGGATCATGAAGATCGGGATGAGGGGCAGGGTGATCACGATGATCACGCCGGAGATCCAGTCGTGCGCGGCGATGACCGCGAGCACGATGGGCGGCGCCAGGCAGGCCAGCAGCAGGGCGGGGAGGTAACCGGCGAGGTAGGCACGCAGGCCGCTCAGCCCGGAGCCGATCACCACCGCCAATTCCGTGCGGCGGGTTTCCAATTCGCGCGGCGGCAGTTCCGCGCCGGTGCGCAGGACGGCGGTCTCGAGTTCGGTGACCACCTGTGCTCCGGCGCGGTGCGCGAGCCGGGACTGCCACCAGGTGGCGGCGACCCGGCACAGCACGGCCACCGCGAAGATCGCCAGTTCGGCCGTCCACGAGCCGATGTCGCGACGGGACGGATCGGTGATGACGCCGGAGAGGACCCGCGCCAGGGCCAGCGCCGCGACCACGATGCAGAGCGTGGTCGCCAGCGACAGGCCCACGCTGAGCGCGAGATACCGTCGGGCCGAGCGGGCGTGCCGCCACAGGCGCGGGTCTACCGGTCGTGCCATGTCACATCCGTACTGTCGGCATCAGTGTGGTTCGTCCGAACTCAGTTCTTCGCCTTCTCCATGGGCAGTCCGATCGGCGCCGGAATGTGCTCCATGGTCAGGCGCTTGCTGAACACCCAGTAGGTCCAGCCCTGGTAGATGAGGACGATCGGGGTGACCACCACCGCGACCCAGCTCATGACCACCAGCGTGTAGTGCGTGGAGGAGGCGCTCACGGTGCCGTCCCGGCCGTCGACGGTGAGGCTGAAGGCCGCGTCGATGGTGGAGGGCAGCACATTCGGGAACAGCGCGCCGAACAGCAGCGCGGTGGCCGAGGCGATGGTGAGCGCGGTGCCGGCGAACGACCAGCCGTCCCGGCCCTGGGTGGCCGCGAAGCCCGCCACCACGATGCCGATCACGGCCAGCGCCAAGGGAATCCAGGTCCAGCCCTTGCCGTAGGCGAGCTGGGTCCAGATGCCGAAGGCCGCCACCACGAGGGCGGTGGGCCCGAACAGCAGGCGGATGACGCGCTGGGCGTCGTCGCGCACCTCGTTGCCGGTCTTGAGCGCGATGAACATGGCGCCGTGCAGCAGGAACAGCAGCAGCATGGCGACGCCGCCGAGCAGCGCGTACGGATTGAGCAGATCGAACAGATTGCCCTGGATCTGCCGCTTCTCGTCGAGTTTCACGCCGCGCACGATATTGGCGAAGGCCAGGCCCCAGGCGATGGCGGGAATCCAGGAGCCGAGCCCGATGCCGATATCGCACCAGCGCCGCCACTTATCGTCATTGATCTTGCTACGCCATTCGATGGCGCAGGCCCGCGCGATCAAGCCGACCAGAATGAGCAGTAGCGCCAGGTAGAACCCGGAGAACACGCTGGCGTACCACTCGGGGAAGGCGGCGAACATGGCGCCGCCCGCGGTCAGCAGCCACACCTCGTTGCCGTCCCACACGGGACCGATGGTGTTGAGCACCACGCGTTTCTTGACTTCGCTGCCCTTGCCGATGATCGGCATGAGCATGCCGACGCCGTAATCGAAACCTTCGAGCACGAAGTACCCGGTGAAGAGAACGGCGATGAGTATGAACCAGAAAACTTGCAGAGTCATCCCCGTCTCCTCAGTAGGCGAAGGAAAGCTTCTCGACGGAATCCCCGGTCATCTTCGGGGTATCGGACTCGTCGGCGGCCGGTTCCGGCCCGGCGACCACGTAGCGGCGCATCAGATAGAACCACCCGATGGCGAGCAGGCCGTACAGCAGCGTGAACACGATGAGCGAGGTCAGGATGGTGCCCGCCGAGACCCCGGATACGCCCTGCTGCACGGTCATTCGAATGCTCTGGTCCCCGGTCGGATTGGGCGCGACCACCCAGGGCTGGCGGCCCATCTCGGTGAACACCCAGCCGGAGATATTGCCCAGGAACGGGGTGGCGATGGCCAGCAGCGACAGCCACGAGAACCACTTCTGATCCGGCACCCGCCCGCGGCGCGTGACCCAGAGTCCCACCACGGCCAGCAGGATCGACCCGGCCATGAAGGTGATCATGGCGCGGAAGGACCAGTAGGTCACGAAGAGGTTGGGCCGGTAGTCGCCGACGCCGTACTTCTCGTTGTAGGAGACCTGCAGATCCTTGACGCCTTCCAGGGTCACTCCGGTGAACTCGCCCTTGGCCAGCCACGGCAGCACATAGGGCACCTCGATGAGGTGATCCACGCTGTCGCAGTTGTTGTGCGTGCCGACGGTGAGGACGGAGAAGTCCGGATCGGTTTCGGTGTGGCACAGCGATTCCGCCGAGGCCATCTTCATGGGCTGCTGCTCGAACATGAGCTTGCCCTGCACATCGCCGGTGTAGATGAGGGCCACGCAGGCCACCAGGCTCACCCAGATGCCCACCCGGGCGGCGGGCCGCCACATGGTGCGGGCCTCCTCGATGGCCGCCTCGTCGCCGTTCGCCTTGCCCCTGCGGGCATTGCGCACCATCCACCAGCCGGCGATGCCGGCGACGAAAGTGCCCGCGGTGAGGAAGGATCCGGCCACCACGTGCGGGAAGGCCGCGAGGGTGGTGTTGTTGGTGATGAGTTCCCAAATGCTGTGCAGCTCGGCGCGTCCCGTCTCCGGGTTGTACTTCGCGCCGACCGGGTGCTGCATGAACGAGTTGGCGGCGATGATGAAGTACGCCGACGCGTTCACGCCGATGGCGACCATCCAGATGGTGGCCAGGTGCAGCTTCTTCGGCAGCCTGGTCCAGCCGAAGATCCACAGGCCCAGGAAGGTCGATTCCATGAAGAAGGCGACCAGCGCCTCCATGGCCAGCGGTGCGCCGAATACGTCGCCGACGAAGCGGGAGTATTCGCTCCAGCTCATGCCGAACTGGAATTCCTGCACGATGCCGGTGGCGACGCCGAGGGCGAAGTTGATCAGGAACAGCTTCCCGAAGAACTTGGTGAGCCGGTACCAGTGCTCCTTCCCGGTGATCACCCACGCGGTCTGCATCGCCGCGACGAGCGGGGCGAGGCCGATGGTGAGCGGCACCAGAATGAAGTGATAGACGGTGGTGATGCCGAACTGCCAGCGCGCTAGGTCTACGACGCTCATCCGATCTCCTGCCGATCTACGACATGACGTAGTACCGAACACTACGCCGGTTGTCCTTCAGATCAACATGCGCCGCGCCACACCGTGCAGAAAGTTTGCTGACATGTGACGAACACACCGCCAAGGACCCTGCCGTGCATGACCCAAGACAGGTATGGATACGGCGAAAGACCCTGGATCCGGACTACCAGTCGGTGATGTTGCCCGGCTGCGTGACGCCTCGGTGCACCAGTTCCGCGATCTCGGCGGCGTTGTCCGGGGCCGACATTCGCAATCCGTCCAGCGAGTTGACCCGCGCCGCCAGGGTGACGCTGGACAGCATCCACACACTGTCGGCGGTGATCAGGTCGGCGATGAACAGCGGTTCGTACTTGCACTCCCAGCCGGCCTTCTCCGCCTCCGTGAACAGCACGCGCTGCGTGGTTCCCGGCAGTACGCCATTGCGCGCGGGCGGGGTGATCAACTGGTTGTCGCGGGCGATCACCACGGTCGAGCGCGGCCCCTCCAGGACGCGATGCTCGGTGCTGGTGAAGATCGCGTCATCGGCGCCCATTCGCTGGGCGAACCGCAGCGCGGCCATATTCGTTGCGTACGACAGGGTTTTGGCCCCGAGCAACAGCCACGGCGCCTCCTGCGCCAGATCGATGGAGATGCCCCGCGACAGGGTGATGACCGAAACGCCTTCGGTCCGGGCGGTTTTGACCCGCTCGGGGACCGGAAGCACGAGAACGTAACCGGTGGTGGCGGGTTCGGCGCCGGCCAGGTCGCCGGCCTTGATAGCTGATTGTTTGCCAGTGGCGCCGTGCTCGCTGTCCCGCCCCCGGGTCAGCACCATCCGCAGCAAACCCTCGCGCTCGGCGCCCCACTCCTTGGCCGCCGTCTGCACCGCCGTGCGCCACGCCTCCAGGTCCGGCGCGGCCAATTCCAGTGCCTCCGCCGAGCGCCGTAGTCGCGCCAGATGCAATTCCAGCGCGCAGGCCGCACCGTCACGCACCAGCACGGTCTCGAAAATCCCGTCGCCGCGCAGCACACCGATATCGTCCGAATACAGCAACGGCGCGTCCGGATCCCGAATCGCGCCGTCGAGTGTTACCAGAACCCGTTCCACCATGCGCCCGAGCCTAGGACAACCGGCCCGTCGGCACAGGATTACGGCGTCAGCAAACAATCAATCGGGCAATACAGATCACACCCCTGACACGCGGAAATCCCGCGCCGATGGCACCGCGGAAATTCACAGCACCTAGTGTGGAGGGGTGTCCTCCGAGGTTGCACCCAGTCCAATCCTTCAGTTTCCGGGGGCCGTCGCGGGATTGCCGGGCTCGCCCGACGCCGCGGTGGCGTGGCATTACGGGGATCCGCTCGGCGAGCAACGCGCGGCCGTTCAACGCGTGGCCGTGGTGGATCGCTCGCATCGTTTCGTCGGATCCATCACCGGCAAGGAACGCCTGACCTGGCTGCACACCATTACCAGCCAGCACGTCGCCGACCTGCGCGACGGCCGGTCGGCGGAGAATCTGGACCTGGATCTGAACGGCCGCGTGCAGCATCACTTCGTGCTCACCGAGCTGGACGGCACGGTGTGGTTCGACACCGAGGCCGCGCGCGGACCCGAACTGCTGAGCTTCCTCCAGAAGATGGTCTTCTGGGCCGACGCCAAACCCGAGGCGGCTCCCGATCACGCCGTGCTGAGCCTGCTGGGCCCGAAGGCGACCGGCCTGCTCGGCGCCCTCGGCATCGCGGGGCTGCCCGAGATCTACGAGGCGGTCGCCCTGCCCGGCGGCGGCTTCATCCGCCGGATGCCCTGGCCCACCGCCGATTCCTTCGACCTGATCGTTCCGCGCGAGCAGCTGGCCTCCTGGTGGACCCGGCTGCGCGACGCGGGCGCCGAGGCCGCGGGCATGTGGGCCTTCGAGGCGCTGCGGGTGGCGGCGTTGCGCCCGCGCATCGGCCTCGACACCGATGACCGCACCATCCCGCACGAGGCCAACTGGGTCGGCGGCGTCGAGGAATTCGGCGCGGTGCATCTGAACAAGGGCTGCTACCGCGGTCAGGAGACGGTGGCGCGCGTGCACAATCTCGGCAAGCCGCCGCGGCATCTGGTGCTGCTGCACCTGGACGGTTCCGCCGACGCCCGCCCCGAGCCCGGCGATCCGGTCACCGCCGGCGGCCGCGCGGTCGGCGTGCTGGGCACCGTGGTCGACCACTACGAGTTCGGCCCGATCGCCCTGGCCTTGATCAAGCGCACCATCCCCGCCGACGCCGTCCTCGAGGCGGGCCCCTGCGCGGCCTCCATCGACGCGGATTCCGTTCCCTCCCATGACGAGCCGCAGGCCGGCCGGCTCGCCGTCGAGAAGCTCCGTGGCCGATGAGTGACACCGGGCAGGTCCTGGCCGTCTGCGTGGTGCACGCCGAGCTCGAGGTGAAGACCCGCGTGGGCCGCACCGCCATCGACAAACGCCCGGCGCCGCACCGGGTTCCGGTGCGCGCGCTCGGCCTCGACGGTGATCACGTGTGCGACACCAAGAATCACGGCGGCGTCCATCAGGCCGTCTACGCCTATGCCGAGGAGGACGCGCGGACCTGGGGCGCGGAACTGGGCCGCGAGCTGCCGGCGGGCTGGTTCGGCGAAAACCTGCGCATCAGCGGCCTTCCGGTGAGCGATGCCGTGATCGGCGCGCACTGGGCCATCGGCGACACCCTGCTGGAGGTCTCGGCCCCGCGCGTGCCGTGCGCGACCTTCCAGCAGTGGTCCGGCGAACCCCAGTGGGTCAAACGCTTCACCCTGCAAGCCGATACCGGCGCCTACTTCCGGGTCCTGACCGAGGGCAGCATCGGCGCGGGCGACGAGGTCCGCATCGTGCACACCCCCGCCCACGGCATCACCGTGCGCGAGGTGTTCACCGGCACGGATCCGGCCGCCCTGGACCGGCTGCTCGACGCCGAACCCACCCTCTCCGACGATGTGCGCATGCAGATCGAACGCCATCGCCGCCGCCACGCGAGCGTCCGCGCATGAGCACCGGATCCCCGTCGCGCGCAGAAGGGAATTCCAGCATGAGCACGGACCTGGTCGAGGTGGTGCGCTCCGGATTCCGCGAGTGCGTGCACCGGGGCTCGGCGGTGATCCTGCGGCCCGACGGTGAGCCGCTGGTCGAGCTCGGCGCGGTGCACGGCCCCATCTTCCCGCGCTCCACCAATAAGCCCATGCAGGCATTGACGCTGCTGCGCAATGGTTTCGAACCGGCCGACGACACCGAGCTGGCCATTGCCACCGCCTCGCATTTCGGCGAGCCCGATCATGTGGAGCTGGTGCAGCGGTTGCTGGATCGGTTCGGTTTCACCGAGGACGATCTGGAGTGCCCGCCGGATCTGCCCTTCGACGAGCAGGCGCGCGCCCGGGCGCTGGCCGGCCACGAGCGCGGTAAAGCCTTGCGCCGCATCTACATGAACTGCTCCGGCAAGCACGCGGCAATGCTGGCCACCTGCCGGGTCAACGACTGGCCCACCCGCGGCTACCTCGATGCCGGGCATCCGCTGCAGCTGGCGGTGCTGGAGACCATCGCCGACGTCACCGGCGAACCGGAGACCGATCTGGGCATCGACGGCTGCGGCCTGCCGATCGTGCCGGTCTCCCTGGTGAACCTGGCGCGCGCCTACGCCACCCTGGCTACCGCCGCCGCGGGCACCCCGGAACGGCGGGTCGCGGACGCGATTCGTGCCCATCCCCGAGTGATTTCCGGCACGGACGGCCCGGATCTGCGCGTGATGACGGCAACCCCCGGGCTGGTCTGCAAGATCGGCGCGGACGGTGTGCACGCGGGCGCGCTGCCCGACGGCTCGGCCTTCGCCTACAAGATCGACGACGGCGCCGATCGCGCTCGCCTCCCACTCACGCTGGCCATTCTGCAGCGTATGGGCATCGAGTGGACCGACGAGCACGCCGAGCTGGCCGCACCCGCGGTGCTCGGCGGCGGCGCCCGGGTCGGCATCATCCGAGCGATCCCGGGGGTGCTGTAAACCCCCTGCTCGGCGCCGCACGCCCCCGGCCGGTCCGGCCGCGGGGCGGCACTTCGATGGTTTCTCCCCCACTCCTGGAAGCGCGACCGCCGGACACACGCTAAAGTGTCTGTCAGGAAGAGTATTAATTCGAACGGGGCCGCCAAACCACCCCAGGCCGCCCCGCAGTGACGCGAGGGGGTCAGCCATGGGCCGTGGCCGGGCTAAGGCAAAGCAGACCAAGGTTGCACGCGAGCTGAAGTACAGCTCGGCGCCAACCGACTTCGCGAGCCTTCAGCGCGAGCTGTCGGGGGGACCTTCATCCCCCGACTCGCAGCGGAGTGGAGTTCTGTCCGACGAGCACGACGCCAATGATGCGCCGTCGAGCTGGGACGAGGACGACTACGACGACTGGCGCCGCTGACTCGGATTATCGACGTGTTAAGGGGGAGGCCGCGACTGGCCTCCCCCTTAACACGTCGATATACACCGAGCACCGCACAGTCTGAAGGCCGCTGAATGACACCAGCGTCCCGCCCGCAACGGGCCGGACGCTGGTGGGTTTTTGGTATCCGGGACATGGCATTCCGGACATCCGGGTCGGCATACGGACATCCGGGTCGGAATAGAGAACGGCCCCGGTCGCCCGAAGGCGCCGGGGCCGAACCACATTCGGCTCAGAAGCGCGGATGGTCTCCCACCAGCACGACGCGCTCGGCGTCGGCGTCCTTGGCCTTCTTGACCGTGCCGAGGGTCCAGCAGTCGATGTGGCGGGCGGTCAGGACCGCGAGCGCGCGATCGGCGTCCTCGGGGGCGACGACGGCGACCATGCCGACGCCCATATTGAAGGTCTTCTCCATCTCGGCGCGCTCCACGCGGCCGCGCTGAGCGATGAGCTTGAAGACCGGCGCCGGGTTCCAGGTGCCGCGGTCGAGCTCGGCGACCATGCCGGCCGGCAGCACGCGGGCCAGGTTCTGGGCCAGACCGCCGCCGGTGACGTGGGAGAAGGTCCGCACATCGGTTTCGGCGACCAGGGCCAGGCAGTCCTTGGCGTAGATGCGGGTCGGCTCGAGCAGCTCCTCGCCCAGGGTGCGGCCGAACTCCTCGACATGCCCCGACAGGGACATGCGGTCGATCTCCAGCAGGACCTTGCGGGCCAGGCTGTAGCCGTTGGAGTGCAGGCCCGAGGAACCCATGGCGATGACGACGTCGCCGGGGCGGACGCGGTCGGGGCCGAGCACGGCATCGGCTTCCACGACGCCCACGCCGGTGGCGGAGATGTCGTAGTCGTCCAGGCCCATCAGGCCCGGATGCTCGGCGGTCTCGCCGCCGAGCAGGGCGCAGCCGGCCTGGACGCAGCCCTCGGCAATGCCGGCCACGATCTGGGCGACCCGCTCGGGGACGACCTTGCCGACGGCGATGTAGTCCTGCAGGAACAGCGGTTCGGCGCCGCAGACCACGAGGTCGTCGACGACCATGGCGACCAGGTCGAGGCCGACCGTGTCGTGCTTGTCCATGGCCTGCGCGACGGCGATCTTGGTGCCGACGCCGTCGGTGGAGGCGGCGAGCAGCGGCTCCTTGTATCCGCCCTTCAGCGCGAACAATCCGGCGAAGCCGCCCAGACCACCCTGCACCTCGGGCCGGCTGGCCTTCTTGGCCAGTGGCGCGAACAGCTCGACTGCCCGGTCGCCGGCCTCGATATCCACACCGGCAGCCGCGTACGAGGCACCGGCGCCACTGGGTGTCTGTTCAGTCATTGTCGGGGAGAACTCCAAGCCGAATCGTCCGGATAGATGCCTGCTCACGCTACCTGAGTCGAATAACGAGCCTGCACCCGTATAGCTGTCAATACGTGTTAACGGGAGCCGACCGGCGCCAGTGATTCGGCCCGCCGGCGACGCTGTTCGACCGGGTCGGGGACGGGCACGGCGGCCACCAGGCGACGCGTGTACTCCTGCACCGGGTGCCGCAGGATGGCGTCCCGATCGCCCTGTTCGACCACCGCGCCATTGCGCATCACCAGGATCCGATCGGCGAGCTGATCGACAACCGCCAGGTCATGGGTGATGAACACGCAGGCCCAACCGCATTCGCGCTGCAGCTCGGCGAACAGGTCGAGCACCTTCGCCTGCACCGAGACGTCGAGGGCGCTGGTCGGTTCGTCGGCGAGCAGCAGGTCCGGTCCGAGCACCAGGGCACGGGCCAGGCTGGCGCGCTGGCGCTGTCCGCCGGACAATTCGTGCGGGTAGCGGGCTTCGGTGCCGGCGGGCAGCTGGACGTCGTCGAGGATGTGGCGGACCCGGGCGCGCAGCGCCTCGCCCTTGGCCTCCTTGTGCACCACCAGCGGCTCGGCCACGCACTCGCCGATGGTGAGGCGCGGGTTGAGCGAGGTGGCCGGATCCTGGAAGACGAAACCGAAGCGGCGACGGATGGGCCGCAGCTTGCGTTCGGAGAGTCCGCCGATATCGGTGCCGAGCACCTTCACCGTGCCGGAGGTGGGTCGTTGCAGGGCGGCGATGCACCGGCCGATGGTGGATTTACCGGAGCCGGATTCGCCCACCACGCCGAGAGTTTCGCCGCGGGCGATGGTGAAGCTCACATCGTCGACGGCCCGGAAGGCCGGGCGGCCGAGCAGGCCCGGGAATTCCACGGTGAGGTTCGAGACCTCGAGCACGGTGTCGGCCGGTTCGGAGACGACCTTCACCTGGGCTGCGGCGGAACCGGATTCGGCCGTTTCACCGGTGACCGTGCCCAGTCGCGGCACCGCGGCCAGCAGCGCCTTGGTGTACTCGTGGCTCGGTTCGGCGAAAAGCTTTTCCACGGGCGCGGTTTCGACGACCTCGCCATTGCGCATGACGACCACGCGATCGGCGAGGTCGGCGACCACGCCCATATTGTGGGTGATGAGCACGATGGCGCTGCCGATGCGATCGCGCAGATCCCGCAGCAGCTCCAGGATTTCGGCCTGCACGGTGACGTCGAGGGCCGTGGTCGGCTCGTCGGCGACGATCACCTTCGGCTCGCACGCGATGGCGATGGCGATGACCACGCGCTGCTTCTGGCCGCCGGAGAGCTGGTGCGGGTAGAAGTCCACCCGCTGCTCCGGATCGGGCAGCCCGACCATGCGCAGCAGTTCGATGGCCCGGGCCCGCGCCGCCTTCTTGTCCATGTCCGAGTGCGCGCGCAGCGCCTCGGCGATCTGGAAGCCGACGGTGAACAGCGGGTCCAGGGCGGAACCGGGTTCCTGGAACACCATCGAGATGGCTCCGCCGCGCAGCGCGGTCAGTTCCTTCTCGCTCATGGACGTGATGCGCTGCGTGCCGAGGCTGACGGTGCCGCTGACCCGCGCGGTCTGCGGCAGCAGTCCGAGCGCGGTGCGGGAGCTCACCGATTTGCCGGAGCCGGATTCGCCGACGATGGCGAGCACCTCGCCCGGGAACACCTCGTAGGAGACGTCCCGCACGGCGCGCACGGCCCCGGCGTCGGTGGCGAAGGTGACCGACAGGGATTCGATGGACAGGGCCGGTTCAGTCATCGGTGCCCTCCGAGGGTGATTTCGCATCGGCGCGGCGGGTGCGCAGCAGGGGGTTGAGCGCCTCGTTGAGGCTTTCGCCGACCAGCGTCATGCCGAGCACGATGGCCACGATGGCCAGGCCCGGGAAGATCGAGGTCCACCAGACGCCATTGCCGATATCGCCGAGCGCCTTGTTGAGGTCGTAGCCCCATTCGGCGGCCTGGGTGGGCTCGATGCCGAAGCCGAGGAAGCCGAGACCCGCGAGGGTCAGGATGGCCTCCGCGCCATTGAGGGTGATGAGCACCGGCAGCGACTGGGTCACATTGGCGAGGATGTGGCGGAACAGGATTCGCGTGGTGGAGGCGCCGGTGACGCGCGCGGCGTCCACGTACGGTTCCTGTTTCACCGCGACGGTGGCATTGCGCACCACCCGGAAGTACTGCGGCACGAAGATCACCGTGATGGCGATGGCCGCCGACATCATGCCGCCGAAGCTGCTGGACTGCCCGCCCGCGACCACGATGGAGACCACGATGGCCAGCAGCAGCGACGGGAAGGCGTACATGGCGTCCATGAACAGCACCAGAATCCGGTCCAGCCAGCGCCCGACATAGCCGGACACCAAGCCCAGCGGCACGCCGACGACCAGCGACAGCACCAGGGAGATGGCGATGACCAGCAGTGCGGTGCGCGCACCGAACACGACGCGGGAGAACACGTCCTCACCGCGCACGGAGGTGCCGAACCAGTGCTCGGCCGAGGGCGCCTGCTGGCGCACGAAATCCACGCCGTCGGCGGAGATCTGGGCGAACCCGTAGGGCGCGATGAGCGGTGCGAAGACCGCGATGAGCACGAACAGGCCGACGAGGCCGAGGCCGAACAGCAGGGTGGCCCGCTGCAGGCCGGAGGTCAGGCCGATCAGGTTGGCGCCGGGCAGCTTTCGCCACGACAGCGGCGACTTCCGCGGCGCGCCGGGCAGTTTCGCCGCTGGCTCGGCGGACTGCGCGTCGGTGACCGGCGCGGGGGCCGGTGCGGTGGTGGTCATCAGAACCTCACCCTCGGGTCGATCATGGCCACGACGAGGTCGATCACGAAGCTCATGACCGCCACGACCAGCGCGATGAACGCGACGATGCCCTGCACCGCCATGAAGTCGCGGGCCTGCAGGTACTGCGCGAGCTGATAGCCGAGGCCCTTCCATTCGAAGGTGGTCTCGGTGAGCACCGCGCCGCCCAGGTGGACCGCGATGTACATGCCCATGACGGTGACGACGGGGATCAGCGAGTTGCGGAAGGCGTGCCGCCCCACCACGACTCGTTTGGACAGCCCGCGCGCCCGGGCGGCGTCGACGTATCCGGCGCGCAGGGTCTGCAGCAGGTTGACGCGCACCAGGCGCAGGAACACGCCCGCGGTGAGCAGGCCGAGCGCGATGGCGGGCAGCACGGCGTGCTTCAGCACGTCCATCAGATAGCCGGGATCGCCGTAGAGGATGGCGTCCACCACCATGATGTTGGTCTTGGGCGAGACATTGTTCAGCGCCAGTTCGACATTGGTGCTGGCCCGGCCGGCGACCGGCAGCCAGCCCAGCTGGACCGCGAACACCAGCTTCAGCAGCATGCCGACGAAGAACACCGGCGCCGCGTAGGACAGCACGGCGAACAGCCGCAGCCCCACATCGGGAGCCGTATCCCGGTGCGTGGCAGCGAATCTGCCCAGCGGGATGCCGATGGCGAAGGCCACCAGCAGCGCCCAGAACACCAATTCGAGGGTGGCCGCGCCATAGGTCACGATGACCTCGCTGACGGCCCGATTGTCCTGGGTGCGGCCGAAATCGCCGCGCAGCAGCCCGGTCAGGTACTCCCAGTACTGGGTGAGGATGGGCCGGTTCAGCCCGGCCGCCTCCTTGCGCGCCTCGATCTGCTCGGCGGGCAGCCGCCCGCCCATGGCGGCGGTGATGGGGTCACCGACCACGCGCATGAGGAAGAAGACGATGGTGACGAGAATCCAGGTGGTGGGCACGATGAGCAGGGCCCTGATTCCCAGATAGCGCAGCAGCACGCTGTGGCGAGATCCGCTGCCGCGCGGCGACTTCCGTCGCCCGGCCGATGTTTCCGGCTTGCTTGCGGGCACGTCGGTGCCCGAGCGGGCCGGGGTTTCCGGCCCGCTCGACATCGTGGTCGTCATATCACTTGCTCAACATGCCGTAGCGCAGCTTGGAGGCCATATCGAGGGTCTCGTCGACGCCCTGGACGTTCTTGCCCGCCACCGCGATCTGCTTACCGGTCAGCAGCGGCAGGATCGGGATGTGGTTCTGCGCCAGCTCGGTCTGCGCCTGGGCCAGCAGCGCCTTGCGCTTGGCCGGATCCGCCTCGGTCAGCTGCGCGGTGAGCAGCGAGGTGATCTTGGGATCCTCGAAGTGCGACTGCAGCATGTTGTTCGGGGCGAAGAACGGGGTCAGGTAGTTGTCGGCGTCCGGGAAGTCCGGGAACCAGCCGAACTGGAACACCGGGTAGGCGTCCCGGGCGCGTTCCTTCTGGTAGGTGACCCATTCGGTGGCCTGCAGGTTCACCTGGAACAGCCCGGTGCCCTCGAGCTGGCTCTTGATGGCAGCGTACTCCTCGGAGGAGGAGGTGCCGTAGTGGTCCGGGTTGTACTGCAGGTTCACCTGGACCGGCACGATCAGCCCGGCGTCGCGCAGGTACTTGGCGGCCGCGTCCTTGTTCGGCTTCTCGCCGTAGATCTCCTTGTAGGGCTCGGTGGCGCCCGGGAAGACCTGCGGCACCGACGAATACGCCGGGGTGTAGAGGTTCTTGTAGATGCCGGTGGCGAGCGCGGCGCGGTCGATGGAGGAGGCCAGCGCCTTGCGCACGGCCAGCTTCTGGGCCGGGTCGTTGCCGGGCATGGTGTTCAGGTTGAAGACCATGTAGCGCAGTTCGCCGCCCGGGCCCTCGTGCACGGCGAGCTTGTCGTTGCCGCGCAGGGAGTCGATGTCGGTGGGGGTCAGCGAGCGGTAGGCGACGTCGATGGCGCCGTTCTGCACGTCCAGCTTGAGGTTGTCGCTGGAGGCGTAGTACTTGACCGACACGATGTCGGACTTGGGCTTGTCCTGCAGGCCGTTGTAGCCCGGGTTGGCCTTGTACTCGACGAGCTTGTTCTTCTCGTAGCTGCCGATGGTGTACACGCCGGAGAACGGGTTGGCCTTGACGACGTCCTCGTCGGAGAGGGTCTTGTCGGCCGGGAAGCTCTTCTCGTCGACGATGTAGCCGGCATTGGCCGACAGTCCGCCCGAGGCGAAGGTCTGGTCGTTGGGGACCTTGAGGGTGAAGGCGACGGTGCGCTCGTCCACCACATCGGTCTTGTCCAGGTTGCCCAGCAGCGAGGCGGGGCCGTTGGGGTCGTTGATCTTCAACATGCGGTCGAAGGAGAACTTGACGCTGTTGGCGGTCAACGGGTTCCCGTTGGCGAACTTCAGGGCGGGGCGCAGCGTGCAGGTGAACACGGTGGGCGCGGTGAACTCGCACTTCTCGGCGGCGTCCGGCTGGGGGGTGCTGCCGCCGGCGGGGAAGTCGAGCAGGGTCTGGAAGACCTGGGCCTGAACCTGCTTGGAACCGTTGTCGTAGCTGGCGGCGGGGTCCAGGGCGAAGATCTTGTCGGTGGTGCCGAGGACGATGCCCGCGCCGGCGCCGGCGTCTCCGGTGCGGCCCGCGCCGCAGCCCGCCAGGGCGGCGACAGCGAGGGTGGCGATACCGGCCGCGGCGATCTTCGTGGTCCGGCTCGTCGTTGAACTCATGGATAACCCAACTCTCGAACAAGCGCCGGATGGGCGGCAGGGTTCACCTTCCGGCCCATCCGGCGACTAGCTATCTTTGCGCGAAGTTAACCAGATGAAGTGTTTCCTTTGTGTTTCAAACGATCATTTAGTCATAATTCTCAGCAATGCTTGCGTATGGGTGCAGTAATGCTCTAGATTCCGCCGATCGCCGTACAGCCTGCGCTTTTCAAGAGGCGAAGCCTATCCAATTGGTAGTAACCGCGTATTAACAAAGGCTGCGCCCGGTTTTCCGGGCGCAGCCTCGTGCCGAATCGCTAAATCAGGCCGATCGGTCTTGTGCAAACAGCGCCGCCGATTCCGCGCGCCGCCGCCGCTGTTCCACCGGATCCGGCACCGGCACCGCCGCCACCAACCGCCGCGTGTACTCCTGCGTCGGGTGCCGCAGGATCTCGTCGCGGGTGCCCTGCTCCACCACCGCGCCCCGGCACAGCACCGCGATGCGATCGGCGAGCTGATCCACCACGGCCAGGTCGTGACTGATGAACAGGCAGGCCCACCCGCATTCGCGTTGCAGCTGCGCGAAGAGCTCGAGCACCCTGGCCTGCACCGAGACGTCCAGGGCGCTGGTCGGCTCGTCGGCGATGAGCAGATCGGGATTGAGCACCAGCGCCCGCGCCAGGCTCACCCGCTGCCGCTGCCCGCCGGACAGTTCGTGCGGGTACCGCTTGGCGGTGTCAGCGGGCAACTGCACGTCGTCGAGCATGTGCTGGACCCGGTCGCGGACCGCCGTGCCATTGGCGGCGCGGTGCACGATCAGCGGTTCGGCCACGCAATCGCCCACGGTGAGACGCGGATTCAGCGAGGTCGCCGGATCCTGGAAGACGAAACCCAGCCGCTGCCGGATGGGCCGCAGCTTCTTCTCGCTCAGCCGCGCGATATCGGTGCCGAGCACCCGCACGGATCCGGCGCTCGCCCGCTGCAATCCGGCCGCACAGCGCCCGATGGTGGACTTCCCGGAGCCGGATTCGCCCACCAGGCCCAGGGTTTCGCCTCGGGCGATGGACAGCGTCACATCGTCCACCGCCCGGAAGGCCGCGCGGCCGAGCCCGCCCGGGAACTCCACCACCAGATCCGCGATGTCCAGCACCGGCGTACCCGCCGAGACGGCCAGTTCCGGTGCGGGGGTGGCGAGTTCGATGGGCGAGCTCTTCACGAGCACGGAGGCGACCGCCGCCGGTCCCCCGGAACCCGCCGGCTCGGCCGCGGCGCCGGACCCGTCCGCGGCGACCGCGTCCCGGATGCGCGAGGCGCCCAGGTGCGGGACGGCCGCGAGCAGCGCCTTGGTGTACTCGTGCTGCGGATCGGCGAAAAGCTGTTCCACGGGCGCGGTTTCGACCACCTTGCCCTCACGCATGACCACCACCCGATCGGCGAGGTCGGCGACCACGCCCATATTGTGGGTGATGAGCACGATGGCGCTGCCCAGCCGATCCTTGAGATCCCGCAGCAGTTCCAGGATTTCGGCCTGCACCGTGACATCCAGGGCGGTGGTCGGCTCGTCGGCGATGATCACCTTGGGCTCGCACGCAATGGCGATGGCGATCATGACGCGCTGCTTCTGCCCGCCCGAGAGCTGATGCGGGTAGTAGTCCACCCGCTGCTCGGGATCGGGCAGCCCGACCATGCGCAGCAGTTCGACGGCGCGCGCCCGGGCCGCCTTGCGATTCATATCGCTGTGCGCGCGCAGGGCTTCCATGATCTGGAAGCCGACGGTGTACAGCGCGTCCAGCGCGCTGCCGGGTTCCTGGAACACCATGGAGACCGCCCCGCCGCGCAGCGCGGTCAGCTCCTTCTCGGTCATGGCGGTGATCTTGTCGCTGCCCAGGGTGACGGTGCCGCGCACGCTCGCGGTGCTCGGCAGCAGGCCCATGGCGGTGCGCGAGCTCACCGACTTCCCGGAGCCGGATTCGCCGACCACGGCCAGCACCTCGCCCGGGAACACCTCATAGGACACCTTGCTGACCGCGTAGACGGGCCCGGCGTCGGTGGCGAAGGTGACCGACAGGGATTCGACAGACAGTGCGGGACGGGTTTTTTCGAGCGCCGTGCGAGTCTTGTCAGTCATCGCCGCCCTCCGCTCCCGCGCCGTCCTTGCCATTGCCGTCGTGCACGCTGCGACGCGAGCGCAGCAGCGGATTGAGCACCTCGTTGAGGCCCTCGCCGACCAGGGTCATGCCGAGCACCGCGGTCACGATGGCAATGCCCGGGAAGACGCCGGTCCACCAGATCCCGTTGCCCACATCGCCGAGCGCCTTGTTGAGGTCGTAACCCCATTCGGCGGCCTGGGTGGGCTCGATGCCGAAGCCGAGGAACCCGAGCCCGGCCAGCGTCAGGATCGCCTCCGCGCCATTGAGCGTGATGATCACCGGCAGCGACTGCGTGACATTGGCGAAGATGTGCCGCACCAGGATTCGCGCCGTGGACGCCCCGCTCACCCGGGCCGCGTCCACGTACGGTTCGTGTTTGATGGCGACCGTCGCATTGCGCACCACCCGGAAGTACTGCGGTACGAAGATCACCGTGATCGCCACGGCCGCGGAGAACACACCGCCGAAGGCGCTGGATTCACCGCCCGCCACCACGATCGACACCACGATCGCCAGCAGCAGCGACGGGAAGGCGTACATGGCGTCCATGACCAGCACCAGCACCTTGTCCAGGCGCCGGCCGATGTAGCCGGAGATCAGCCCCAGCGGCACGCCCACGAACAGCGACAGCACCAGCGACAGCCCGATCACCATGAGCGCGGTGCGCGCACCGAAGATCATCCGGGACAGCACGTCCTCGCTGCGCACCGAGGTGCCCAGCAGATGATCCCCGAACGGTTCGGCGTGCTGCGGGAACTCGACGCCGTCGACCCCCCGCTGCGCGAGCCCGTAGGGCGCCAGCAGCGGGGCGAAGACCGCGACGAACACGAACAGGCCGACGATGACGAGCCCGAAGACCAGCGTGGCCCGCTGCAGACCCGAGGTCATGGCGACAATGCGCAGGCCCGGTATGCCGCGCCGCTTCGAAACAGCGGGCAGCACAACGGGTTCGGTGACCACTTCCGGTGCGACCATCAGAACCTCACCCTCGGGTCGATCATGGCGACGATGACGTCGACCACGAAACTCATCACCGCGACCACCAGCGCGATGAACACGACGATGCCCTGCACCGCCATGAAGTCACGCTGGGTCAGGTACACGGCGAGCTGATTGCCCAGTCCCTTCCATTCGAAGGTGCGCTCGGTGAGCACCGCACCGCCCAGCATGGACGCGATGTACAGGCCCATCACGGTCACCACGGGAATGAGCGCATTGCGGAAGGCATGGCGCCCGATGACCACCCGGCGCGACAGCCCGCGCGCCCGGGCCGCGTCGACGTAATCGCTGCGCAGGGTCTGGATCAGGTTGATCCGCACCAGCCGCAGGAAGACGCCCGCCGCGAGCAGGCCCAGCGACACCGCGGGCAGCACGGCGTGTTTCAGGACGTCGATCAGATATTCGTTGTCGCCGTACAGGATCGCGTCGATGACCAGGATATTGGTCTTCGGCGAGACGTGCTGCAACGCCAATTCGACATTGGTGCTGGCCCGTCCGTTGGCGGGCAGCCAGCCCAGGTTCACCGCGAAGATGAGCTTGAGCAGCAGGCCGACGAAGAACACCGGCGCGGCATAGGCCAGCGTGCCGAACAGCCGCAGCCCCACATCGGCGGGCCGATCGCGGTGCGTGGCCGCGTACCGGCCCAGCGGGATGCCGATGGCGAAGGCCACCAGCAGCGCCCAGAACACCAATTCCAGGGTGGCCGCGCCGTAGGTGACGATGACGTCGCTGACCGGCCGCTTGTCCTGGGTGTAGCCGAAATCGCCGCGCACCAGATCGGTGATGTACTCCCAATACTGCACGTGCAGTGGACGATTCAGCCCGGCCGCCTCCTTGCGGGCCTCGATCTGATCGGCGGGGAGCCGGCCGCCCAGGGCGGCGCTGATCGGATCGCCGACCACGCGCATGAGCACGAAGACGGTGGTCACCAGAATCCAGGTGGTGACCGGGATGAGCGCCAGCCGCACCGCCAGGTAGCGCAGCAGCGCGCCGTAGCGGGAATCGGCGCCGGGAATCTTGATTCTGTTGAGGGGCAGTTTGATTCGAGACGAGCGGGCCGGGGCTTCCGGCCCGCTCTTCAGCGAGGCGGTCACTTGCTCAGGACGCCGTATCGGAACTTGAACGACGCGTCGAGGGTGCTGCCGACACCCTGGACCTCCGGCTTCGACACCGCGATGGACTTGCCGGACAGCAGCGGCAGCATCGAGATGTGATTGGCCGCCAGATCGCGCTGCACCTGCGCGAGCAGGGTGGCCCGCTTGGCCGTATCGGCCTCGACGGTCTCGGCGGTCAGCTGGGCGGTGATGGCCGGATCCTCGAAGTGGTTCTCCAGGAAGTTGTTCGGCGCGAAGAACGGGGTCAGGTAGTTGTCCGGATCCGGGAAGTCCGGGAACCAGCCCAGCTGGTACAGCGGGTAGGTGTCCTGCACCCGCTCGTCCTGGTAGGTCACCCATTCGGTGGACTGCAGGTTGACCTTGAACAGTCCGCTGGCCTCCAGCTGCGACTTGATGGCCGCGTACTCCTCGGAGCTGGAGCCGCCGTAGTGATCCGGGTTGTACTGCAGGTTCAGCGTGACGGGGGTGGTCACGCCGGCGTCGGCGAGGAACTTGGCGGCCGCGTCCTTGTTCGGCTTGGCGCCGTAGATCTCCTTGTAGGGCTCGGTCGCGCCGGTGACGCCCTGCGGGACAGAGGAATACGCGGGCTGATAGGTGCCCTTGTAGACGTTCTGGCTCAGCGCGTCGCGGTCGACGGTGGAGGCGATCGCCTTGCGCACGGCCAGTTTCTGGGCCGGATCGTTGCCGGGCATGGTGTTCAGGTTGAACACTATGTAGCGCAGCTCGCCGCCGGGCCCGTCGTGCACCTTCACATTGGAATCGTTGCGCAGCGCCGCGATATCGGTCGGCGAGAGCGAGCGGTAGGCGACGTCGATATCGCCGTTCTGGATGTCGAGCTTCATATTCTCCGGCGACTCATAGTATTTCGCGGAGACGGTCTCGGTCTTGGGTGCGCCGAGCAGGCCGTTGTAGTCCTTGTTGGCCTTGTACTCGACCAGCTTGTTCTTGTCGTAGCTGGTGATGTCGAACGGGCCGGAGAACGGATGGGCCTTCACCACGTCCTCGTCCGGGAGCACTCGGTCCTTGGGGAAGGACTTCTCGTCGACCAGCACCCCGGCCTGGGTGGGCAGCACCGACGGGAAGGTCTGGTCATTGGCGACCTTCAGGGTGAAGTTGACCGTCAGCTCGTCGACCACCTCGGTCTTGTCGAGGTTGTTCAGCAGCACCGCCGGGCCGTTGGGGTCGTTGATCCCGAGCATCCGGTCGAAGGAGAACTTGACGCTGTTGGCGGTCAACGGGTTTCCATTGACGAACTTCAGGCCCGACTTCAGCTTGCACTGGTACACGGTCGGCGTGGTGAACTCGCACTTCTCGGCCGCATCCGGCTTGGGCTTGGTGTCGCCCGGGCCGAAGTTCAGCAGATACTGGTAGACCTGGGTTTCCACGGCCAGTGAACCATTGTCGTAGGCGGCGGCGGGATCCAGCGCGAAGATCCGGTCGGTGGTGCCGATGACGAGTCCCGCACCTCCCCCGCCATCCCCCGTCCGCCCCGAACCACAGCCGGCTAGCGCCAGCGTCATCAATCCGACTACACCTACTGCTGCAACGCTTCTTGCTCGCATGCCTGTCCTGCTCTCGAAACGTGGTGCGGGAGTCCGGATCACGGACAGCCGAGCACCACGATGGACTTCGTCTGGCTGGGCACAGTATCGGCGCGTCGTTGCTTATATGTTGCGTTTACGAACAAACTGACAGATTTTTTGTCATGGACGCGACAGGGCCGATGGCGCAAGTGCGACAACAATTTTCTTCCGGAAACACCGGCGCCCGCCCACGGTTTTCCATGGACGGGCGCTTGTGACAAGCGATTTTACGGACGGCTCAGGGCGTCCACATTGGCGTTGTCGGCCAGCAGCTCCGATTCGCTCGTTCCGCTGAGCATGCCCTCGAGCAGGTTCTTGCCGATGGCCGCCTCGGTCGGCAGGGCGATCGGGTACTCGCCGTCGAAGCAGGCGCAGCACAGCCGCGAGCGCGGCTGCTCGGTGGCAGCGATCATGCCCTCGAGGGAGATGTAGCCGAGGCTGTCGGCGCCGATGGAACGCCGCACGCCCTCGACCATCTCGTCCAGGCTGGTGCCCTCGATGCCGTCGGGGCCCGCGCCATTGGCGATCAACTCCGCGCGCGAGGCGAAGTCGATGCCATAGAAGCAAGGCCACTTGACCGGCGGGGAGGCGATCCGCACGTGGATCTCCAGCGCGCCCGCCTCGCGCAGCATCCGGATCAGGGCGCGCTGGGTATTGCCGCGCACGATGGAGTCGTCCACCACGATGAGCCGCTTGCCGCGAATGACCTCGCGCAGCGGATTCAGCTTGAGCCGGATGCCGAGCTGGCGAATGGTCTGGCTGGGCTGGATGAAGGTGCGGCCCACATAGGCGTTCTTCATCAGACCCTGGCCGTAGGGCACACCCGAGCCCTGCGCGTAGCCGACCGCGGCGGGCGTGCCGGATTCCGGCACGGGGATGACGAGATCGGCGTCGATGGGATGTTCGGCGGCCAGTCTCTTGCCGATGTCCACGCGCGTGGAGTGCACGGAGCGACCGGAGATGGTGGAGTCCGGCCGGGCCAGATACACGTACTCGAAGACGCAGCCCTTGGGCGTCGGATTGGCGAAGCGCGAGGAGCGCACCCCGTCCGCGTCGATCGCCAGCAGTTCGCCGGGCTCGATCTCGCGCACGAAGGAGGCGCCCACGATATCGAGTGCCGCGGTTTCGCTGGCGACCACCCAGCCACGATCCAGCCGGCCCAGGCACAGCGGGCGCACCCCGTGCGGATCCCGTGCGGCATACAGCGTGTGCTCGTCCATGAAGGTCAGGCAGAAGGCGCCGCGCAGCGTCGGCAGCAGTTCCATGGCGGCCTGCTCGATGCTCTTGTCGGCGGCCGCGTGCGCCAGCAGCGCGGTCATCACATCGGAGTCGGAGGTGGCGGCCATGTTCCCGGCCAGCCGCCCGCTGATCAGGCCGAGTTCCCGTGCGCGCGCGCTCAGTTCGGCGGTGTTGACCAGATTTCCGTTGTGCCCCAGGGCCAGTCCGGTGCCGACCGCGGTGGTGCGGAAGATCGGCTGGGCGTTCTCCCAGGTGGTGGAGCCGGTGGTGGAGTAGCGGCAATGGCCCACGGCCACATGGCCGGGCATGGCGGCCAGGGTCTGCTCGTCGAAGACCTGGCTCACCAGGCCGAGATCCTTGAAGACCAGGACCTGCGAGCCGTCGGCGACGGCGATGCCGGCCGCCTCCTGCCCGCGATGCTGTAGTGCGTAGAGGCCGTAGTACGTGAGCTTGGCCACATCCTCACCCGGCGCCCAGACTCCGAAGACGCCGCACTCTTCGCGCGGTTCGTTCTCGACCTGATCGGGGGTGGTGGCGGCGGGGGGCAGGGTCACCGTTTGCTCCCTGTTAGGCGGGCGGGGGGCACCGGTCATTCTACGGGTAATCCGAGCGCAACCCACCGCTGGGTTGACCCCGGTGGCGGGAGGTTTGCTGTTAGCTTTCGAGAGTGACGGACACCGAGACCGCGGACGGCGCCGAACGCCGCCATCTGACCCCGATCAAGTGGGCCTTCCCGATTGTCGTCGTCACGCTGCTGGCCTCGCTGCTCGGCGTGATGTACCTCGACTACGTCGTCGATCCGGAGAAGAACCTGCACAATTTCCCGATTGCGCTGGTCAATCAGGATGTCGGCGACGATATCGGCGCGCCGGGGCAGACCAGGCACGTCAATTTCGGCGATCAGGTGCAGGAGGGGCTCGAGAAGGCGGTTCCGGCGGACAAAATCGATCTGCGGGTGCTCGGTATCAACGAGGCGCAGCTGCAGATGCAGCAGGCACAGGTCTACGGGACCATCATTATTCCGAGCGACTTCTCCAAGCGGCTCGGGATTCTCGGGGTGGGCAGCGTGATTCCGGGGGATATTCAACAGCCCGTGCTTACGCTGCAGACCAATCCGCGTACCGGCGCGTTCGCCACGGCCATCGTGCAGAAGTTCGGGGCGGAGGCGCTGTCGCAGGTGCAGACGCAGGTCGGGCAGCAGCTCACCGAGACGGTGAAGGCGCAGCTGACGCCGCCGGACGGCGGGGCCGCGCCCGAGCTGACCGGGGCCACACGGATCGCGCTGGAGAAGCCGCTCAATATTGTGATCGAGCAATTCCGGCCGCTGCCGGGGGGTTCCGGGGAGGGGTTGACGGCGTTCTTTTACAGCTTGCTGTTGCTGCTGATCGGCATGGTCGGGGCGATGATCATTCATCAGCTGATCGATTCTGCGCTGGGATTTCTGCCGACCGAGTGGGGGCCCTGGTATTTGCATTTCCCGCGGGCGCCGGTTTCGCGGGTGACGACGCTGCTGATTAAATGGTCGGCGATCGCGGTGATGGCGTGCCTGGTGTCGGGGGCGCTGATGGGGATCGGCAAGTGGCTCGGGATGCCGATCGACAAGCCGTTGTTGCTGTTCCTCTACGGCGCGTTCGTGATCATCGCGGTCGGGTTCACCTGCTCGTCGATCCTGGCCGCGGTGGGCACCGCGGGGCTGATCATCAATCTGATCATCTTCATCATTCTGGGCCTGCCTTCCTCCGGGGGCACGGTGCCGATTGAGGCGACGCCGAAGTACTTCGGGTGGCTGGCCAAGTTCGAGCCTATGCATCAGGTGTTTCTGGGGACTCGCGCGATTCTCTATTTCAACGGCAGCGGTATTGCGGGGCTGAGCCGCGGCTTCTGGATGGCGGCGCTGGGACTGGGCATCGGCGTTGTGTTCGGGCTCGGGATCACGCGCTTCTATGACCGGAAGGGCTTGGAGCGCAAGCCTGTCAACGCCAATCCGGCGTCATAGCTGTGCCACGGGCAGCCAGCGCGCCACCTCGGCTGCGCGGCTGCCCGAGGCGGTCAGTGCGGCGGACTCCAGGGCGGCTTCGAAGGTCAGGAGGCCGGTGGCCAGCAATAGCCAGGTGCGCGGATCGGTCTCGACGACGTTTGGCGGGGTGCCGCGGGTGTGGCGTGGGCCCTCGATGCATTGCACGGCCACGAATGGGGGGACCCGTACTTCTACGGATGAACCCGGTGCGTCTGCGGCGAGTGTGCGTGCTGTGGTGCGGACAGCGGCGGCTAGTTCTGGGCGGGCGGGTGGGGCGGCTGTCTCGTCACGCAGCCAGTTGCTCACCGCTGCCAGGGCTGCTTTCAACTGCTCTGGATTCACTGCTCCTCGTGCCACAGCGTGAGGTTACCGGGGTCGGCCGACGCGTTGCGCTCGGCTGTCGAGAGGGAAGACGGGTTGGTCTGCACTAGAAACGCTCGTGGCTGTGTTTAATTTGCCTCCGCTTCGCTCCGGCGGGGTTCGGGGCCTGACGGTCTCGATTTTTCCCTCCCTCCGCGCACGCCGGAGCTCCTCCGCTTCGCTCCCCCGCTCCGACGCACGCTCCACTCAGTCCAAAATCGAGACGGCCCCGAACCCACACAGTTGATGCACCAACTGTCATCCCTGCCGTTAATTGACAGTTCGCCTGCGGCGGACCAACACACAGGCACACGGGCTGGTGACCAGACGGGCTGGTGCCCGGACCGGCCGACAATCGGACCGGCTGGCGACCGGACCAGCTCGTGACCGGACGGGCTGGGGTATCGGGACGGCCCCGAACCCACACAGCGAGTGCACCAACTGTCATCCCTGCCGTTCATTGACAGTTCGCCTACGGCGGACGGGATCGGATAGAGCAACCCGGTCACGGCGTTTGGGGGTTCGCCTTCGGCGGACTGACTCGGATTGGGGCGGGCGGGGTTGTGATTTTTCGGTTTCAGGGTGTTGAGCTGTTGGGGCGTAGGGCTGCTCGGCGCTGGCGGCGGAGTTCGGCGAGGCGTTCGGCTTTGCGGGTGATTCGCTTTTCGTGGCGGCGGGCTGATCGGGGGGTCAGTGCGCCGCCGCCGTTCACGGCGAAATGGAGCAGGGCGGGGGCCGTGACGCTGCCGGTGCGGTTCTGCAGACCGTCCAGCAGGAAGCCGCCGAGACCGGTGAGGAGCACTGTGCCGGGTACGGGATCGCCTGCTGCGCGGGCCGGTTGGATGTGGGACAGGCCGAAGATTGCTGCGCCGAGCCATCTTCCGGGGCGTCCGTGCGCCTCTGTGAGGAGGGGGGTGAGGGTGGCGCGGTAGACCAATTCCTCGGTGTAGACGGTGCCGACGGGGATGTGCACCGCCACCCATTCGGCCGTCGGAACCTCCGGTCCGCGATCGGCCAGTCCGGCCAGGTGGCGGCGGGTGGACGGAATGAGCAGGGCCACACCGTAACCGGCGGCGACGACCGCTGCCGTCGCCAGGCCGACCCGCAGGCTGCGCGCCGAGCGCCAGTTCGGATCGCCGTGGAAGGTGAGGGCATAGGCGGTGCCGAAGACGGCGTTGGCGGCGGTGCGGCCGCGGACGCGCAGGCGCATGGCGGGGAGGAGATAGTTGTTCCATGCCAGCGGGAGGGCCATGGCCGCAAGGGTTTCCAGGCGGGGGCGCACGTTATTTGACCGTTCGCTCGTAGTCTTCGGCCAGTTCGATCTGGGTGCGGATCTTCTCCTGCAGTTCCGGATTCCAGTCGGGGGGTTCGGCGATGGCGCTCCAGCCGTCGAGCACCAGGGAGCCGTAGCGGTGGCCGTGGCCGTCGCTGACGCCCTGGGCATTGGTGAGGTCGGCCGCCACCTGCCAGAAGGTGACCACCGGCCACCAGCGCATCTGTGAGGACACGTCCGCGCCGCGCGGCTCGGAGAGCCAATCCGGCTGGGAGAACAGCAGATCCGAGGACCACCAGACAATGGGGTCGGAGGGGTGCATGAGGTAGGCGATGCGGGGGCGGCGCCAATCCGGGGATGGCTTGGCGAGATCCGTTGCCTGGGCGGCGAAACGGACCACGAGGCCGTCGGCGTAGATGGGATCCACTTCGCGGGTGCCGGGGTCGCGGCGGGAGACGAATTGTTCCCACAGGACATTGGAATTGGGCGGGCCCACCCACAGCGCGCCGTCCACCTTCGAGCGCAGGTCGGCCAGACCGGAGAAGGCGGATTCCGAACCCTGTGAGCCCAGGCTCTCGCCGTACACCAGCAGTTTCGGCCGGGCTTCGGGCGGGCGGGCCGACCAGTGCGCGTAGACGGCGTCGAACATCTTCTTGCCGGCGACGGCCACCTTCTGGCGGTCCGCCAGGAAGGACAGCACGCTCGGCAGGTACGAGTACTGCGAGGCGAGGATGGCGGTGTCGCCGCCGTACATGTATTCCAGTGCGGCGGCGCTCATGGAATTGACCCAGCCGGTGCCGGTGGTGGTGACAATGGCGAGAACCTTCCGGTCGAAGGCCCCCGTCCGTTCCAGTTCGGCGACCGCGAGATCTTCCTGGGTGGTGTTCGCACCCGCTGATTCGAGACCGACATACACCCGGATGGGTTCGCGGGCGGGCTTGCCGGTGACCGCGCCGATGAGCAGCGGATCCGGACCGTGCGAGACGAACCAGCGGCCCTCCGAGCCGAGGGTCTCCCATTTCGCCAGCGACTGCGGGCTGCCGGAGCGTTCCGGCTCCGTCGGCTGCACCGCGTAGTCGGTCATCTGGTCATTGCGGACGCTGAAGGCGGAGTTGGCCACCGACCAGAAGGCGGTGGTGGCGACGCCGTTGAACAGCGTGACCAGCAGCACCGTGAGCAGCAGCGCCCCGGTGGCCGGCGCCAGCGCGGGCGGCACCCGCACCCAGCGGCTGAGCTGGCGGGCAATGAAGCGCACCAGTTCCCGCAGCGTCCGGTACACCGCCACCACCAGCGCGCCCACCACGAAGCTGAGCCCGCCGGTGCGCAGGTAGGCGGCCCGGGAACTGGTCTCGTCCATGCCCATGAGGTGGTAGATCTCGCGCTGCCAGTCGGCGGAGAGCACCAGCATGTAGGCGGCGGCCAACGCGCAGGTGAGCACCACGGCCACCTTCACGCTGTAGCGCACCCACTCCGGCGGGGTGCCGATCTTCAGCCGGGGGCGAATCCATTTGCGGAACAACCATTCCAGCACGCAGCCGACGCCGTAGCCGAGGGCGGCGTTCACGCCGCTGATCAGGCCCTGGAACAGCCAGTCGCGCGGCAGCAGCGAGGGCGTGACCGACCAGGCGAAGAACACCGTGGCCACCACCAGGCCCACGTGGTTGAGGTCGATGATCTCCTCGACGCGGCGTGCGACCCGCGCGATCCGCTGCCCCCAGCCGTGCCGGAACACCGCGGCGCCGCGAGCGCGCAGCCGCGTGAGGGCGTCAGCGGTGTCGAGCACCCGTCAAGTATGGCCGTCCACCGCTGGAATCCGGGGATCCCGGCCTGTGACAACCCGCATGCTCACCGCTGCGCCGGTATCGCCGCCCCGGTCGCACGGCATCTACCCACCGCACTCGAGTAGTTGTACGGGACCCTCCGGCGACCCGGCTCGCCAGACTCGGAAACCATGAGCACGCCCAGCGCACAGACCAAGAGCACCACGGCTTTTCTGGCCCAGGCCATGATCGCGTTCGGAATCAGCTTCTCCGCCATCGTCATCGGCATCGTCAACCTCCCCCTGGATTTCTGGCAGCGCGGATTCCTGCTGATGTCCACCCTTTTCCTGGTGAGCAGCTGCTTCACCCTCGCCAAGGTCATCCGCGACCAGCACGAATCCTCGAAGGTCCACAGCCGCATAGACGAAGCCCGCCTGGAAAAGCTGATGGCCGAACACGATCCGTTCAAAGTTCCCTGAAAACGCCTCACCCCGCCGAGTCCGGTGATCACGAGGGGTCCGGACCCGGCGGGGTGAGTCATGCGTGCAGGTTCGAGGGTCTCGAGGGGGCACCGACCCTCATCGGGTTCAGGGCTTGTCCTCGAGCACCCCACCTCCATCGGGGGTTACAGGGGCTTGCCCCTGAGCACCCCATCTCCATCCGGGGTTTCAGGGGCTTGCCCCTGAGAGTTACGAGAGTTGGTCAGTGCTCGAAGGCCCCGAACAGGGCGGGCAGCGTCGCTTCGAAGGTGGAGCGCAGTTCGTTCAGGGTCACCGAGAACTGGCCCTGGACCTCCACGGAGTCCGAACCCTGGTCGACCACGCCGATGCGCACCCACGGCAGTTCGCGGGCATCGCACATCTTGGTGAAGCGGGTCTCCTCCGACCGCGGGACCGCGACCAGCACGCGCCCGGCGGATTCGGAGAACAGCGTCACGAACGGGTCGGCGCCCTCGGGAACGATAATGCGGCACGCGGTTTCACCGGCGAGCGCGGCCTCGACCACGGCCTGCGCGAGGCCGCCCTCGGACAGGTCGTGCGCGGCGGAGATCATGCCGTCGCGGGATCCGGCGGTGAGGATCTCGGCGAGCAGCTGCTCCCGGGCCAGGTCCACCTTGGGCGGCACGCCACCCAGGTGATCGTGCTCGACCTGCGCCCAGATGGAGCCGTCGAACTCGTCGCGGGTCTCGCCCAGCAGGATGAGCGTCTCGCCGGGCTCGGTGCCCAGCCCGGTCGGGATGCGCCGGTGCACATCGTCGATCACGCCCAGCACGCCCACCACGGGAGTCGGCAGAATGGCGGTCTGCCCGGTCTGGTTGTAGAAGGACACATTGCCGCCGGTGACCGGAATGCCCAGGGCCGCACAGCCGTCCGCGAGGCCGCGCACGGCCTGCTGGAACTGCCACATGACGCCCGGATCCTCCGGCGAGCCGAAGTTCAGGCAGTTGGTGACGGCCTTCGGGGTGGCGCCGGTGGTGGCCACATTGCGGAAGGCCTCGGCCAGCGCCAGCTGCGCGCCGGTGTAGGGATCCAGCTTGGTGTAGCGGCCGGAGGCGTCGGTGGCCAGCGCGATGCCGCGGCCGGACTCCTCGTCGATGCGGATGACGCCGGCGTCGGCGTGCTCGGCGAGCACGGTATTGCCGCGCACGTAGCGGTCGTACTGCTCGGTGATCCACTTGCGCGAGCACAGCTGCGGGCTGGCGATCATCTTCAGCAGCGTGGCGCGCAGCTCGTCACCGGTCTTGGGCCGGTTCAGCCCGGCGGCGGTGTCGGCATTGAGCGCATCCTGGTCGGCCGGGCGCTGCACGGGCCGCTCGTACACCGGGCCGTGGTGGGCGACGGTGCGCGGCGGCACATCCACGACGGTCTCGCCGTGCCAGGTGATCTGCAGGTGCTCGCCGTCGGTGACCTCGCCGATGACGGTGGCGGTGACATCCCACTTCTTGCAGATCTCCATGAAGCGATCCACATTCGCGGGCGCGACGACCGCGCACATGCGTTCCTGGGATTCACTCGAAAGAATCTCGGCCGGAGTCATATTGGCCGCGCGCAGCGGCACCCGGTCCAGCTCGATGTGCATACCGCCGTCGCCGGCGGCCGCCAGTTCGGAGGTGGCGCAGGACAGCCCGGCGCCGCCGAGGTCCTGGATGCCGACGACCACACCGGAGTGGTACAGCTCCAGGCAGCACTCGATGAGCACCTTCTCGGTGAACGGATCGCCCACCTGCACGCTCGGCAGCTTCTTACGGCCCGAACCGGATTCGTCGCCGGAGAAGGTGTCCGAGGCCAGCACGGACACGCCGCCGATGCCGTCCAGGCCGGTGCGCGCGCCGAACAGGATGACCTTGTTGCCCTTGCCGGAGGCGAAGGCCAGCTTCAGGTCCTCGACCCGCATGACGCCCGCGCACAGCGCGTTGACGAGCGGATTGCCCTGGTAGGAGGCGTCGAAGACGGTCTCGCCGCCCACATTCGGCAGGCCGAGGGAGTTGCCGTAGCCGCCGATGCCGCGCACCACGCCGTCCACCACGCGCCGGGTGTCCGGGTGGTCGGCGGCGCCGAAGCGCAGCTGGTCCATGACCGCGATGGGCCGCGCGCCCATGGCCATGATGTCGCGGACGATGCCGCCGACGCCGGTGGCCGCGCCCTGGTACGGCTCCACATAGGAGGGATGGTTGTGCGATTCCACCTTGAAGGTGACCGCCCAGCCGTCGCCGATGTCCACCACGCCCGCGTTCTCGCCGATGCCGGCGAGCATGGACGAGCGCATTTCCTCGGTGGTGGTCTCCCCGAAGTAGCGCAGGTGCACCTTCGAGGACTTGTACGAGCAGTGCTCGGACCACATCACCGAGTACATCGCCAGCTCGGCATCCGTGGGCCGGCGGCCCAGAATCTCCTTGATGCGGGCGTATTCGTCGTCCTTGAGGCCGAGTTCCTTATAGGGCTGCGGGCTGTCCGGGTTGGCCGCGGCGTTGCTGACGGTATCGACGTGGCTGGTCACGGGAATACCAGAGTCCTTTCGGCCGGGCAGGCGGAACCGAGTGCCGGCGTTGCTAGGAAGTCGGCGAGATACAGCGGTGAGTCTAATTGCCGCTCGATCAGCGCCTTCGCCCACCCGCGACTGTGTCCGGCAGCACACCGGCAGCACACCGCCGTGCGTTTAACCCCCGGTGGGGACGGGCAGCTACGCTTCACCCGTGAGCGATCGATCCGGGCTAGCGGATCCGGCCGAGAAGCCCGTGACCGCGCAAAAGGGGAATGCAGGGCTGACGCCGAAGCAGACGAAGTTGCTGCTGATCGCGGTGGCGCTGTTCGTGGTGTCCGCACTTGTCAGCTATTTCGCCAAGTTCTGGCACGGCTACATCGACCTCCAGGTGTACCGCAACGGGGCGCGGGCCTGGTTGGACGACAAGGACCTGTACGGGCCCATGCCGCAGGTGTTCGGCATCGGGCTGCCGTTCACCTATCCGCCGCTGGCGGCGCTGTTCTTCGCACCGCTGGCGATCATGTCGCTACCGGTCGCCTCCTGGGCGGTGCTGGCGACTTCCATTGCCTCGCTCGGGCTCACACTGTGGGTGGTGCTGGACCGGCTGCGGCCGAGCATGGACCGGATCACGCGGCTGGCCATCGTGATCGGCGCGGTGGCGCTGCTGCAGCTGCTGGAGCCGATTCGCCAGACCTACGGGTTCGGGCAGATCAATCTGGTGCTGATGGCGGCCATCACGCTGGATTGCCTGGTGCGCAAGCCGTTCTGGCCGCGCGGCATGCTCATCGGCATCGCGGTGTCGGTGAAGCTGACCCCGGCCGGGTACCTGCTGTACTTCGTGCTGCGCAAGGACTGGCGGGGCGCGGTCACGCTGGTGCTGTCGGCGGTCGCCGCGGTGGGCGTGGGATTCGCGGTCTTCCCGAAGGATTCGGTGCAGTACTGGTTCCACACCCTGACCGATACCGGCCGCATCGGGCCGCCGTACTTCGCGGGCAATCAGTCGCTGAAGGGCTTCGCCTTCCGGCTCGGGGTCTCCGATTCGGCGGCCACCCTCATCTGGGTGACGCTCGCGCTGCTGGCGGTCGTCTTGGCGGCGGTCTGGATGAAGCGGCTGTTCGACGCGGGGGCCGACACCGCGGCGCTCATGGTGAATGCCGCTGCGGTACTGCTGGTTTCCCCGGTGTCCTGGTCGCACCACTGGGTGTGGATCGCCCCGGCGCTCATCGTGGCCGCCGACGCCATCGCCAACGGCCGCCGCAGCCGGTTGTATCTCGGCACGGTCGGCCTGGCGCTGGTCATGTTCGCCATCGGGCCGCAGTGGGTGCTGCCGCACAACACCGATCGCGAACTCGACTGGTCCTGGTGGCAGCAGATCATCGGGAGCAGCTATGTGCTGTTCACCTTGGCGATCTTCGTGGCGGCGGTTCTGACCTACCACCCCGACAAGCGCGCTACCGCGGAGCTTCCGGCGTAAGGAACGCCGCCAGCGCCGCCGCGTAGGCGGGAACGTCTGCCGCGCCCATCATTTCGCGCGCGGAATGCATGGCCAGCTGCGCCGCGCCCACATCCACGGTCGGCATGCCGGTGCGGGCGGCCGTCATCGGCCCGATGGTCGATCCGCACGGCAGATCGGCGCGGTGGACGTAGCGCTGCAACGGCACATCGGCCTGCGCGCAGGCCAGTGCGAACGCGCCCGCCCCGGTCGCGTCGGTGGCGTAGCGCAGGTTCTGGTTGACCTTGAGCACCGGCCCGCCATTGACCTCGATGCGATGCGAGGGCTCGTGCCGGTCCGGGTAGTTCGGATGCGTCGCGTGCGCCATATCGCCGGAGGCGCAGACGGATCCGGCCAGCGCGGCCAGGTATTCGGCGCGCCCGCCGCCGCGGGTCAGCACGATGCGTTCCAGCACCGTGGGCAGCAGCCCGGATTGGGCGCCGCGATCGGACTGGCTGCCGACCTCCTCGTGGTCGAACATGGCCAGCACCGGCACCGCCACCCCGGGCTCGTCGATGGCGGCCAGGAAGGCGCGCAGCCCGGCGTAGCAGGTGCCCTGATTGTCCAGCCGGGGCGCGCTCACCAGATCCAGGTCGCGGCCGATCAGCTTGGACGGCACCAGATCATGGGTCATGAGCTCCCAGCCGAGCACCGCGCCCGGCTCGATCCCGGAGCGCTCGGCGATGAAGGCCATGAACGAGCGCGGTTCCCCGCCGATCCCCCACACCGCGTTCACGTGCCGCTGCGGGTCGAGGGTGACCCCGCGCCGGTCCTCGGACAGGTGGATGGCCAGCTGCGGCACCCGCAGGATGGGTTCGTCTATGCGAATCAGCCGTTCCCGCACCACATTTCCGTCCCGTACCGAGAGCCGTCCGGAAATGCCGAGGTCGCGGTCGAGCCAGGAGTTGAGCCAGGCCCCGCCGTAGGGTTCCAGCCCGACCATCTGCCAGCCCGCCACCGCGGTGTCGGGATGCTGCTTCACCCGCAGATTGGGGCTGTCGGTGTGCGCGCCGACCACGCGGAAGGGGGTCGCCTGCCCGGTGCGGAAGCCGGTGGGCGCGCCCGGGCCGCCGTCGGCCCAGGCGACCAGCGAGCCGCCGCGCACCACGTAGTAGCGGCCCGCGCTGCTGGAGGGCCAGGGCGCGGACTCGGAGAGTCTGGTGAAGCCGTGGTCGTCGAGTTCCGCGGCGACGGTGCGGCACACGTGGAACGGCGACGGGGAGGCATCGATGAATTCACACAGTCCGGCGGCGGTAGCGGTGGTCTCGGCAACTGGCATGCCGCAATCCTAAGCATTCCCAGTTCAGTTTCTTCCGATCCGGTTGCCCAATCGGCGGCGCGCCCGGCGGGTTCTTCGGAAGTGTCTGGGAAATACCGCATTTCGCAGACTGGTAATAACCAGTATTCGGAGGGTGGCCGCGATCAGGCGCCGCGCGCCGGTTCCGGGACGGCCTCGGCGACCTGTTCGAGCAGGCGCACCAGCTCCAGATAGTCCTGCGCGCCCAGGCGGCGGCGCAGGTCGGCCTCGGCGCGCACCTCCTCGGCGCGCACCTCCTCGACCAGCTCCACCCCGCGCCGGCTCAGGCCGATGAGAATGCGGCGGCGATCGTCGGCGGCGGCGACCCGGAAGATGAGACCGCGTTCGGCCAGGTGATCGGCGTGCCGGGTGGCGGAGGAGGGCGGCAGCTGGGCCCGCGCGGCCAGCTCACTCATGGTGATGCCGGTATCCGGGGACAGATTGGTCAGCATGCACCATTGATCGGCCGTCAGCCGCCTGGCACACAGGGCCGCGTCAAGGTGACGAAGCCAACTGCGCTCGGCGGCACGCAGCGCCCGATGCAGGGTGGAAATGCCACCTAGAATTGTCGCCATATTTCCCGCCCGTCAAATCACAGCTCGAACGAGGGGAAGAGTAACCGATGACCCCGTTCGGCGGGAATCCCGAAAACAGTATCGAGGTCCTCAACATAGTTCCGCAGCAAGGACCGGGCGGTATCTTCGCGCCCTCCTGCGAGGCCGCCATTTCTCTGGCGGTGGAAGAAATCAACGGCGGGAGCGGAATTCTCGGACGGGAATTGCGGGTCACCCACCTCGACGGCGGTCGCGAACCCGAGGATGTGGCGCGGGAGGTCTCGGCCCTGCTGGCGACGGGCATGGTGCACGCCATCACCGGCTGGCACACCTCGGCCGTGCGCCGGGCCGTCAGCCGGGCCAATGCCGGGCGGGTGCCGTATTTGTTCGCCACCGATCACGAAGGCGTGGACCGGCCGCCACCGGGGCTTTTCCTGGTCGGATCGGATCCTGGACGACAGATTCTGCCCGCCCTGCGCTGGCTGCGGCGCGAGCTGGGCGCCCGGCGGTGGGCGATCATCGGCAATGATTACGTGTGGCCGCGGCGCACCGCGGACGTGGTGCGCACCGAATTGACCGATCGCTACGGGGAGTTGGCGCCGTCGCTGCCGCTGGAGCGGTTCGTACCGCTGGGCACCGAGGATTTCGCGGACTTCCTCGCCGATCCCCGGCTGGACCGGGTGGACGGGGTGATCGTGCTGCTGGTGGGCGCGGACGTGGCGCGCTTCAACAAGCAGTTCCACCATTTCGGGCGCGATGAGCGGCAACTGCGGGTGAGCCCGGCGGTGGACGACAATGTGCTGCTCGGCGCGGGTCGCGGGGCGAACCGGAATCTGTATGTGCCGTCGAGCTTCTTCGTCAACGGACCGGAGGGGCGCGAGCGCGCCGAGCGCTACCGGCGGCTGCACGGCGCATTCGCCCCGGCGCTCACCAACTTCAGCAATACCGAGTACGAGGCCGTGCACACGCTCCATGCACTGGCCAAGGCCGCCGGATCTTTGGAAGTACCGCAGGTGCATGCCGCCGTGAACGAGGGAACGACCCTGGAAACTCCCTCGGGCGGAATTGGTTTCGACGGCAACCAAGTAGTGCGCCCGGCCTATATCGCCCGCGCCGAGGGAGTCGAGTTCGAGATTCTCGACAGGATTTGTTAGGGGTGTGGAGGTCTCCCCCGCTAAGGGGGTATGGGGGTTTAACCCCCACCCCCTTCTGCCTCAGGCAGAGACGAGCGCGTCCAGCACGGACAGGAACATCCCCAGCCCATCATCGCTGGGTCCGGTCAGCGGCTCGGTGGCGTGCTCCGGGTGCGGCATCAGGCCGACGACGCGACCATTGGCCGAGGACACACCGGCAATGCCGCGCTGCGAACCGTTGGGGTTGTCGCCCGCGTAGCGGAACACGACCCGGCCCTCGCCCTCGAGCTCGTCGAGCACGGCCTCGGAGGCCTGGTAGCGCCCCTCACCGGACTTGAGCGGCACCAGGATCTGCGCACCCGGCTCGTACCGCGAGGTCCACGCGGAATCCGCGGATTCGACGGTCAGCCACTGGTCGCGGCAGATGAAGTGCAGGCCCTCGTTGCGGGTGAGCGCACCCGGCAGCAGACCCGCCTCGCAGAGGATCTGGAAACCGTTGCAGATGCCCAGCACCGGCATGCCCTGACCGGCCGCCTGCACGACCTCGCCCATGACCGGCGCGAACTTGGCAATGGCCCCGGTGCGCAGGTAGTCGCCGTAGGAGAAGCCGCCGGGCACGATGACCGCGTCGACACCCTTCAGATCGGCGTCGGCATGCCACAGGGCGACCGCTTCGGCGCCGGCGAGCCGGGCCGCGCGGGCGGCGTCGACATCGTCGAGCGTGCCGGGGAAGGTGATGACTCCGATGCGTGCGCTCACAGCCGGACGACCTTCCAGTCCTCGATGACGGTGTTGGCCAGCAGCGATTCGGCGATCTGCTCGAGTTCGGCGTCGCTCACGTCATCGGCAACGTCGAGTTCGAATCGCTTGCCCTGCCGCACATCCGAGATTCCGGGGTGCCCCAGGCGCCCCAGTGCGCCGACAATGGCCTGACCCTGCGGATCCAGGATTTCGGCCTTCGGCATCACCTCGACAACGACACGTGCCACGCGTTGCTCCTCAGCTGGTGGGGCGGCGCCCGGGCCTACGACTGGCCGAGCGGGGGTTCCGCTGATCAGGGTAGTTGGCGATGGTTGCGCGCGTGCCGCCGGGTCACGCCGGTCGTGGTGTGCGACACACCGCTCGGCGACTACCGTTGCGAACATGCGCATAGCCCATTTCGGACACTCATGCATTCTCGTGGAGTTGAACGGCGCGAAGATCCTTTTCGATCCGGGCACTTTCTCGCACGGCTTCGAGGGCATTACCGGGCTGGACGCCATTGCCGTCACCCACCAGCATCCCGATCACATCGACCCGAACCGCATCGGCGCCCTGATCGAGGCCAATCCGCAGGCTCAGCTGCTCGCGGACCCGCAGACCGCGGCGTCGCGAGAGGAGCCCTGGCAGGGGGTGCATGCGGGCAATGTCCTGAAGGTCGGAAACGTACAGATCACCGGCGGCGGCGGCCGGCACGCGGTCATCCATCCGGAAATTCCGGTCGTCGACAACACCGTGTTCCAGCTCGGCACCCCCGAGGATCCGGCCCAATTCGTCCATCCCGGCGATTCCCTGTGGGTCCCGCCGGTCGATGTCGGCGTGCTGGCCATTCCCGCCGCCGCCCCGTGGATGCGGATCAGCGAGGCGGTGGATTACCTGCGCGCGGTAAACCCCCGCACCGCCTTTCCCATTCATTTCGGCATCATCGCTCCGGAGGCGCAGGGCATCTATTTCGGTCGGTTGAACGAAATGGCGCCCGCCGGCACCGATTTCAAGGTCATCGAAGCCGAGGACCACACCGAGTTCTGATCAGGAAACCCGGCCCAGCGTGACGCCGAGCCCCTCGATCGTGAATTCTCCGGCCGTGACCACGACCCCGGTATCGGTGAAACGCCGTCCACCGAGCGTGGTTTCGAGGAATTCGCGAATCGGCACGGGTTGCGCCGCGAGGGATTCCATTATGTACGAAGGGATTTCGATGGCGCCGTCGAAACGGCGAGGCTGTGCCGTGAGGCCCGGTGCCTGCGGGGCCTGACGCAGGCCGTCCACGGTGTGCAGGATCAGGTCGAGCCGGAGGCCGTCGCCGAAGTCCAGCCGCAAGGGCGTGGGAGTCACTGCCGCATCGAAGTTTTCGATGGCAGCGGACCAGCCCGCAGCAGCTCGGCCCGCGTAGTCGTACGGCGAGAGCGGCACCGCGGGGTCCGCACTGCGATCGTCGGCGGTGTTCGCGATCCGCTCACCGCCCAACGGCTGATCGGTGGGCACAAAGGCCCACTGATCGGCAGTGAGATCCTTTGTCCAGTAACCGGTCCGGCCATTATCGATGCCCTCCACCCGCAGTTCGCGGGCATCCGAGCCCGCCCCGGTCTTGTGGATGGAGATGCGATCGGTGATCGCACCGGGCACCTTCGGCTGCCGCACCCACGCGGGGGCGGGCAGTTGGATGGCGGCGGTGCCATTGTCGATCCGCTCGCTGAGCATGTCCGGCGCCTCCGGCAGGCCGCGCTGGTCCGCGTAGGAGTAGCGGAAGAACACCTTGTCCGCGCCGGAGATGTCGAAATCGTAGAGGCGCGTGTAGAGGTCGCCGTGGCGGTTCACCACCAGGGTGGTGGACGCGCTGGTGGACAATGCGATTGCGCGGAATCGCGGCGGCAGCGCCATCTCGTAGCTGTGATCGACCGGCAGCCACGGGTCGATGTAGCGGATGCGGGTGCCGTCGTCGGTCAGCGCGAAGACGTGCGAGACCTTCGCGCCGCCCACCGGGTGATCGTTGCCGGCGGTATCGCGCCAGACGTGGTCCTCGGCAGGCGAGAGCACCGACCATGTCCAGTCGAGAGTGCCCGGGGGCAGGGAGTTTCCGGGCCCGGTCCACAGCGGGGTGCCGTAGCGGCTGCTCCAGTTCCAGTCGCGGGGCGCGCTGAGGGCGTGGTCCATGGTGTAGAAGCGGCCGCTCTCGTCCACGGCCAGCACTTCGTCGTCGTCGGCGGAGACACCGGCGATACGGCCGCCGAGGCAGGCCGGCAGCGCCATCGAGCGCCAATCCCCCTGAGCCTCCGCTGCTTTCACATAGAGGTTGCCATTGCGAGCGGCGAAGGACCAGCGGCGATTGAACGTCTCGGTGCTGGTCCGGAAGTACACCCGGTCGGGCAGCGCGATGTCCGCGAGCGGGAGATCCGTCAACCCGGCGGCGCCATGGTCGACGGTGACCTCGGGGGTGCCGACCGTGCCGATCAGTGTGCACCCGCCCGGGTCGGCGACTGCTCCGGGATGCGTTGTGAGGCCGGTGAATACGAGTCCGGCCACGGCGGCGAGCAGGCCGCGCTCGGTCGCGCGCATCGAGATCACAACCATTCCAGTGCACCGAAGACAATGAGGGCGAGCGCGTCGATTCCCAGAATCGCGCCCACCGCAATGGCTTTCGACCGCACGGTGGCCAGATCGTGCACCCAGAAGCAGGCCGCGAAGAACGGCACGTACCCGATGAGCCAGATGAGGAACGGGAAGCTCGGCTGCCACCAGTTCCAGTCCCAGGTCAGCACGCCGGCCTTGTTGAGCAGCACCTCCACGCCCACGGCGGCGGCCGAGTTGACCGCGATGAGCACCGGCCGGTTGGGCAGGCCGAGGATCCGGGTTTCCTTGGGCGGCAGCATCTTCGCCGCGGCGATGCCCATGATGGCGAACATGAAGCAGATCTCGATATTGAGCCCGATGAGGATCTGATACGCCGTCGGCCCGGTCGCGCCCCAGACCGGCGCGCGGCCGGTGACGTGGAAGACCAGCGAGTTCCAGATCTCGTTGAACCAGTCCATGCCCCAGAGCGCGAGCCCGGCGAAGAGCACGTTCCAATTCCGCCGTTCCACCTCGGTCGCATAGACATAGATGACGACCAACAACAACGGAACGATGTACCACTTGAATTGACTGCTGTCGCGCAGCAGTTCGAGCGCCACCCGGGCGTGCTCGGTCATCGGCGTACCTCTCTCCTCATGACCGTGATCGCCGCGAGTCTGTTACAGATCAACACATATTGTCAACCTGTAAATCCAGCGCCTCGGGGGCGTATTTTCCCGGTCAGTGCGGAGAGACCGCCTCCCCCGCCCGCGCATCGGCCTCGGTGCGCTGGAGTTCGCGCAGGCGCGCGCCCTCGACGTCGATATCGGGGACGATCCGGCTCAGCCAGTTCGGCATCCACCAGGCGGCCTTGCCCATGAGGACCAGCAGGGCGGGGATGAGGATCATGCGGACGATGAAGGCGTCGAGCAGGACGCCGGCGGCGAGGGCGAAGCCCATGGATTTGGCGCTGGCGTCGGGTTCCATAATGAAGGAGCCGAAGACGAAGATCATGATGATGGCGGCCGAGGTGACCACGCGGGCGCCGTGGTGGTAGCCCTTGATCATGGCCTGGGTGGGCTCCTCGCCGTGCACGTATTCCTCGCGCATGCGGGTCACCAGGAAGACCTGGTAGTCCATGGCCAGACCGAATACCAAGCCGATCAACATGATCGGCATGAAGCTGATGATCGGGCGCGGTTCCTCGATGAGGCCGAACTTGCCCTCCTGGAAGATGAGCACGGTGGCGCCGAAGGTGGCGGCCATGGACAGCAGGAAGCCCAGCGCGGCCGTCAAAGGCACCAGCACGGAACGGAATACGGCGATCAGCAACAGGAAGGCCGCACCGGCGACAATGGCCAGATAGGGCACGATCTTGCCGAGCAGCACGTGGTCGATATCGGCGTAAATGGCTGTGGTGCCGGTAATTCCGTACTGCATGCCGTAGTCGGATTTGAATTGCGCCTCGGCGTCGCGGGCCTCGCGCACCAGGTCCTTGGTCTCCTGATTGTTGGGCCCGGTCTTGGGCACGCCCTCGAACTGCGCGCCCTGGCCGTCCTCGCTCCAGGTCGGCTCGGTCACGTAGTTCATGTCCGGATAGGAGGCGAGCTGGTCGCGCAGCGCCGTCACCGCGGTCTGCCGCTGCTCGGCCGGGGTGTCGGACAGATCCACCGCGATCTGCAGCACGCCATTGCTGCCCTCGCCGAAACCTTGCGTGCGCAGTTCGTAGGCCTTGCGGATGGTGGAGGTCTTGGGCATCGAATCCTCGCCCGGCAGGCCGAGATTCATCTTGGCGGCGGGCACGGCCAGCAGGCCGAGCACCACCACGCTGAGCGCCAGCGCGACCCACGGCAGCTTGCCGATCAGCTGCCCGACTCGCATGCCATTGGTGACGTGGGTGTCGTCCTCCGGGTCGTACTTGGCGATGAGCGGCAGCTTGGGTTTGAACAGGAACCGCCCGAACGCGCCGAGCAGCGCCGGCATGAGCGTGAGCGCGACCAGCACGGCGAATCCGGCCGCGACCGCGCCGCCCAGACCCATGAAGGTCAGGAAGCGCACGCCCACGATGCTCAGGCCGACCAGCGCGATGATGACTGTCAGACCGGCGAACACCACCGCCGACCCGGCCGTGCCGAGCGCCACGCCCGCGGCTTCCTCGGGTGAATCCTGTACGGACAGTTCGTGTTTGTAGCGGGACACGATGAACAGCGCGTAGTCGATGGACAGCGCGATGCCGATCATGGAGGCCAGGAAGGTGGTGAAGCTCGGCACCGACAGCACCGAGGTGCCCAGGAAGATCAGCGAGGTCGCCGCGCCCAGGCCCACGATGGCGGTGATGATGGGCACGAAGGCCGCCACGATGGCGCCGAAGCAGATGATCATGACAATGAAGGCGAAGCCCATGCCGATCATCTCGGACTTACCGCTGGGCTGCTGCTGCTCCATGGCGATGGTGCCCGACAGCTCGACGGTCAGCCCGGCCCGCCGCGCCCCATCGGCAACGTCGTAGGCGGCCTTGCGATCATCCGCGGTGACATCGGCGAAGTTCTTGATTGTGAACGGAACACTCAGAATCGCAACGGAATCCGGATTCTCCTTGTTGAGCACGTTCAGCGGTGCGTTGGAGCACTTGGAGATGAACTCGCTGGAGTTGCGATCACCGTCCAGGCACCCCATTTCCTGTGCGGCGGTAATGGGATCGGTGAGCGGTTTGCTGTGATCGACGATCCCCAGCCCCTCCAGCTGCTGGATGAGCCCCTTGATCGCCTGCTGATTGCCGTCGTCGGTGAGCTTGGTCCCCGCCGGCGCGCCGATCACGTAAACACCGGTGACCGCGTCGAACTTGTACGCCTGCGACATGCCCGGGAAGTGCTTGTCCAGAATCTCGGTGGCGCGTTCCGATGGCAGGTTCGGGATGTCGAAGTCATTGCTCATCGGTTTCTGCAGGGCGGCGCCGAGGCCGCCGAGCAGCATGAAGAGCAATAGCCAGATCGGCAGCACGATCCACTTGCGTCGATATGCGAACCTGCCCCACCGGTACAGATAGACGGACACGAGCATCTCCTAGCGGTCGCCGGATAGCGCTTTCGGTCAGTCGTGCACTCGTTACGTGAGTTTGCTACTTGATAGCCACCGTATCAAGTCGTCCGGCGGTAGGAAGCCAGGAACAGCGCCTCGGCCAGGGCCATGTGCTCGATCTCGGTCGGATCGACACTCTCGTTCGGGGCATGGATGAGGCACTTCGGTTCTTCCACACCCATCAACATGATCTCCGCGTCCGGGTAGGTGTCGGCGAAGACATTGCAGAGTGGGATGGATCCGCCCTGGCCCTGGGTGGTGGCGGGGCGGCCGTAGGAGGCCTCGAAGGCGGCCTCCATGGCGGTGCGGGCCGGACCGCCGGTGGCGGAGCGGAAGGGCGCGCCGGTGGCCTCCTTCTCGACGGTGACCTTGGCGTTCCAGGGTGTGTTCGATTCGAGGTGGGCGGTCAGGGCTTTCAGCGCCTGCTGCGGATCGGTGCCGGGCGGGATGCGCAGGTTGATGCGCGCCGCCGCGCGGGGCTGAATGGCGGCCGCGGACCCGACCACCTTGGGCGCGTCGATGCCGAGGACGGTCAAAGCCGGTCGGGCCCAGAGCATATCGGCGACGGTGCCGGAGCCGAGCAGATCGACGCCGTCGAGAACGCCCGCATCGGCGCGGAATTGGTCCTCCGGGTACTGGACGCCGTCCCACTTCTGGTCATTGCTCAGACCGGAGACGGTGGTGTTGCCGTCCTTGTCGCGCAGGGTGGCCAGCACGTGGATGAGGGCCGCGAGGGCGTCGGGGGCCGCGCCGCCGAACATGCCGGAATGCATTTCCCCGGCGAGGGTTTCGATGGTGACCACGACATTCACATTGCCGCGCAGGGTTTCGGTGAAGGTCGGCACGCCGACGGCGAAATTGCCGCAGTCGCAGACCAGAATGGTGTCGGCGCGCAGCAGGTCGGCGTGCCCGGGGACGAAGTCCTCCAGCCCGCCGGCGCCCTGCTCCTCGGAACCCTCGGCGACCAGGGTGATCCCCACCGGGAAGTCGTCACCGCCGATCTGCCGCAGCGCGCGCAGGGCGGTCAGATGCATGACGATATTGCCCTTGCAGTCCGCCGCGCCGCGGCCGTACCAGCGGCCGTCCTTCTCGGTGAGCTGCCATACCGGTGTGCGCCAAGCCTTTTCGTCCAGCGGCGGCTGCACGTCGTAGTGACAGTAGAGCAGCACGTGCGGTGCTCCGGGCGGGCCGGGTCGCCGCGCCACCACGGCCTTGCTGCCGTCGGAGGTCTCGTGCAGCCCCACATCGGTGAGCCCTTCGGCGGCGAAGGCATTCGCCACCCACTGCGCGGCCTTCTCGCATTCCTCGATCGGGAACTGCCGCGCGTCGTACACCGACTTGTACGAAACCAGTTCGGCCAGGTCCTGTTTCGCGCGCGGCATGAGGCCCTGCACGGCGGCGCGGAGCTCTTTCTCGGTCATTCACATCTCCTGTTTCAGTTGTCCGTATCCGATTTCACCGTGCCGCTCGTGCGCAGCGTGCCGGTTTCCTGCAGGTACGACGCCAGCTTGTCCGGGCAGTAGGTTTCGATGGCCAAGGCGGTCGCCGTGAAGATATCGCTGTCCGCGATGACCGGCCGGCTGCCCGGACCACTGGCGCCATTGCTGATGGCCGCCTGGTAGCGCGCTTTGATCAGCGGCGAGTCCGGATCCTGGCACACCAGCCCGCCATCGGTGCCGAGGGAGTCGGCGATCACCCGCGGTTCCGGCGCCGCCAGTCCCGCCTCGGTGAGCCGGGACTGCAGGACCTCCGCCTTGCGCAGCGCGGCATCGGAGCCGCGCTCCTGCCGGAAGATGATCACCCCGATGACCGCGACCGCCACCAGGATCACCGCGACCATGAGATACGTTGTCCGCCGCACGCTTGCGGGCGCACCGCCGGTGTCGGTCATGCCAGCGCCTCCTCGGGGACATCGGTCTTCCAGCCGGGTTTGCGGAACTTCAAGAACAGGAACGGAATCAGCAGGCCGACTATGCCCATGCCGAGCCCGATGACGAGCACATAGCCGAGCGCGCTGCCGCTGCCGTACTGCGAGGGCGGCACGAATCCGATGAGGAAGGCCGCGACCGAGGAGACGGTGCCCAGCCCGCACAGCGCGATCAGGGCCGGGGCCCGATAGCCGCGCGGATGGTCGGGCTGGTTGCGGCGCAGGCGAATCGCGGCCGCGAACATGAGCACGTACATGATCAGATAGACCTGCGTGGTGATCACCGACAGGATCCAGTAGGCGCTGGAGACATCGGGGATGAAGGCGTACAGCAGGGCCAGCAGCGTGGTCACGATGCCCTGGGCCACCAGCATGTTCTGTTGCACGCCATGCTTGTTCACCCGCGTCAGCACGGGCGGCAGATATCCTTCCTTGCGCCCGATGAGCAGCAGCCCCTTCGACGGCCCGGCCAGCCAGGTGAGCATGCCGCCCAGCGCCGCGGCCACCAGCATGACGCCGAGCACCGGCGTCAGGAAGCCGATGCCGAAGTGGTTGAAGAACCCGTCGAAGGCCTGCATGACGCCGGCGGTGAGGGACAGGTTCTGCGCGGGCACCACCCAGCTGATCACCACGGCCGGGACGATGAAGATGATCAGCACCAGGCCGACCGCCATGGCCATGGCCTTCGGGTACTCCCTGCCGGGATCGCGCAGCGAGGACACGTGCACCGCGTTCATCTCCATGCCCGCGTAGGACAGGAAGTTGTTGACGATCAGCACCAGGCTGGCCAGCCCGGTCCAGGCCGGGAACAGGTGCGCGGCGTCCATGGGCGCGGCGGGCTCGTTGCCCTGGGCGAGGAAGACGAAGCCCAGGATCACCAGCAGCGCACCGGGAATCAGCGTGCCGATGATCAGTCCCATACTCGACAGTCCCGCAACGGTTTTGGTGCCCTGCGAGGAGACGAAGACCGCCGCCCAGTAGATGGTGATGATGACGATCGCCACGTACACGCCGTTGGCCGCCAGCGACGGGTTGATGATGTAGGCGAAAGTGCTTGCCACATAGGCCAAGAGGCTCGGGTAGTAGAAGATGGTCATGGCGAACTGGCACCACACCGCGAGGAAGCCCATGGGCTGGGACAGGCCCTCCCCCACCCATTTGTAGACTCCGCCCGCCCAGCCCGACGCCAGCTCGGCCGCCACGAAGGCGGTCGGCAGCAGGAACAGCAGCGCGGGCACCAGATACAGGAACACACAGGCCAATCCGTAGACGGCCATGGTGGGCGAGGCCCGCAGGCTGGCCACCGAGCTCGTGGTCATGAGGGCCAGCGTCACCCAGGAGATGTAGTTGGTGGCCGTCGCCGGCTTGGTCGCCGTGCCAGTCATCGCCGATCCTTTCCGAAACCGTCCGATCGAACGCGGAAAACGCAGAGCTGTGACGAGATTCAGAACACCGAGAATTGGCCGACGCGCGCGAAGGTCTCCAGCGCCACCGCGCCCGAAACCGAGTTGCCCTTCGCGTCGAGTCCGGGCCCCCAGGCGGCGACCGAGCATTGGCCGGGTACGACGGCGAGCAGCCCGCCGCCCACCCCGCTCTTGACCGGAAGGCCGATGCGGTAGGCGTATTCGCCCGCGCCGTCGTAGGTGCCGCACATGGTCATGAGCGCGGTGATGTGCCGGGCGTCGTCGCGGCTCAGCAGCCGGCTGCCGTCGGCGCGCAGGCCGTGCCGGGCGATGAGCAGCCCGGCCTTGGCCAGCTCCGCGCAGGTGATGGTGAACGAGCACTGCCGGAAGTAGTGGTCGAGAGCGAGTTCCACGCTGTTGCGCATATTCCCGAAGCTCGCCATGAGGTAGGCGATGGCCCGATTGCGGTCGCCGGTGCGCAGTTCGGATTCGGCAATGACGCTGTCCACGTCCAGCGCCGGATTGCCGGTCTCGGCCCGCAGGAGGTCACGCAGGGCGGCCACGGCATCGCCGGTATCTGTCAGCAACTGATCAGCGACCACGATGGCGCCGGGGTTTATGTAGGGATTGCGCGGAATGCCGTCCTCCAGTTGGAGTTCGATCAGGTCATTGAAGGCCACCCCGGAAGGCTCGCGCCGCACCCGCTTCCAGATCCCGCCGTCCTGATGGGCGAGCACCAGCGCGAGCGCGAAGGCCTTGGAAATACTCTCGATCGCAAAGGGAACATCCACGTCACCGCCGGTATAGAGCTTTCCCTCGACGGTGGCGACGGCGAATCCGAACTGTTTGGGATCAACCTCGGCAAGACCCGGAATGTAGTCGGCGACCGCACCCTCCCCGATATGCGGCGCCGTGGCGGACATCACCTGCTCTATGACATGCTGATAGTCCATAGTGCTGAATAGTAACTGTTCAGCAACTATCTCTGGATTACGAAACGGTAGCTTGCCCAACCAGTTTCGATAGGCATGGAACCCGCTATGGAGGCCATATGACCGGCAATCTGGAGCCCGACGATCTCTACGCGATGCCCGGCATCAAACGCCCGGCCCCACATCACGGATTCCCGGAGCAAGAGATCTATCCCCAGGTCGCCTACCAGATCGTGCACGACGAACTGCTGCTCGACGGCGTCTCCCGGATGAACCTGGCCACCTTCTGCACCACCTGGGTCGACGACCAGGCGCGAAGGCTCATGAACGAATGCCTCGACAAGAACATCGTCGACAAGGACGAATACCCGCAGACCGCCGAAATCGAACGGCGCGGCGTGCGCATGCTGGCCGATCTGTGGCATTCGCCCGACGCCGAGCGCACCCTGGGCACGTCCACCACCGGCTCCAGCGAGGCCGCCATGCTGGGCGGGCTCGCGGCCAAGTTCCGCTGGCGCCAGCGCGGCGGCACGGGCATGCCCAACTTCGTGTGCGGGCCGGTCCAGGTGTGCTGGGAGAAGTTCGCCCGCTACTTCGATGTGGAAATCCGGCAGGTCCCGCTGCGCGGTACGCGGTACACCATGCATCCCGACGATGTGGCCGCCTACTGCGACGAGAACACCATCATGGTGGTGCCGACCTTCGGGCAGACCTTCACCGGCCTGTTCGAGGATGTCGCGGGGATCAGCAAGGCGCTCGACGACCTGCAGGCCGGGACCGGCCTGGATATCCCGATCCATGTGGACGCGGCCAGCGGCGGCTTCCTCGCGCCGTTCTGCGCGCCCGAGCTGGTGTGGGACTTCCGGCTGCCGCGGGTGAAATCCATCAATGCCTCCGGGCACAAGACCGGGCTGGCGCCGCTGGGCGCGGGCTGGGCCATCTGGCGCACGGCCGCGGATCTGCCCCAGGACCTGATCTTCAATGTCGACTATCTCGGCGGCTCCATGGCCACCTTCAATCTCAACTTCTCCCGCCCGGGCGGACAGGCCATCACCCAGTACTACGACTTCATTCGCTTGGGGCGCACCGGATATCGGCGCGTGCAGTCCGCCATCTATGCCGCCGGTCAGCATCTGGCCAAGGGCTTGACCGACGTCGGGCCCTTCGAGCTGATCCACGACGCCGATCCGCGCCGGGGGATCACGGCGGTGTCCTGGCGGCTGTCGGGTAAGGAGAATTTCAACCTCTACGACCTGTCCGACCGGCTGCGCACCCGCGGCTGGCTCATCGCCGCCTATCCGTTGCCCGCCGACCGCGAGAACGAGACCATCATGCGGGCGGTGCTGCGGCACGGATTCACCTACGACATGGCCGATCTGCTGCTCGCGGATGTGCGGCGCGGCATGAACCAGCTGCACGCGCATCCCTTGCGAACCTCGCTCACCCGTGCGGACGCGGGCGGGTTCACGCACAGCGCGACCGCGGCCGTGCCGACACCGAAAGTGACGCCGGCCCGGACCAAAGCAGGTTCCGGCAAGTCCAAAACCGCTGCGGCCAAGTCGAAAACCAACGGATCCGGCGGCAAGGGCGGCGGCAAGAGGGCGAAATCCGCTGCGGGTAAGGCGAAGTCGTGAGCAGCGCGCACCGCGCCGGTGCGGCGGGCCGAAGTGTGGCGGCGCCCGCCGCCGGTGCGCCGTCGAACACCAGGTACCTGAGTACGATCGCCCTCGGCTTCACCACCGCCGCGGCCATTGTCACCAGCCTGCGCGGGCTGCCCGCGATGGCCAAGGAAGAACTGACCATGTTCTTCTACATCGGCTTCTCCGTGGTGCTCTTCCTGATTCCGGCCGGCCTGGTGTCGGCCGAACTCGGCAGTGCGTTCGGCCGCAAGGCCGGTGGCCTCTACGCCTGGATCAGCGGAGCCTTCGGTAAGAGGGTGGGCTTCTGGGTGATCTTCCTGTCCTGGCTGCAGGCCATGGTCTTCTTCCCCACCGGACTGAGCTTCGCCGCCGCCGGTGTCGCTTTCGCCATCGACAGGCCCGATATGGCACAGGACCACGTGTACGTCGGCATCTTCTCGGTCATCGCCTACTGGGCCTGCACCCTGGTCGCACTGGCCGGAAATCAGTTGGCGGCCAAGGTGACTCAGGCCGGGTTCCTGCTCGGCACCGCGATTCCGGGTCTCATCCTGCTGGGCCTGTTCCTCTGGTGGGTGCTCGGCGGGCACACCATCGGCTGGGAGCACACCACCGATCCGGCGGTCACCGTCGAGCGCGACGGCCACGACGCGCCCCGCTTCATGCCCTACATCGCGGGCCTGTCCGCCCTGGCGTTCCTCGGCAATATCCTGGAGAACTTCACCGGTATCGAATCGCAGGCGGTGCACGCCACCGAGCTGCGCAATCCGGGCCGCCAGTATCCCGTGGTCATCATGATCGCCGCCGTCGCCTCGGCCGCCATCTTCACCCTCGGCGCGCTGGCGGTGGCGGGCATCCTCCCCTACGACAGGATCAACCTGAATTCCGGCGTATTCGACGCCCTCACTTCCGGTTTCGGCACTCTGATGGACATCGGCTGGCCGGTCCTCGTGCTGGCGGCCCTGATCGCGTACGGCGCCCTCGCCGGCACCCTGGCCTGGATCACCGGCCCCAGCCGCGGCGTCCTGGCCACCGCCCACGACGGCATGCTCCCACCGATCCTGCAGAAGGTGAATTCCCGTGGGGTGCAATCCAATATCCTGATCGCCCAGGGCGTCATGGTGACCGTCCTGTGCGCCCCCTATTTCTTCATGGCCGACGTGAGCAGCGCCTTCTTCCTCATTACCGCCATGGCCGTGGGCATCTACATCATCATCTATCTCTTCATGTACGCCGCCGCCATCCGGCTCCGCTATACCCGGCCCGAGCTGGAGCGCCCCTTCAAGGTCCCCGGTGGGAAGGCCGGCATCTGGGCCTGCGCCGGAACCGGCTTCGCCGCAATGGCGTTCGCTCTGGTGACGGCCTTCGTCCCGCCCTCGCAACTCCCCATCGGCAACCCGGCGACCTATGTTGCCCTGGTCGCCGGCGGCACCGTCTTCTTCTGCCTGGTCCCGATGGTCGTCGAGCGCCTCCGCAAACCCGGCTGGGCCGCGCCGGAGGATGTGAAGGCCAAAGCGCTCGGTCCCGGCGCCTAGCGGTCGGCGAGGCCGACGGTGTCGAGGACCCAGGCGAATTCGAAGGCCACTTCCTTCCACTTCTCGTAGCGGCCGCTGACGCCGCCGTGGCCGGCGGACATCTCGGTCTTCAGCAGCAGCTGGGAGTGGCCGGTCTTGGTGGCGCGCAGGGCGGCCACCCACTTGGCCGGTTCGACGTAGAGGACCCGGGTGTCGTTGAGGCTGGTGATGGCGAGAATGGCCGGGTAGTCCTTGGCCTCGACGTTCTCGTACGGCGAGTAGGACTTCATGTAGTCGTAGACTTCCTTGTCCTCCAAGGGATTACCCCACTCGTCCCACTCGATGACGGTGAGCGGGAGGGAGGGATCCAGGATGGAGGTCAGCGGGTCCACGAACGGCACATTGGCCAGGATGCCGGTGAACAGCTCCGGCGCGAGGTTGGCCACCGCGCCGACCAGCAGGCCGCCGGCGCTGCCGCCGTCGGCGATCATGCGGTCGGGGGCGGTGACGCCGGTGTCGATGAGATGCCGTGCGCAGGAGACGAAATCGGTGAAGGTGTTCTTCTTGGTGAGCGTCTTGCCGTGCTCGTACCAGAGCCGGCCCATCTCGCCGCCGCCGCGCACGTGGGCGACCGCGAACACCATGCCGCGGTCCAGCATGGACAGCCGCGCCACCGAGAAGCCCGGGTCGATGCTGGCCTCGTAGGAGCCGTATCCGTAGAGCAGCAACGGCTTCGGACCGGCCGGGGCGTCCTTGCGCACCACGATGGAGATCGGGATGCGGGTGCCGTCCGCGGCGACCGCCCAATCCCGGTGCTGCTCATAGTCTCCGGCGTCGTACCCGCCGAGCACCGGCTGTTCCTTGCGGAGCAGCAGCTCACCGGTCTCGGGCACGTAGTCGAAGACCTGCATCGGGGTGATGAACGAGGTCAGGCCCACGCGCAGGGTGGGCTGCTCCCATTCCGGATTGGAGCCCAGGCCGGCGGCGAAGAGCTCGAGCTCGAAGTCGATCTCCTTCGGCTCGCCGTAACCCTCGGGCGTCAGCGGCCAGACCGCCACCCGCGGCAGCGCCTCGCGGCGGTAGCTGAGCACCAGCTTGTCGGAGAAGGCATCGACGTCCTCCAGGCGCACATCGTCGCGGTGCGGGATGAGGATGGTCTGGTTCGCCGGATCCGAGACCGGGGCCTCGGCGAGGACGAAGTTCTCCGCCTTCACCCCGTCGATGACATCGTTGTGCAGGATGAGCAGACGGTCCTCGCCGCCGACCACCGCGTGCTCGGCCGAGTACTCCACGCCCTCGCGGCGCGGCAGCAGGACCCGGAACTCGCCCTCGGGATTGTCGGACTCCAGGATCCAGCCCTCGCTGGTGATCTTGGAGCCGACCCATACGACCAGGTACTTCTCCGAGCGGGTCGCGCCGATGCTCACCCAGTAGCGCTCATCCGGCTCGTGGAAGACCTTGACGTCGGTGTCCTGGGCGGCGCCCAGCCGGTGCCGCCACACGGTGTCGGGCCGCCAGGACTCGTCGACGGTCTGGTAGAAGACGTGCGTGCCGTCGAGGGACCAGGTCGCGCCGGGCGCGGTGCCGGGAATCTCGTCGGCCAGCAGTTCGCCGGTCTCCAGATTCTTGAAACGCAGCACGTAGCGCTCGTCGCCGACGGTGTCGACGGAGAAGGCCAGCAGGTCGCCGGCGTGGCTGATGGAGAAGGCGCCGAGTGCGAAGAAGTCGTGGCCCTCGGCCAGCTCGTTGGAATCCAGCAGCACCTGCTCGCCGGGCACCTCGGTCCCGACCTCGAGCTGCGGCGGGGTCCAGTCGTTCTTGTCCGCGATCGGGCAGCGGCAATGGACGCCGTACTGCTTGCCCTCGAAGCTGCGCGAGTAGTACCAGTAGTCGCCCATACGGGTCGGCACCGACAGGTCGGTTTCCTGGGTGCGGCCCTTGATCTCCTCGAAGATCTTCTCCCGCAGCGGCCGCAACTTCTCGGTCTGCGCGTCGGTATAGGCGTTCTCCGCCTCCAGATACGAGATGACCTCCGGGTTCTCCTTGTCCCGCAGCCATTCGTACTGGTCGATGAAGACGTCACCGTGGTGCACGCGCTCGGTCGGCACCCGTTTGGCGATCGGCGCCGTCACGATCGCGCCGGATTGTGAGGTCGCGCTACCACTGTCCAAAGCCATGCGTCCACGTTAGTGGTGCCCGCCGAAACCAGCCCGCCGGACCCGCGTCCAGCTGCGAAAGGCGGGAGCGCCCGCCGCTCGGCGTGCGTACCCTGGCGGCATGCTGTTGCGTAGGACAGCACGCCTGGTCGCGGTGGTCGCCATCGCGCTCGGCGTGGGGGGAATCGGTGTGGCCGTGCCGGCTTCGGCGTGTGCGTGCGGCGGCGTCGCCACGCCCGCCGGGGAGTCCATGCGGGTCTTCGACGAGACGGCGCTGGTGAGCTGGGACGGCGCCACCGAGACCATCCTCATGCGGCTCGGCTTCGACAGCGCCTCCGACCATGCCGCACTGCTCGTCCCGACCCCCGCTCCGGCGACCGTCACCGCCGGCGATCAGGCCGCGTTCACCGCGCTGGACGAGCTGACCGGCCCCCGGGTGGTCACCGAGCTCGACTGGTTCGGCGATCTCCGGGCGCTGGCCGGGATCGGCGGCCTGGCCTTGCTCCAGGGTGCCGGGGACGCGGGCAATCTCGCGCCCGGAGCCGCCGAGACCTCGGGCGGCGGCGCGCCGGAGGTGGTGAGCCGGGTCCGGCTGGGCCCGCTCGAGGCCACCACCCTCACCGGCGGTGATCCGGCGGGCGTGCAGAAGTGGCTGGACGACAATGGGTATGCCCTGCGGGCGGAGGTCACCGCCACCGTGCGGCCCTATCTGGACGAGGGCTGGTCGTTCGTGGCCGTGCGGCTCGTCGGCGATGAACCGCTGCGCGGCGCGGTGGATCCGATCCGATTGACCTTCGCCGCCGATCGCCCGGTGTATCCGATGCGGATGTCCGCCGCCGCCGACAGTGCGCAGACGGTCAAGCTGTACGTGCTCGGCGCGCAGCGGGTAGAGCGGTCCGATCCGGACCGGGTGCGGCAGTTGGTGACCGTCGACTTCGCCGGCCGCCTCGAGCAGCCGGCGGAGCCGGAGCTGCAACAGGTCGTGGCCGGCCGCCAGGATTACCTGACGGAACTGAATATCGTCATCCGCGAGCCGGGCGAGATCACCTCGGACTTCGCCTTCGTCCCCGCCGCCGCGTCCGCGGGCGACTTCCGGCAGGTCGATTATCGCACCGAGCTCGTGGTATTCCTCGGCATGCCAGCGGGATACGTGCTGGTGGGCGCGGGAGTGGTGGTCGCCTGGGCGGTGGTGTTCGCGGTCAGGCGGGCACGCGGCCGGTGAAATGATCCGAGCGCCCGGCCGAGGGCGAGCGCTCGATGAGCGAGCCGATGATCGGTCGGCTATCGGCGGCGCGAGCGCCCGTTTGCCGAATGCTGCCGCTGATCGTAGAGGAAGAAGACCGCCGCTTTGCGTCGAGCACACTGGTCGGTCGGGCAACTTCGATGAATCCGCAGAATGCTGTGCGCCATCTCCACCGTGAACCGTGCGGGAACGACATCACAGCTATCGGAGATGGGAGCGGCTCGCTGCGGGGACCATGGCGTGCGCACCACATACCTCCTTCCGCTGACACAGAATGGAATATCCGATCCGTGCCGCTCGCAAACACTGGCATGATGAGTGCGATCTACATCACCGTCCAGTACTTCGCAGCGATCGCACAGGGAGTGTCCGGAAGTGGAAGCGAAGAACCGCGAGATCGAGCCCGATGCCGTCTGGCGGCGCAGTGACGACCAGGCCGATGGCGTCGAAATCGCCTTCCTGGCCAGTGGAAATATCGGATTGCGGGATTCCCGCAATCCGGAGGGACCGGTGCTGATCTTCACGCCGGGCGAGTGGAAGGCCTTCGTGGCCGGGGCCAAGGACGGCGAATTCAACCGTCCCGCAAGCTGATCGAATTCACGTCGTGGCCATCGGCGGCGCACCGGCCTCGGTGCGCGCGCCGGTGAGCACGGCATCCAGCAAGCCCGGAGAGCGGGCGTCGAGATCATCGCGCCGTAGCGCTGCGCGCGGGGCCGGAGCCTACGCGCCGATCGCACCGCCGATGGTCGGCCAGGATTCGTGCAGCGTGTCCTGCCAGTACGACCACGAGTGTGTGCCCACCGGACTGTGGTCGATGCGCGCCGGAATGCTCAACTCGCGCAACCGCTGTTCGAAGGCGGTGACACAGGCGTTCACACCGACTTCGATGGGCCCGCCGAAGAAGATGTTCTCCGGCAGCTGCGGTTTGATCTCCAGCTCGTGCGGGCCGGGCAGACCGGTGCCGGTGGAGAGGTAGAGGGTCTTGCCGCGCAGCCGATCCGCGAGTATCGCCGGATTGTGCGCGGCCCAGGCCGGATCCGCGGGACCGCCCCACATATTGAACGGATTGCCACCGCGATTCGCGATGGAGAAGAGCATGCCGCCCTGCGCGATGGTGAGATCCGGACAGGCGCTGTATCCGGCGACGGCGCGGTACAGGTTCGGATGCCGTACGGCCAGCACGAAAGCCGCGGTGCCGCCCATGGACAGCCCGCCGATGGCGTTCACGCCGTTGCCGGCGAAGTAACTGTCGATGATCGGCGGAAGTTCCTGTGTCAGAAAGGTTTCCCACTTGTACCGGCCGAAGCGCGGATCATCGGCGATCCAGTCGGTGTAGTAGCTGGCCTGCCCGCCCATGGGCAGCACCACGTTCACGTTCTTGCCGCCGAAGAAGGGTTCGGCGTCGGTGGCATTGGTCCAGGTGCTCTGCCCCGCGCCGGGATCCAGCCCGTCGAGCAGGTAGTAGCTGGGCCGGGCGCCGCCACCGGCCGGGTGCAGCACCTGGACCTGAATGGTGCGGCCCATGGCGGTGGAATCGATGAAGAGGGCGGAACGGGTGGGGCCGAGGTCGTCGACGCGGAGCACCTGGGCCGCGCTCGCGGTTGGCGGGGACGCCAGCACCGGGCTCAGCAAACTTGCGGCGATCGCGAAAATCGCTGCGGCAACGACTCTTCTGCGCATGTCCCCACCTCCATCAGCCCACCAAGAACGCCGTTCAACGTAACTCGAGAGGCGGTCGCCTCGAGGAGGATTCAAGTTTTGGCGTGTCCTTGGCAAACCAGTCGGTTCGGATATGGTAATGCGCTTCGGCTATTACTCGCCAGTGTTTCTTCCCAACGCTCCCCGAATGGATCCCGCCAGGTAATCCAGGTCCGCCCGCGCCGGAGACGTGGGCCGCGCCCGCAATCCGAACCCGTCCCCCGGAGTGCGTGGAATCACATGCAGATGCACGTGGAACACCTCCTGACCCGCCGTCACCCCGTCCGCCAGGAAGAAATTCACCCCGTCGCAGCCGACCTCGGATTCCCGCAGCGCCGCCGCCACCCGCTGCCCCACCTGAAACAGCTTGCCGCCCAACGCCGGATCGAGTTCGGACAGACTCCGCGCGGGAATCTTGGGAACCACCAGGACATGTCCGGGCGTCAGCGGCCGAATGTCCATGAACGCCAGCACATCCGCGTCCTCGTACACCCGGCTGGCGGGTGCACGACCGGCGACGATATCGGAGAAGATCGTGTACGGATTCATGTCCGGCAGCCTAAGGCCGGAGAATCCGGACGCCCCTAGAGGATTGGCGACGGAGTGTAGCGGGCCGCCTCCGGATTGGCCTCGACCAGCTTCTGCACCTGGGCGATGACCGAGGCGGTCTGCGCTTCGGCGGCGCCGATGAACGCGGAACGGTCCTCGAGCGCCGCGTCGAGAGCGGCGCGGTCCAGCGGCATGCGCTCGTCGGCGGCCAGGCGGTCCAGCAGATCGGGTTCGCGGCCCTGCTCCCGCATGGCGAGGGCCACGGCCACCGCGTGCTCCTTGATGACCTCGTGGGCGGTCTCGCGGCCGACGCCGGCGCGCACCGCGGCCATGAGGATGCGGGTGGTGGCCAGGAACGGCAGGTAGCGATTGAGTTCGCGGTCGATGACGGCCGGGTAGGCGCCGAACTCCGCGAGGATGGTCAGGAAGGTCTCCATCATGCCGTCGACGGCGAAGAAGGCGTCCGGCAGCGCCACGCGGCGGACCACCGAGCAGAAGACATCGCCCTCGTTCCACTGCGCGCCGGCCAGTTCGGCGGTCATGGAGCCGTAGCCGCGCAGCACCACCTGCAGGCCGTTGACGCGCTCGGCGGAGCGGGTGTTCATCTTGTGCGGCATGGCCGAGGAGCCGACCTGGCCGGGCTGGAAACCCTCGGTGACGAGTTCGTGGCCGGCCATCAGGCGGATGGTGTGGGCGAAAGACGAGGGGCCCGCGCCGATCTGGACCAGCGCGGAGAGCACATCGTGGTCGAGCGAGCGGGGGTAGACCTGGCCGACGCTGGTCAGCACGTTCTTGAAGCCGAGATGGTGGGCGACCTTCTGCTCCAGCTGGGCGAGCTTGGCGGCATCGCCGCCGAGCAGGTCGAGCATGTCCTGGGCGGTGCCCATGGGGCCCTTGATGCCGCGCAGCGGGTAGCGGTCGATGAGTTCGCGCAGGCGGGTGAGGGCGATGAGCAGCTCGTCCGCGGCCGAGGCGAAGCGCTTGCCCAGCGTGGTGGCCTGGGCGGCCACATTGTGGGAACGACCGGCCATGACCAGCGACTGGTATTCGGCGGCGCGCTCGGTGAGGCGGGCGGCGATGGCGATGCCGTGCGCGTGGACGTGCTCGAGCGACAGGCGGATCTGCAGTTGCTCGACATTCTCGGTGAGGTCGCGGGAGGTCATGCCCTTGTGCACGTGCTCGTGCCCGGCCAGGGCGTTGAACTCCTCGATGCGGGCCTTCACATCGTGGCGGGTGACGCGCTCGCGCTCGGCGATGGAAGCCAGATCGACCTGATCGATGACGCGCTCGTAGTCCTCGACCACACCGGCCGGAACGTCCACTCCCAGTTCGGACTGGGCGCGCAGCACCTCCAGCCACAGCCGCCGTTCCAGAACGATCTTGTTCTCGGGCGACCACAGGCGCACCAACTCGGGGCTGGCGTAACGGGTGGCGAGGACGTTCGGCACAAGACTCACGGCGTCTATTTTGCCTCCGCTGCGCTCCGGCGGGTTCGCGGCCCCTTGGTCCCGATTCTTCCCTCCCTCCGCACGCTCCTCCGCTTCGCTCCCCCGCGCGCTGCACTCGGTCCAGAATCGGGACGGCCGCGAACTCCGAGCTTGTCTTCAGGCAGGCGGAGCGACGATATCGATGATCTCCAGCAGTGCGCCCCGGGCCATGCGGCGAGGTTGGGGATCAGCTTCACCCAGGGCTGTCACCACGGCGCCGTCGACCACGGCGACCAAGCGGCGCGTCTGCTCGGCCCGAACCACCCGATCGGACCGGCGCAGCACGTCGCCCAGCAACTCGTCGAGCTGGGCGCGTAGTCGGAGCTGGACTTCGCGTAGTTCGGGATGGCGGGCGGAGGCCACCGAGCGTTCGTAGCGGGCAATAAGCTGACCGCGGGCGTCCTCGTCCGGATTCTCCGGGCCGACGAGCAGATCGAGGATCAGATCGACGGTGGCCTCGGCCCCGCGGCGGCGGTGGGTCACCTCCCCCACGCGCCGGCGCATGGCCTCCAATTCGGCATTGCCGGAGAATTCCACCGCGCGGGCGATCAAATCCTCGAGCGAGTCGAAGTAGTAGGTGGTGGATGCCAGCGGCAGCTCCGCCCGGGTCGCCACCGAGCGGTGCCGGACCGCTTCGAAGCCGCCCTCGAGCAACAGCTCGGCGGCAGCACAAACCAGCGCTTGGCGACGCCGTTCGCCTTTCGGAGTCGTCGCAGTGGTCACGGTGCAATCGTGCCAGTCATCATCGGTTCATCTGTGCCAAATCTGTGCGATCTGTGGGGATTCCCAGGTTCGTGGGCGATCGGACGAGCCGTGCGGAAACGCGATACTGCTGTTGTACCGCATCTGTGCGGGCTCGGGGGCGAGACCGGAAAGTCTTGGCAGATCAGGCCATATAGCGTTCCAACCGGTCCAGCGCTTCCTCGATATCGGCGCTCGCCCCGGCGAACGAGAAGCGAACCGTGTGCAACCCGTTGACGGTGTCGAAGTCGATGCCGGGCGCCAGCGCCACCCCGGTGTGATCGAGCACCTCGGTGCACCAGCGCATCGAATCATCGGTCAGGTGAGCGATATCCGCGTAGGCGTAGAACGCGCCGTCGGCCGGAGCGAGCTCGGTGATACCCAGTTTCGGCAGTCCCGACAGCAGCAGCTGACGGTTGGCCGCATAGCGGCGCACATGCCCGTCGAGTTCCTCCTTGGCCTCCGCGCCGAAGGCGTGCACGGCCGCGTACTGCGAGATGGCCGGCGGGCACACGGTCATATTCGAGGCCAGCCGCTGCAGGGCCGGGCGCAGGACGGCGGGCACCAGCATCCAGCCCAGCCGCCAGCCGGTCATGGAGAAGTATTTGGAGACCGAACCGATCACCACGGATTCGCGGGAGGTCTCCCACGCCGAGGAGGTGGGCTCGGTGTCGTCGTAGACGATGCCGTGATAGATCTCGTCGGAGATGAGCAGCGTGCCGTGGTCGTCGCACCAGCGGGCCAGCGCCGCCAGCTCATCCGGAGCGATCATGGTGCCGGTCGGATTGGCCGGGCTCGCCACGATCAGGCCCGCGGGCGGCTCCGGCAGCGCCTCCAGCATGGCCACCGTCGGCTGGAACCGGGTCTCGGGCCCGCAGTCCAGCTCCACCACCTCGCAGCCCAGCGCGGTGAGCGTATTCCGGTACGCCGGATATCCGGGCCGGGCCACCACCACGGCGTCCCCCGGATCGAACGCCGCCAGGAAGATGAGCGTGAACGCGCCCGACGACCCGGTCGTCACCACCACGTCCTCGGCGTCCACCGTCACCCCGTAGGTGGACCGGTGATGCTCGGCAATGGCCTGTCGCAACTCCAGGATTCCGAAAGTCTCGGTGTATCCCAGCAATTCGCTGTCCATTGCCTGCCGGGTCGCCCGCAGCACCGCCCGCGGCGCCGGCGTGGACGGCTGCCCCGCGGCCAGCACCAGCACATCCCCGTGTGTCCGGGCCCGTTCAGCTGCTGCTTTCCAGACGTCCATCACGTAAAAAGGTGGAATGGTCGACCGGCGAGATTCGATACGCACGAGACAGACGGTAGAGCACCCGCTCCCCCGCCTGTCCCCTAATGGCCCCTGGAATGGCTGAGGAGGGATTCGTGCCGGGGGGAAAGACCACCGAGGAGACCTCGGCGGGGCACCAGTCCGCGCCCGCCGAGCCCGCGACCAATGGAAAGCGGCCATCTGCTGCCGCCCCGTCCGCGACGGCTCCGGCCGCCAACGGGAGCAAGCCCGCTGAACAAGAAACCCCACCCACCGCACCGGCCGCGCACGGGAACGGAGCCGAGCGCGCCGCACGGGTGCCGCCGGATGACGTGGACCCGGCCGCATCACGCGAGCTCGCCGTGGCCGAGTCGGACGACGCGGACGAAGGGGCCGCTACGAGCGATCGAAGCTCGGATGCGGACGCTGCCGACCGGGACCACGGGTTTCGTGTCGGCGAGGGCAGCTATGTCCCGGGGGTGCGCTCGGAACTGACGGGGCCGCGCGGTCACGGGCCGCGGGGGCAGAGCGCACGGATGGCGCGGGCAGCCGCGAACGGGGTGGCGTGGGCACGTGCGCGCGCACCGCGGATGCGGGATCAGGGCGTGGCGCTGTGGGCGCGGCGGCCCAGGTCTCGCGCGGAGGTGACCGAACTCGTCGGGCGAGGCCGGGACGAGGTGCGGCGGCAGGCGCCGGTGGCACGGGAGTGGGCGCTGCGGCACAGGGCGCTGATCGCCGGGGTCACGGCGGTGCTCGTTTTCGCGGGAGCGGACAGCACGCTGGGGCGGATTCCCATCGATGCGGCGGTGGAACCTGGTGTGGCGCTGCGGGTTCCGACGGCGCATCCCTTGCAGGTGCAGATGCCCGCCTCGACGACCAAGCGGTATCTGGATGCCATCGCCAATGGCGAGCGGATTCGTGAGCAGGCGGTGGTGGCGGCCGCGGCGCGCAATACGCTGGAGCGGGCCAAGGCGGAGGCGGCCGCGGCGGTGGCCGGGGAGTATCAGCCGTGGATGACCGCGGGCACCGATCCCACGTTCGTACTGCCCGGGGTGGGTGCGTTCACGCTGCCCGCGCGGGGTGCGTTCACCTCCGGGTTCGGGCCGCGGTGGGGCACCTTCCACGCGGGCATCGATATCGCGGCGCCGCTCGGGTCACCGATCTACGCGGTGGCGGCGGGCACGGTCGTCGCGGCCGGACCGGCGCAGGGGTTCGGGCTGTGGGTGCAGATCCGCCACGACGACGGGACGATCTCGGTCTACGGGCACATGTACGACTTCTTCGTCTCGGTGGGCGAGCGCGTCCCGGCGGGCATGCAGATCGCCCGCATCGGCAACCGCGGTGATTCCACCGGGCCGCACCTGCATTTCGAGATCATCCAGAACGGGCAGCGGGTGGATCCGCAAGCCTGGCTGGCGCTGCACGGGCTGCGGCTCGGATAGACAGACTCCAGCGAACAGAGTTCGCCTCGTCATTCCGGCGCGTTCTTGGCCGGAATCCACAGCGGCGCGGGAGATCCCGGCCACAAGCACGCCGGGATGACGAGGCGACGACGAGGGATGCGGCGTGGAGGAGCCGGGCTCAGACAGCCGGGGTCGGCACGCTGATGCGGCCCTCGGTGGCGGCCAGCGCGATGTCGGTGCGGAAGTGCCCGCCCGGGAGCTTGACGGTGGCGAGCCGGTCGTAGGCGTTCTTTCGCGCCTCCTCCAGGTCGGCGCCCTGGCCGACAATGGCGAGCACGCGGCCGCCGGCGGAGACCAGCGCGCCGTCGGCCCGCTGTGCGGTGCCCGCGTGCAGGACCTCGGATTCGGTTCCGGTGCCGGAGGATTCGGCGCCGGTGATGACATCCCCGGTGCGCGGGCGGGCCGGGTAGTTCTCGGCGGCCAGCACGACGGTGACCGCGGAGCCGTCCTTCCAGCGCGGCGCGGCGACCCGGTCGAGGGTGCCGGTGGCGGTGGCGTTCAGCAGTTCGCCGAGCGGGCTGTCGAGCATGGCCAGCACGGCCTGGGTCTCGGGATCGCCGAAGCGGCAGTTGAATTCGACCACGGCCGGTCCGGCCTGGCCGATGGCGAGGCCCGCGTACAACAGGCCGCTGAACGGCACGCCGCGGCGAACCATTTCCGCCGCAACGGGTTTCACCACATCGTCGACAATGGCGGTGAGGGTCTCCGCCGGCAGCCACGGCAGCGGCGTGTAGGCCCCCATACCGCCGGTGTTGGGCCCGGTGTCCCCGTCGCCGACGCGCTTGTGGTCCTGCGCGGGCAGCAGCGGCACCACGGTCTCACCGTCGACCAGGCAGAACAGCGACACCTCGGGACCGTCGAGGAAGGATTCCAGCAGCACCGGGTGGCCCTGCTCGAGCAGTTCGGCGCCGTGCTCGCGGGCCACCGACCGGTCGGCCGTCACCACGACGCCCTTGCCGGCGGCGAGCCCGTCGTCCTTCACGACCCAGGTGGGCCCGAACCGGTCCAGCGCCGCGTCCAGCTCGCCCGGATGGTCGACGATCTCGCTGTGTGCGGTGCGCACACCGGCCGTGTTCATCACATCCTTGGCGAACGCCTTGGAGCCCTCGATGCGCGCGGCGGCGGCCGACGGCCCGAAGCAGGCGATTCCGGCCTCGCGCACCGCATCCGCGACGCCGAGCACCAGCGGCACCTCCGGCCCGACCACCACGAGATCGGCCGACAGCTCCCGCGCCAGTTCCACCACCTCCGCACCGGAGGAGGCGTCCACCGGCCGCACCTCGGCGTGCTGGGCGATGCCCGCATTGCCGGGCGCCGCGTACACGGCGCTCACCGCCGGGTCTTTGCGCAGGGCGAGGACGAGGGCATGTTCACGGGCTCCGGAGCCGATGACGAGTACGCGCACGACGGACAGCTTAGAGGGTGCCGTCGGCACTGATCATGGCGGTTGTTCGGCCACCCGGCGCTCACCCGGAGTTCATGCGCGGGGGCACCGCGCCGGGGATGATGGACAGTGGCGACCGTCACCGCGAGCGATCAGAGGATGTGCCTGCTATGGGCTTGATCGACGGAATCATGGGCAATGCGGGACGCATCGATCCCGCGGGCGCACAACAGGAGTACGGCAAGTTACTCGGTCAGGGCGAACAGATCTATGCGGCATACCTGCTGGTGCGCGATGCCATGCTGTTCACCAATCGCCGCCTCATCCTGGTCGACAAGCAGGGTCTGACCGGCCGCAAGGTGAGCTATCACAGCGTTCCCTACCGGGCCATCACGCACTTCTCGGTGGAGACGGCGGGCACCTTCGACCTGGACGCCGAGCTGATGATCTGGATCGCGGGCACGGGCGAGCCGCTGCAGAAGCGGTTCAACCGCCAGGTCGACATCTACGAGGTGCAGGGCATCCTGTCGCATTTCGTGGCGGTGTAGGTGGAGGCCCCCCAGCGGGTTTCCGCGTAATCTCCGGGCATGGCTTCTGTTTTCTCCGCAATCATCAACGGCCAGCTGCCGGGCCGCTTTGTCTGGGAGGACGACGAATTCGTCGCCTTCCTGACCATCGCCCCGGTGACGCAGGGTCACACGCTGGTGGTGCCGCGCAAGGAGATCGACCAGTGGCAGGACGTCGATCCGGAGACCTTCGCGCGGATGACCGCCCTCGCCCAGAAGATCGGCCAGGCGGTGCGCGCGGCATGGGACGCGCCGCGCGCGGGCCTGCTGATCGCGGGACTGGAGGTACCGCACCTGCACGTACACGTCTTCCCGGCCTTCGAGCTCGGCGATTTCGATATCACCGGCGCGGATCCGGATCCGAGCAAGGAATCCCTCGACGAGGCCCAGGCCAAGATCAAGCAGGCGCTGCGCGATCTCGGCTACGGGGCCAACGTGCCGGCCTGAGCCCCGGACAGCCGCACGGTGAAGGTCGCGCCTTCGCCGGGGACGCTGGTCACCGCGACCGTACCGCCGTGCGCGGTGACCAGCGCCTGCACGATCGACAGCCCCAGGCCGGTGCCGCCGCGCGGCGACGAACCGGCGCATCTTCTCGTCCGAGGCCCGTTTCCTGGGAACGGTGTTTATCAGCGGCGCACGCCGGGATCGACGTCATCGTCGGTGAGCAGTGCGCTGCCCGCCACCCGGTCCTGGGCCAGCGCGTCCAGGAAGGCGCGCGCCCAGCGGTCCACATCGTGGGTGAGCACCTGGCGGCGCAGCGAGCGCATGCGGCGGCGCCGGGTATCGCGGTCGTCCTCGATGGCGGCCGCGATGGCCTCCTTGACGCTGTCCAGGTCATGCGGATTGCACAAGTAGGCCTGCCGCAATTCCGCTGCCGCACCGGTGAATTCGCTCAGCACCAGCGCGCCGGACAGCCCGCCCTGGGCGGCCACGTACTCCTTGGCCACCAGGTTCATGCCATCGCGTAGCGGCGTCACCACCATGACGTCGGCGGCCACGAAGAATGAGATGAGCTCCTCGCGCGGGATGGGGCGGTGCAGGTAGTGCACCACCGGATAGCCCACGCGGGCGTACTCGCCATTGATCCGGCCCACCTGGCGTTCGATATCGCCGCGCATCTGGATGTAGGACTCGACGCGCTCGCGGCTCGGGGTGGCCAGCTGCACCATGACCGTGTCCGCGGGATCGACGCGGCCCTCGGCCAGCAGTTCCTCCAGCGCGGCCAGGCGGATATCGATGCCCTTGGTGTAGTCCAGTCGATCCACACCCAGCAGGATGGTCTTCGGATTGCCCAGCTCCGCACGGATTTTCGCGGCCCGCTCGCGCACACCGCGCCGCCGCGAGTACTCGTCCAGCTCGGTGGAGGCGATGGAGATGGGGAACGCGCCCACCCGCACGGTGCGGAAACCCACCTGCACCACACCGAGTTTGGAGCGCACACCCACATTGCCGCGCGAAGTCGGCTGTCCGGCAAGCCTTCTGGCCAGGTACAGGAAGTTCTGCGCGCCGCCGGGCAGATGGAAGCCGATCAGGTCCGCGCCGAGCAGGCCCTCCACGATCTCGGTGCGCCACGGCATCTGCATGAACAGTTCCACCGGCGGGAACGGAATGTGCAGGAAGAAGCCGATGGTCAGATCCGGCCGCAGCATGCGCAGCATCTTGGGCACCAGCTGCAGCTGATAGTCCTGCACCCACACCGTCGCGCCCTCGGCGGCGACCTTCGCGGTGTGCTCGGCGAACCGGCGGTTCACCTGGACGTAGGCCTGCCACCAGGTGCGGTCGTAGACCGGCCGCACGATCACATCGTGATACAGCGGCCACAGCGTGGCATTGGAGAAGCCCTCGTAGTAGTCGGCGACCTCGTCGGAGGACAGCGGCACCGGATGCAGTTCCAGACCGTCCTCGACGATCGGGTCGATATCCACATCCGGAACGCCGGCCCAGCCGACCCAGGCGCCCTTGTTGTTGCGCAGCACCGGCTCCAGTGCGGTCACCAGGCCGCCGGGACTGCGCTTCCAGCGGGTGGTGCCATCGGGTAGTCGTTCCAGGTCGACCGGCAGCCGGTTGGCGACGACGACGAAACCCGAGCCGGAGCTATCCGGGTTCACGGGTCATTCGCCTCGCGCGTTCGGACCGATGCCCAGCATCGACAGCAGCATGCGGCACTCGTCGGCGTCGGTGGCATAGGCGGCCACCACGCGCTGAGCCTGACGGGCGGTCTCATCGGCGAGCGGTTCCAGATCGTCGTCCGCGATGTCGTTGGCGCTGCTCTTCGCGGCCATCATCATGTCCTCTCGGGGAGTTTGCCTCGGTTACGAGAGTTCCATCGTATCTGCCACCCGAAACGGACCGGGCGGGGAACCGATACGGTGGGCGGAAGCAGCAGTCGCACGTCCTGATGAAGGGGTCACAGCAATGCCGTTGGCAACGGTGAACGGAATCTCGCTGAACTACCAGGTCAAGGGGGACCGCGCCAAGGGCACCGACGTCAAGGGCGGCGGGCCGCTGGTCGTCATGATCATGGGCACCGGCAGCCCGGGCCGGGTGTGGGAACTGCACCAGGTGCCCGCGCTGGTCGCGGCCGGATACCGGGTCTGCACCTTCGACAATCGCGGTATCGCACCCTCTTTCGAGGCCGCGCAGGGCATGACCATCGACGAACTGGTGCGCGACACCGCCGCGCTCATCGAATTCCTGGACGAGGGACCGGCGCTCGTGGTCGGCCAGTCCATGGGTTCGCGCGTGGCCCAGGAGCTCGCCCTGGCCCGTCCGGAGCTGGTGCGCAAGGCCGTCTTCCTGGCCGGGCACGCCCGCCTCGACCAGTTCCAGAAGACGCTCTCGCTGGGCGAGCACGAATTCGACGCCTCCGGGGTGCGGCTGCCCGCCAAGTACGAGGCCGCCATCACCGCGCTCATGAACCTGTCCCCGGCCACCATGGCCGACACCAATGCCGCGCGGGACTGGCTGGATCTGTTCGAGTTCACCGGCGGCCCCGTGTCGCCGGGCGTGCGCGCGCAGCGCCGGATGGACCATGATTTCGACCGCACGGCCGCCTACCGGGGTATCACCGTGCCGTGCCTATCGGTCGGTTTCGCCGATGACCGGATGATCCCGCCGTATCTGTCGCGCGAGGTCGCCGAGGTCATTCCGGGCGCCCGCTATCAGGAAGTCCCCGATGCCGGCCACTTCGGCTATCTGGAACGCCCGGAGACGGTGAACAAGATCCTGCTGGATTTCTTCGCTGGGTGAAGGTAACCGCCCTGGCGTAACGCCTGCCTTGCTAGGGTCGAATCCAACGTCGGGGGTTCGCTCCTGTGCTGTGGGCCAAACCAGCACCGGAATCGATCCTTCAGCGTTCCCGTACACAGCGCCAGTATCCAGTGAGGTGAAATGAGCACCAATCCTTTCGACGACGAAGACGGCCGGTTCTTCGTCCTGGTCAACGAAGAGGAACAGCACTCCCTGTGGCCGGCCTTCGCCGAGGTTCCGGCGGGTTGGCGAGTCGTGTTCGGCGAGGACTCGCGCGCCGCATGCGTGGAGTACGTCGAGAAGAACTGGACGGATATGCGTCCGAAGAGCCTGCGTGACGCCATGGCCGCCGATGATGCGGCACGTCAGGCGGCTCAATCCTAGACAGCTGCGGTTAGCCCGATACTGCGCAGAACGGCTTCCGAATACGGCCGCGCGGTGCCATAAGCCCCGCGCGGCCGTACTTCGGTCCCGCCCGCCCAGATATCGGCCCAACCGGGCACCCGGCTTTTTCCGCAGAGCCGGTGCGCCTGGTTATGATGGGCACCGCTTCCGCCTCCCTAGCTCAGTGGTAGAGCACCGCTCTTGTAAAGCGAAGGTCGTCGGTTCGATCCCGACGGGGGGCTCGATGGCGGCCATCTCGGCTCCCGAGGTGGCCGCCTATTGATCGCGCTGAGCGAATCTGGAAGCCGGCCACTACTTTCCGGCTCCTCCGCCGTTCAACTCGACTCGAATTGCCGGCCGAGGTGCTCAGATCGCCTTCTGCTGCTCGATGTACTCCTGGACCATGGCCAGCGGAGCACCGCCACATGATCCGGCGAAGTATGAGGGAGACCAGAAATGCGTGCCCCACGAGTGCGACTGGATGTGGTCGGGGAACTCCTGTCGTAACCGTCGCGCCGACACACCTTTGAGGCTCCCCGCGAGTGTGGACAGCTTGACCTGCGGCGGGTAGTTCACCAGCAGGTGCACGTAGTCGGCGTCGCCATCGAACTCCTGTAGCTCCGCGCCGAGGTCGGCACAGACTTTCCGCATCACCTCCTCACACCGCGAGAGGATCTCATCGGTGAACGGTCCACGCCGATATTTCGGGACGAAGACCAAATGCGCATGTAGGTCGTGAACGACACTCCGTCCCCTGCGTAAGTCATTATTCGATTCCCATCGCGGTGACATAGACAGATGATAGGTTCCGTGGTGTGAAGCTGGTCGTGCAGGTCAAGCTCCTCCCTGATAGCGGACAGGTTGCCGCTCTCGAAGACACCCTCCGCACCGCGAACTACGCTGCCTGTCGGCTCTCCGAGCGTGCGCAGGCCAATCCGCGGCGATGTGGCCGGACCGCATTGCAGAGAGACCACTATCGGGACGTAAAGGCGCTTGGCCTGTCCGCGCAACCCGCTTTGCACGTGATCCGCAAGGTTGCTGACGCCTACACACTCCGGTCGGCGAATCTTCGGGCTGGAAACTACGGTCCGGCATCCGGTGACCGCTATCGACGTGTTGCAGAGCGGCCAATCCGATTCCGTCCGAATGCGGCGCAACCGTTCGACGATCGCTGCCTGTCCTGGCAGCACGACGCCGGCACCGTCTCCATCTGGACGACCCGAGGCCGCCTGAAAGACCTGCGGTTCACAGGATCTCCGGACCAATTGAAGACACTGCAGCTGTACCGGCAGGGAGAAAGCGACCTCGTATACCGCGACGGCATGTGGTTCCTGTACGCGACCTGCGATATCCCCGAGGGCGAGCCGATCGACCCCCAGGGGTGGGTGGGTGTCGATCTTGGGATCGTCAACATTGCCACCACCAGCGGCGGCTACCGCGCTGCTGGGCGCGGATTGAATCGGCACCGGGGACAGAAGCGCCGACTTCGAACCAAACTGCAAGCCAAAGGGACGAAGTCGGCCAAGCGGGTACTGAAACGGCAGCGCCGCAAGGAGACCCGCCGGGCAACCGACATCAATCACGTGATTTCGAAAAGCATTGTGGTCGAGGCTCAACGCACCGGGCACGGAATCGGTCTCGAAGATCTGACCGGTATCCGTGAACGGGCACGGCTCCGAAAGCCCCAACGGACCACACTGCATTCGTGGGCATTCGCCCAGCTCGGGACGTTCATCGAATACAAGGCGCGCCAACGCGGTGTGCCGGTGGTGTTCGTGGACCCGCACGACACCTCACGCATGTGCTCGGCGTGCAGGTACGTGGACAAGAACAATCGGGTGAGCCAGGCCAAGTTTCGCTGCCGTTCGTGTGGCGTCGTTGCGCACGCGGACGTGAATGCTTCTCACAACATCGCGGCCGAAGCGGCGGTGGTTTGGGAACGCGGGGCCGAGTCAACGGCCCCTGCACCTGCCTAGCCAGGTGCTGGACGTGGACCTTCCCCTGACAGCCAGTCAGGGGAAGGAGCTGCAAGTTCGACCACTGAAAGGTCGGCAGTTGACTCCCGACAGGGGGCATCGATCACAACCCGAGTGAGCAGGGCCTCGGTCGCCACGACAGTAGCGACCGGAGTGGGCGGGCTGTGAATGGTTGCGGCGCTGAGCGATCAGCGCCGCAATCCGTCAGCCGAAGGTGTAGGACACCCCGGTCAGGCGCTCCGATTCCGCCCACAGGGCGGCGGCCAGGTCCGGATCGTGTGCGGCCTGCCCGGCCCGGTTCAATTCCGGGTAGCCGCGGAATTTGCCCGAGGGACCGTAGAACTCACCGCCGCGCGCCTTGGGGTCCACCGCGGCCCGCAGCGTCGGCAGTGCGCCCATCTCCGCCGACTGCAGCAGCCAATCGGTCGTCCACTTCATCGACGGCCGGTGCAGGAAGCGGATGAACGGGCCCATATTGTCCGCGAAGTCCGAGCGCGCCACCCCCGGATGCGCTGCCAGCGACTCCAGTTCGGCATCGGCGCCATTGAGCCGGCGCTGTAATTCGAAGGTGAACAACAGATTCGCGAGCTTCGACGCCGCGTACACCTGCAGCGGCCTGTACTTGCGCCGCTCGCAGAACAGATCGTCCAGGTCGAGGGTGGGCTTGAAATCCTCGGAACCGCCGCTGCTGACGGTCACCACCCGCGCACCGGGCGTGGCGCGCAGCAGATTCAGCACCAGTCCGGTGAAGGCGAACGGCCCGAGATGATTGACGGCAAAGGCGGTTTCGAACCCGTCCTCGGTGACCGCGCGCTGCTGGCTGATCATTCCCGCATTGTTGATCAGCAGGTCGATCCGATCGAACTCGGCGCACACCTTCGCCGCGGCCGTGCGCACCGATTCCTGGGAGGCCAGATCCAGTGGCACGACGGTCAATTCGGCCGCCGGAGCGGTCCGGCGAATGAGTTCGGCCACCCCGGCGGCCTTCTCGATGTTCCGGCAGGCCAGCACCACGTGAGCGCCGTGCTCGGCGAGCATTCGAGCCGTTTCCAGCCCGAGCCCGGCGCTGGCGCCGGTCACGATCGCGGTGCGGCCCTGCAGATTCGGTATGTCGGCCGCGGTCCACGGCGTCTTCTTGGCACCCAACTCGATCTTCCTGACACCTGAGGCCCCCTTGGACGGACCTCAGGAGCCTAGATCGGGTCGACGTCGGCCACCAGCCAGCGACCGTCCTCCTTGTCCAGCTTCACACGCAGCCGGCTGGCATCGTAGGTGCCCTTGGACGGATCCTTGCCGGTGCTCTTCTGGTTCAGGAAGATCATGACCTCGGCATTGTCGTCCTCGGCGCTGATGACGCCGGATTCCACCACGGTGGCCTCGACGGTCAGTTCCTTCTCCTTCGCGCCGGGCGCGAGCACGGTTTCGGTGACCTTCTTCCAGTCCTCCTGGAAGTCCGGGGTCATATCCGCCATCACCTTCGGCATCTGCGCGTCGATGGTGCGGAAGTTGTAGCCGAACATGCCCTGCACCGCGCGGCGCGCCACCACGACGGATTCCTCACGGGCGGAATCGAGTTGATTGTCCTGCCACCAGCCGTAGCCGACCCACGACCCGGCTCCGACGCTGATCACCAGCAGGCCCGCGGCGCCGGCCAGAATCAGCAGATCACGCAGTTTCGCGGTCATACCACCATCTCCATCGCGGTTGCGGTGAAACCGTTCTCGCCCCGGACGATGGTCACCTTGAATCGGAACTGCCGCTGCTGCGGCCCTTCGGCCCCGGCATTGGTGAGGGTCTGCTTGACGGCCACCAGCACAATGGCCGAATGGTCGTCGCTGCTCTGCAGCGCGGCCTCGATGATCTCGCCCTTGGCGCGCACCTCGGCCTTCTGCACGATGGCCGCGTAATCCTCCTTGCGCTGGGCGTATTCGGTGTTCAGATCACCCGAGGTCACCGCCAGCACGCGGTCGATGTCGTCTTGCGCGGTGTCGGCATTGATATTGGTGATGTTCAGCATGGCCTGCTTGGCGGCGTGCACGTAGTCCGCGCGCAGGGCGTCCTCGTTGCTGAGCTCGTTGCGCTGCACGGCCATGAAGACCGTCGCGGCGGCGATGGCGACCGCGAGCACCAGGGCGGCGGCCGAGACGAACCAGGTCCACCGGGTCGACTTGTCCTCCGAAGCGGCTGCGGGCGCTTCGGCTTCGTCGGCGGGGGTCTCGGCTTCCGGCGTGGCCGGTTGGTCGGAGACCTTGGTGAGCGCGACCGGTTCGGCGACGACGGGTGGCTGCGGAATCCGCTCTTCCTCCGCCGGCGGCTCGGCGGTCCCACTCACCGGGACGACGGTCTCGCTCCCCGGTGTGGTGGTCTGCTCCTCGGCAGGCGGCCCCTCCGATCGCACGGCCCGCCGCCGGGTCCGCTTCTTCCCCGCACTCGGTTCATTCATCGCAACTGCTCCTGGACCATCGCTGTCAGGCTGGCCGGAACCACCCCGGAGCCGTCGGCTCCGACATTGGCGATGCGGTACGTCCGACCGTCCTCGCCCAGGAAAGTTCCGGTAAGCGGATCGTACGGCCGGGTCTCCACCGAAGCAGGCTGGGTCCCATTGGCCGCACCGGCGGGCTGCCCGTCCGGGGTCACCGGATTGGGATCGCCGAAGGGCGGATTGTCGCCCAGCGGAATGTATCCCTGCGGGTCACGGCAGAGTTCCGGGGTCGGTGCGCGCTTGCCCGGGACTTCCATACACGGCGTATTGCGAATGCCGCGCACATCGAAGGGCGCGTTCTGCGCCACCTTGCAGTACAGACCTTCCGGGGTGTCCGGGAAATCGCGTTCGGCGGCCGAGCGCCGTTCGTCGGCGGGCAGGAAGCCGGTGGTGCAGCCCTGCGGATCATTCACGCTGACCATGAAGTCCACCATGGCGCCGTATTCCAGCGGCCCGCCGGTGGCCACGGTCAGCAGGCCGGCGATGAGCGGCGGGAAAACCACGAGCAACTGCTCGAGACTGGCATCGTAGGTGTAGGTGACCTGCCCGACGCTCACCAGATTGCGGGCCAGCAGCGGCAGGGTCGGTTTCAGATCCTGGAACAGCTGGGTGGCGCGGGTGGCCGCGCCGGGCGTCTTGGCGAGCACATTGCGCAGCGCCGGATCGTGTTCGCGCAGTTGGTCGGTCAGCGTGGCCAGATCCTGGGTCCAGGACCGGATGGCATCGTCGGACTGCACCTGGGTGTCCAGCAGCGGGCCGATCTTCTCGATCAGGTCCTTGGTCGCCGCGGTGTTGTTCTTGGCCTCCTGCACCAGCAGCGACGCGGAGTCGATGAAGCGCTGCAGGTCCGGCCCGGCCCCATCGAAGGCCTTGAAGGCGTCGTCGATGACCTGCCGCAGCTTGGTGTCGGCGACGCTGTTGAGCAGCCGGTCGGTCTGATCGAGCAGCGTGCCGACATCCTGCGGCAGCTTGGTGCGATCGACCCGGATGACCGAGCCGTCGGAGAGGTTGCCGCCCTTGGGATCCGCGGCGGGCACCAGGTCCACGTACTGCTCGCCGACCGCCGACACACTGCGCACCCAGGCGTCCACATCGGCGGGGATCTTGTAGTCGCTGTCGATGGACAGCTCGGCGTTCACGCCCTGCGGCGTGAGCCGGACCGCCTGCACCTTGCCGACATTGGTGCCGCGATAGGCCACATTGGCGTTCTCGTAGAGCCCGCCGGTGGCCTCCAGTTGCACGATCACGTCGTAGCGGCCGATGCCGACCATGGCCGGAACACCCACGTACACACCGCTCATCACCGTGATGCCGATAACGGTCAGCACCGAGAAGATGGCGAGCTGGATCTTGACGAAGCGGGTGAGTTTCACTGTCCACTCCCTTGCGGCACGGTAATGCCCGGAATGGCGGGCAGTCCCGGGATCGGCCCGATTCCGGGCAGGGTCGGCTGCTGCGACTCCGGCCGGAAGGGCGCGGTCTTCGGGTCGACGGGATCGCCTGCGGTGCCGCCCATCTGGCCGAGGGCGCCCTCCACGCCCGCATAGCGCGGGCCGAGCGGGGTACCGGTGAGGAAGTTCTTCGACAGGCGCGCCGCGGTGAGGTCGAAGGTGATCTTCACATTCAGATAGTCGCCGCGGACCGCGCCGTCCATCTGGTGCATGGGGAACGGGAAGGTGAGCAGCATGCTCAGCGCCGCGGTCAGATTGGTGCCGGTATTGGCCAGCTGTTCCAGCGCGGGCCACAGGTTGGCCAGATCGGCGGTCAGATTGTCGCCGCCCTCGTCGACGATGCGCGACACCACATCGCTGAGACCGCCCAGCGCGCTGAGCGCACCGGTGATGTTGGCGCGCCGATCGGCCAGCACGGTCAGCGCCGGATGGATGTTCTCGATGGCCGAGGTCACCTGATCCTTTTGCTGGGCGAGGATTCCGGAGAACCGGTCCAGCCCGCTCATGGCGGCGATGATGTCGCTGGTCTGGGTGTCGAGGGTGCCGATGAGCGTATTCAGCTGCGGCAGCAGGTCGCGGATGGCGTCGGTATTGCCGGTCAGCGCCTTGTTCAGTTCGGTGGTGATGTTCTCCAGCTGGCTGATGCCGCCGCCATTGAGCACCACCGACAGCGAGGACAGCGTCTGCTCGGTGGTCGGGTACGCACCGGCCCGCTCCAGCGGAATGGTGTCGCCCGGCTTCAGTTCGCCCTGTGCCGCAACCCCTTCCGGTGCGCCGAGCTCGAGGTGATTGCTGCCCAGCAAGCTGGTCTGCCCGATCTTGGCGGTGGCATTGGCAGGCAGTGTCACGCCCTTCTCGAGGCTCACCGTGACCAGCGCGTGCCAGCCCTCCACCTCGATGCCGGTGACCGTGCCGACGGTGACGTCATTGACGCGGACCGGCGAATTGCGGGTCAGCGTGGTGACATTCGGCATCTGGATCTTGACCTGCCAGGCATCCGCGCCGGTGCCCTCCGCGCCCGGCAGGGGTAGCGAATTCAGGCCGTCGAACTGACATCCGGTGGCGCCCAAGGCGATCGCCAGACCGATCGCCAGGCCGGCCACCCGGCGGCGTCCGCGCAGAGTCTTCATCGGATGCCTCCCGGAAGAGCCAGTTCGGCAAGGCTGCCGGGCACGCTGACCTCAGCGGCGGCCTGACCCTGCGCCTGGGCCGCGACCTCCGGGGTGCTGTAGGTCAGCTGTTCCGGATAGGCGGTGGCATTGGTCGGCGTGCTGAGCATGAGCGGCGGATAGTTCATGGCCAGTCCTTGCAGGACCGGAGCCAGGTTCTGGGCGCACAGATCCGCGGTCTTGTCGCTCTCATTGGTGTCCAGCGCTTCGACGGAACCGCACAGGAAGCTGAGCGGATCGGCGAAGTTCGTGAGCACCGGATAACCGGTCAGCGTGCCCTGCGCGGGCTTGTAGAGCTGGTAGAAGTTGACCAGCGCCGTGGGACCGGAATGCAGCACGCGTTCGATCTCGGGCCGCTTGTCCACCAGCAGCTGGGTGACGTCGGCCATTCGCTGCAAGCCCTCGGTCAGCGCGCCGCCGCGCGATTCGATGAAGCGCCGCACGTCCTCGACCGCGATATCCAGATTGTCCAGTCCCGCACCGAGATCGGTGGAGACCCCGGCGAGCACCGAGGACACCGAGGCGAGCCGGCCGCCGAACTGCACGATCTGATCATTGCTCTTGGACAGCACGTCCACGAACAGCTGCAGGTTCCGGATGGTGGCGAACAGGTCGGTGCGACCGTCCGAGAGCGTGTTCAGGGCGCTGGACAATTCCCGCAGCGTACTGCGGAAAGCCTCGCCGTTGCCGTCCAGATTGTCGGCGGCGGTATCGACGAAGCGGCCGAAGGAACCCTGCTCGTCATTGCCCACCGGGCCGAGAGTCGTTGCCAGCTTGGACAGTTCGGCCTTGATGTCGTCCCACTCCACCGGGATGGCGGTGCGCTCGATCGGAATGGTGCCGCCGTTCTCCAGCTTGGCGCCGCCGGTGTAGGCGGGGGCCAGCTGCACGAAGCGCGCGGACACCAGCGAGGGCGAGACGATGACGGCCTTGGCGTCGGCGGGCAGATCGACGCCGCGGTCGACGGTCATCTTCACCGTGACCTGATTCTTGCCCGGATCCACCGAATCCACGGTGCCGACCCGCACCCCGAGCACCCGCACCTGATCGCCGGGATACAGGCCGCTGGTGGACGGGAAGTAGGCGGTGATCCGTGTCTTGCCGATCCGGTTCAGCGCCGGATAGGCGAGCGCGGCCACGATCGCGACCAGCGCCACGATCGCCGCGATGCGCGCCCAGCGCGGCAGCGATCCGACCTTCTGCAAAGCGTTCATTTGCCGGGCTCCGTCTCTGCGGGATAGAGGCCAGGGGGGAGACCGGGACTGTTGTCGAGATAGGACCACAGGTCCGCGGGCAGGTGCTGGGGCCAGACCAGGGCATCCACCAGCGGCTGCAGCGATTTGCTGCTGGCATTGGAGATGTAGGCCTGGAAGTAGGGGCCACCGCCGACCTGCTCGCCCAGGGCGCCCGCGTACGGGCCGAGGGCGTCGAGCGCGTCGGAGAGGTCCTGCTTGTTCCGCTGCAGCAGATCCAGCACCGAATTCAGCCGATCCAGAGTGGGTTTGAGCTGCGCCTCGTTGTCGTTGACGAAGCCGGTCAGCTGCTGGGCCAGGCCGTTGACGTACACGATGAGCTGGCTCAGCGCGGTGCGCCGGGCATCCAGTTCACCGAGCAGCGAATTGCCGTCCACCAGCAGCGCGCTGATCTTGGCGGCCCGATCGGAGAGCACCTGGGTGACGCCCTGGGCCTTGCTCAGCAGTTCGGTCAGCGCCTGATCGCGGGTATTGATACTGCGTGACAGGGCGGTGATGCCGTCCAGCGCCGACCGCAAGGGCGCGGGAGTGTCGGCGAAGGTCTCCGACAGCGCGTCCAGGGTGGTGTTCACCTGCTCCATGTCCAGGCCGTGCACGGTGGTGGCCAGATCGCCCAGCGCGTCGTTGAGCGAGTACGGAGAGGTGGTGCGCTCGAGCGGAATCGGATCGTCCTTGCGGAGCGAGCCGCCGCCGGCCGGGGTGACCTCGAGCGATTTGCGCCCGAGCACCGTATTGGTCTTGATGGCGGCACCGGTCCTGTCCCCGAGCCGGATTCCCTCCTCCAGCGAGAACCGCACCAGCACCTTGGCGCCGTCGAGCGAAACCTCTTCCACCCGTCCGGTTTTCACACCCGCGACCTGCACCTGATCGCCGGGCACCAGACCGCCGGCGTCACCGAAGTACGCGGTGTACTGGGCTCCGGAGGCGATGAACGGCAACCGGTCGAATTGCAGGGCGGCCAGCGAGACGGTCACCGCGAGCACGATGCCGATGATGCCCACATTGATTGCGGGCGAGCGTTGTTCGCTCACTTCGCGCACCTCCCGGTGGTCTGGGCGCCGGGCAGGTTGACCAGCAGCGGGCCATTGGGGCCGTCGACCAGGAAATTGGTGCCGCAGACGTAGATGTTCAGGAAGGAACCGTAGGAGCCGATGCGGACCAGCTTCTTGTAGGACTCCGGGAGATTCTGGATGATCCACTCGACCTCGGTGGAATCGTTGTCCAGGGTCTCGGCGGTGCGCCCCAGCTGGGTGATGGTGTCCTTCAGATCCGGGCGCGCCTGGGCGAGCAGCTCGGTGAGATCACCGGTGGCCCCGGACAGGCGCGGAATGGCGTCGCCGATGGGATCCTTGTCAGCGGCCAGGCCGCTGACCAATCGCTGCAGTTCGTCGAGGGTGGTGGCGAATTCCTGATCACGGTCGTCGATGGTGGCCAGCACCGTCTTCAGATTGTCGATCACGCTGCCGATCAACGCATCTCGCTCCGACAGCGTCCGGCCGAACGAGCCGGAGCTGTTGAGCAGCGACACCAGGGTGCCGCCCTGGCCCTGGAAGATCTGCAGCAGCGCCTCGGTGAGATCGTTGACCTGCGCCGGATCCAGGCCGCGCAGCAGGGGTTTCATCCCGCCCAGCAGCATGTCCAGATCCAGGGCCGGTTTGGTGCGATCGGTGCCCATGGTGGCGCCCTCGCGCAGCACCTCGGAGGTCCCCGGACCTTCCAGCAGCTCCAGATACCGGTCGCCGACGAGGTTCTCGTAGCGGATGGCGGCGATGGTGCTGCCGTAGAGCTTGTACTTGCGGTCCACGTCGAACTCGATGTGGGCGAGATTGTCCTTGCCCACCTCGACGCTCGACACCGAGCCCACCGGCACACCGGCGATGCGCACCTTCGCGCCCGGCAGGATTCCGGAGGAGCTGGTGAAGATGGCGTTGTAGGCGGTCTCGCGGGAGAAGCGCATCTGGCTGAAGACAATGCCGAGCATGCCCAGCACCAGCACCATGACCAGGGTGAACAGCCCCAGCTTGACGGTGACCGCGCGCGGCTTGAACCTCACTACTTCACCCCCGGCAGTCCGGCGAACAACAGCTGGAAGATGGTGCCCTCGGAGCCCTTCCACTCGGTCGAGGGCTGGAAGATGCGCCCCTCCGAGGTGTCGGTGACCAGGTAGTTGGCCTCGTCGCCGGGCTTGTGGTCGAGCACGCCCTCACAGTGCGGGCCGCCGGTGGCGTTCACCTTCGGCAGGTCCTCCGGATACTTGTAGGGCTCGCCGGCGGGCATGATGCTGGCGTTCATGGTGACCGCCGCGTACCGGCCGCCGAAGATATCGCCGACCAGGGGCATGTTCGAGCCGAGGCCGACAATGGTGCAGTACAGCGCATCCCGGTACTCGTACAGGGTCTCGGTGGTCGGGCGCAGCAGCCGGAGTGCTTCCACGAGAGGTGATTCGGTCTCGGTGAGGATCGGGGTGGTCGTATCGGCGAGTCCGATGAGATTGGTGAGCACCGCGTCGATCTTCTGCTCGGAGTCCACGATGGTGCCGCTGGTGACCACCGCATTGTCGGTGGTGCGCAACAGGTCCGGCACGGTGTCGGCGTAGAGGCCGGTCACGTGGGTGGTCTTCCGCAGATCCTCTTGCAGGGCCGGCAGCGCGGGGTTGATCTCGCGCAGGAAGGCGTCGCTGTCGACCAGCAGCCGGCCGAGCTTCTCGCCGCGGCCCTCCAGGGCCGAACCGAGCGCGGAGAGGGTGGCGTTCAGCTTTTCCGGCTCGACCTTGGCGAGCACATCGTTGAGATGCTGGAAAAGCGTATTGAATTCGACCGTCACGTTGGTCGCCTGCACGATCGCGCCGGGCCGCAGGGAGTCGCTGGAGGGCTTGTCCGGCATCATGAAATTGATGTACTTGGCGCCGAACACGGTCGTGGAGCGAATATCCACGAGCGCATTGGCGGGCACTAGTTTCAATTGCTCGGGGTCCAAAGCCAATTCGATGTTCGCGCCGCTGGCGGTCTGCGTAATATCCTGGACCCGGCCGATTTCCACGCCGCGCACCTTGACCTTGGCGTCCGGATCCAGCACCAGGCCGCTGCGGGGTGCGGCCACCGTCACCGTGACCGTCCGGGTGAAGCCGCCCGCAAAGCTGACCAGGCAGATCACCACGACGACGACGAGCCCCAGAATCAGCCCGAGGCCGGCCAGTTTGACGACCCAGCCCTGTTCGGATGCTCTTTTGGGCCTTTGTTTCTCGACGAAGCCGGAGCCGATCGGGCTCCGCACCGGGTGCTGTTGTGTCACCATGTCCCGCCCCTACCCGGAGAGATGGAAATTGCCGGAGGTGCCGTAGATGGCCAGCGAGATCAGCAGTGTCACCGTGACGACCGCGACCAGGGAGGCGCGCACCGCATTGCCCACCGCGATTCCCACGCCCACCGGCCCGCCCGCGGCGTGATAGCCGTAGTAGGTGTGGATCATCATGACCGTGATGGCCATGACGATCGCCTGTGCGAACGACCAGAGGATGTCGCTGGGAATCAGGAAGGTCTCGAAGTAGTGGTCGTAGACGCCGGCCGACTGCCCATAGATCACCACTGTCGCAAAGCGACTGGCGATGAACGAGGCGATGACGGCCAGGGAGTACAGCGGAATGATGGCGATCATGCCCGCCAGCACCCGGGTCCCGACGAGGAACGGAACCGGGCGGATGGCCATGACCTCGAGCGCGTCGATCTCCTCCGCGACGCGCATGGCGCCCAATTGCGCGGTCGCGCCGGCGCCGATGGTGGCCGCCAGCCCGATGCCCGAAATCACCGGCGCCGCAATGCGAACGTTGATGAAGGCGGCGAAGAAGCCGGTCAGCGCCTCCACGCCGATATTGCCCAGCGAGCTGTAGCCCTGCACCGCGATGGTGCCGCCCGCCGCCAGGGTGAGGAAGCCGACGATCACGACGGTGCCGCCGATGACCGCCAAAGCGCCGGTGCCCATGGAGATCTCGGCGATCAGCCGGATGGTCTCGGTGCGATAGTGCACGAATGCCTTGGGCACCGAGGCCAGTGACTGCGCGTAGAACAGCGCGTGCTTGCCGACCGAGTCGACGGCGTCGCCGGTCCGGCGCACGCGCCGCATGACCTTCGGAAAGCGGGACTGAATCACGAAAGCCATCTGATCACCGCGCCGTGAACTTGATGCCAACGGCGGTAACCACCACGTTGACGACGAACAGTGCCATGAAGGCGAAGACGACGGTCTGATTGACCGCATCGCCCACGCTCTTCGGCCCGCCCTTGACGTTCAGGCCCAGATAACAGGCGACCAGTCCGGCGACGAGTCCGAACAGGGTGGCCTTGACCTCCGAGATGACGAGTTCGGGCAGATTCGTCAGCAGCGTGATGCCGTTGACGAACGCGCCCGGGTTGACGTCCTGCAGGAAGACCGAGAACAGGAAGCCGCCGAGAATGCCGATGGTGCAGACGAGGCCGTTGAGCAGCGCCGCCACGAACATGGAGGCGAGCACGCGGGGCACCACCAGGCGCTGCACCGGGTCGATGCCCAGTACCCGCATGGCGTCGATCTCCTCGCGGATGGTGCGCGCGCCCAGGTCCGCGCAGATGGCGGTGGCGCCCGCACCGGCCACGATGAGCACCGTGACCATGGGCCCGATCTGGGTCACCGCGCCGAAGGCGGCGCCCGCCCCGGACAGGTCGGCGGCGCCGATCTCCCGGAGCAGGATGTTGAGCGTGAAGCTCACCAGCACCGTGAACGGAATCGCCACGAGCACCGTCGGAAGAATGGAAACCCTTGCGACAAACCACGATTGATCAACGAATTCACGTCGCTGGAATGGTGGCCGCACCGATGCGCGGGCGACGGCGCCGGCGAGTTCGAAGAACCCTCCGACCGCCCGCAACGGTACGGCGAGGACATCATTCATTCCCGCGATTCCTCCTGCCCCTGCCTGGCCATAGCAGCCGAGATTGATTTGTGATCCCGGCCCTACTCGAAGATTAGAACACGTTCTCGTGCCGTTCGGGAAGATTTCGACGGTTTTGAACAGGGCTTCTTTCTGAACTGGTGTCCAGTTTTGAGAACACGTTCACCTCACGCCCACCGTCACGAGCATGACGCCTTTGTGAGGCGTCACACATAGTTAGTCCCCATTCCTACCAACGTTTGATCGCATGATCAACCGCTGATCAGAGGGCCGAAACCCTCCGACAACTGATGTGAGGGTCGACTAACCAAGATCCATCAGCGACGACGCGGAGAAACTCGCGCCCGCAGGACGATCGGCGAAATATCCGCCGAGTGTTTCTGCAAGACCCGCTGTGGTCCACTCACCCTCGGCATCGAAGCGACGCTCCACCACGGGAGCGGCCATGAGCGCCACCATCGGGCCGTAGACGACGAACAATTGGCCGGTGACGGCCGCGGCGGCGGGCGAGGCCAGATAGGCCACCAAGCGCGCCACGTGATCGGGAGACAGCGGATCCGGACCCTCTTCGGGGGCCGCGGAGAAGACCTTCTCGGTCATGGCGGTGCGCGCCCGCGGCGCGATGGCATTGGCGGTCACGCCGAAATTGGCCAGCGCGCGCGAGGCCGACAGCGTCAGCGCGGTGATACCGGCCTTGGCCGCACCATAATTCGCCTGCCCGGCCGGACCGAGCAGACCCGCCTCCGAGGAGGTGTTGACGATGCGCCCGTACACCGGCGCGCCGGCCTCCTTGGACTTGGCCCGCCAGTAGGCCCCGGCATTGCGGGTCAACAGGAAGTGCCCGCGCAGATGCACCGCGAGGACCGCGTCGAAGTCCTCGTCGGACATGTTGAACAGCATCTTGTCCCGGGTGATCCCGGCATTGTTGACCACGATGTCCAGCCCGCCGAAGGCCGCCTCGGCGGTGGCGATCAGCGCGTCGGCGGTGGACCGCTCGGCAATCGAGCCGGCCACGAACTCCGCCTTGGCCCCGAGCGCCCGGATGTCGGCGAGGGTTGCGCCGACCGCGTCGTTTTCGGCAAGGTCGTTCACAATGACCGACGCACCGGCGCGGGCCAGCTCGAGGGCCTCGGCCCGGCCCAGCCCGGCGCCGGCCCCGGTCACCACGGCAACCCGGCCGGCAAGACTCACATCAGAATCGCTCACCGGGCCGACTCTAGAACGTGTTCCACTTGCCGGGCAATAGCGAATTCAGCCCAGCTTCAGCGCCGCCTTGGGGCACTGCGCCACGGCCGTCTCGATATCGGCCTTATTGGCCTCGGTGACCTCGGACTCGACGATGTGCAGCACATCGTCGTCATCGAGATCGAAGACGTCGGGGGCGATTCCGACGCAGATTCCGTTCGCTTCACACTGGTCGAGATCGACAGTGAGCTTCATAGCTGACTCCTTCACCACGGATATGGCCCGAGCGTAACAAGCACGGGTGCGCACGGGTAGCCGAAACGGCCCGTCCAGGGTGCGATACTGGAACATGTTTCACTAGCTGTGCAATGATCGGCTGAACCCTGAAACGAAGGCTAGAGGTACTGCTATGCGGATCGCATACACGCCGCAACAGGAACAGCTGCGCGCTGAGCTGCGTGATTATTTCGCCCGTCTCATCACTCCCGAACGGCGGGAAGCGCTTTCGGCCCAGACCGGAGAATACGGCTCGGGCAATGTCTACCGCGAGGTGGTGGCCGAGATGGGCCGCGCCGGCTGGCTCACCCTGAGCTGGCCGAAAGAGTATGGCGGGCAAGACCGTTCCACCATGGATCAGCTGATCTTCACCGACGAGGCCGCCATCGCCGGCGCCCCGGTGCCGTTCCTGACCATCAACTCGGTGGCGCCGACGATCATGCACTACGGCACCGAGGAGCAGAAGAAGTTCTTCCTGCCCAAGATCGCGGCGGGCGAACTGCACTTCGCCATCGGCTATTCCGAGCCGGGCGCGGGCACCGACCTGGCCTCGCTGCGCACCGCCGCGGTGCGCGACGGCGACGAGTGGATCATCAACGGCCAGAAGATGTGGACCTCGCTCATCGCCTACGCCGATTACATCTGGCTGGCGGCGCGCACCGATCCGGAGGCCAAGAAGCACAAGGGCATCTCCATGTTCATCGTGCCGACCTCGGCCGAGGGCTTCTCCTGGACGCCGGTGCACACCATGGCGGGCCCGGACACCAGCGCCACCTACTACCAGGACGTGCGGGTCAAGCACACCGATATGGTCGGCCCGGAGAACGGCGGCTGGTCGCTGGTCACCAATCAGCTCAATCACGAACGCGTGGCGCTGACCTCCTCCGCGCCGCTGGCCCTGGCCGTCGCGCAGACCACCGAATGGGCGCGCAACACCAAGAACAGCAATGGTTCCCGTGTCATCGACGAGGAATGGGTGCAGATCGCGCTGGCCCGCGTGCACGCCAAGGTGGAGTACCTCAAGCTGCTGAACTGGGAGATCGCCTCCCGCGCCGATGCCGGCGGGGATGCCGCGCCGCGGCCGTGGGATGCCTCCACCTGCAAGGTGTACGGCACCGAGCTGGCCACCGAGGCCTACCGCACGCTCATGGAGGTCCTCGGCCCTCAGGCCTACCTGCGCCAGGATTCCCCGGGCGCGCAGCTGCGCGGCCGCCTCGAGCGCATGCACCGCGCCTGCCTGATCCTCACCTTCGGCGGCGGCACCAATGAGGTGCAGCGCGACATCATCGCCATGACCGCCCTCAAGCAGCCCCCGGCCGCGCGCTGATCGAAAGCTAGGTATCAGACATGGATTTCACGCTCACCGAAGCGCAGCAGGACCTGGCCCGGCTCACCGCCGAGGTGACCGGCAAGCTGGTCACCGCCGACAAGCTGCGCGCCCTCGACAAGAACACCGATGCCTCCGGTGCGCGCACCGTGCGCTTCGACGAGACGCTGTGGGCCTCGCTCGCCGAGACCGGCGTGCTGGCCGCCGCGCTCCCGGAAACCGTGGGCGGCAGCGATTTCGGCGTGCTGGAGCAGACGTCGATCCTGCGGGAACTGGGCAAGGCCGTGGCCGCCGTCCCGTACCTGTGGTCGATCGTGCTCGGCGCGGGCGCGCTGGCGCGGTTCGGTTCCGAGTCCCAGCGCGAGCTGGCCGCACAGGCCGCCGCCGGCGAGGCCATCCTCACCGTGGCGCTGGCCGAGGAGCGCAACTGGGAGCCCGCCAAGCCCGTCACCACCGCCGACGAGAACGGCGCCTGGCGCATCACCGGTCTCAAGACCACCGTGCCGTTCGCACGGCAGGCCACCCGAATCCTGGTGCCCGCCACCGTCTCCGGGCAGGCCGCGCTCTTCCTGGTGGACCCGTCCGATGCGACCGTGCACCTGGCCGATCAGATCGTCACCGACCGCTCCCCCGAGGCGCAGCTCGAATTCGAGGGCGCGCCCGCCGAATTGGTCGGCACCCTGGAGCAGGGGCCGGAGATCCTGGACTGGCTGCTGCACCGCGCCTGGCTGGGCCTGGCCGCCCAGCAGCTCGGCACCCTGGAGAAGGGCCTGGAGCTGGTCGCCGACTACGCCCGGGAGCGCGAGCAGTTCAATCGCAAGATCGGCAGCTTCCAGGCCGTCGCCCAGCGCCTGGCCGACGCCTACATCGATGTGCAGGCGGTGCGGCTGGCCGTCCAGCAGGCCGCGTGGCGGCTGGCCGAGGGCCTGTCCGCCGACGCCGAGATCCACACCGCCAAGTTCTGGGCCGCCGAGGCCGGTCACCGCGTCGCCCACACCGTGGTGCACGTGCACGGCGGCGTCGGCATCGACCGCGACCACATCGTGAACCAGTACTTCACCGCCGCCAAGCACAATGAGTTCGTCCTCGGCGGCGCCACCGATCACCTGCGCGCCCTCGGCGGCCTGCTGGCCGGTTAGGGCACCAGCGGTCCGGCGAGCACCCGCTCGCCGGCCAGCCGGTCACCCTCCCAGGCGAAGGCCGGGCCGGTGGCCGGCTTGCGCTGCCACAGCGCCAGCAGCAGATCCGATGCGGTGCCGGAGATCTCGGCCACCGGCTCCCCCGGCCCATACGTCCACTGCGGCCCGGTATCGGTGGCCCGAACCCGCAGCGCCACATCGGGTTCGGTGGCCAGCCCGCGCAGAATCATGCGCGGCGCGAACAATTCGAACACCTCATTGATCCCGTCCACCGCCAGCTCGAGCTCGAACGGCGCGGCGGTCCCCAGCGCATCCTGCCCATCCCACAGATGCATGGCGGTCTCGTGCATCCGCCGCCGCTGCCAGAACCCCACGGTCCGCGGCATCTGACTGGTGAACGTCCACGCCGGCGTCTCCGGATCCACCGACAGCGACCCCACGATCGCCTCCGAGCTCCGATCGAACCAGTCCCGCAACTCCACCGGATCCTTCGGCGCGGGCTCCCCCTGATAATCCCCCCGCCCCTCCGCGACCGCCGTCACGACCCACATATTCCCCTGCCCGAGATGATCGGCCAGCTCATAGAAGGTCCAATCACCACACCCGGGCACCGGCGCGCCCAACGGCAGATCCGGCGTGATGAGCTCACCGAACGCCGTGAGCCGCTGGCGGAGAATGGCCATGTAATCCATGCCGATACCGTAAAGCCGATCGCGCTCCGGCACCCGGCGACTCACGATTCCAGCTCACGCACCGGGAAATCGCGGGCCGCGACCGGGTCCGCGTTATCGGAGGCGGGTTCGAGCTCCCGCAGCAACTGCGCGCCCAGGGCGTCGCGGCGGATGACCCGGCCGAGTTCGGCGGCGGCGCGGTAGTGGGCGGGGCTGCGGAGGAGGCGGCGGACGGTGCGGGCGATGCGGGGTGGGGTGGCGGTGCGGGGCAGGGTGATTCCGGCGCGGTGGGCGCGCAGGCGGGCTGCGTTGTCGGCGTGGTCGCGGCCGTGTGGGAGGACCAGCAGGGGGAGGTCGGCGGCCAGGGCCTTGAGGACGGTGTTGTGGCCGCCGTGGGTGATGACCAGGCTGGCGTGACGCATGATCTCGTGGTGGGGGGCCGTGCGCAGGACGGTCACATTCGGCGGGGCGGTGATCACGGCCGGATCGATGGCCGGGCCGGTGGTCATGATGCCGCGCACCGGGAGATCGGCGAAGGCGGTGGCAATGCGCTGCAGGCAATCGGTTTGGCGCTGGAAGGTGGTGGAGAGGGAGATCAGGATGAGCGGGTCGCCGCCGTCGGGGACGGTCCAGGGGGTCTCGCTCGTCCAGGACGGATCGTCGAGGATGGGGCCTGCCCAGCGCACGCCATCGGGGTGCTGCGCCGGGAAATCGAATGCCTCGCTGGACAATACGAGCTGGCGATGGGCGAGTTGGACCTGATCCTGATAGTGGGCCAGGCGCTCCAGATCGAATTCGGCGCGCAGCGCGTTCAACTGCGATAGCAGTTCCTGGTCCCAGCGGCGCTGCACGAGCGTCCCGATGATCCGGTCCCGCCAGCGTCCGAGCGGGCCGCGGGCCGGGCCGAAACCGGATCCGGGCGGCGGGCCGCCTTCCACCGGCAGCGGATAGATGCCGGGGATCAGCACCGAGAACGGCACCCCGCGCGATTGCGCCGCCACCATGGCGCCGAACGCGAAATACGAGGCCAGCACCAGATCCGGTCGCGCACTGTCGATCTCGGCGGCGGTATCGCACGCGAAGCCGGCGCCCGCCCGGGACCGCATGCGCGCCCCCGCGGCCGTCACCTCCGCGGCCAGGGATTCCTCGGCCAGCACCGTGACCTCGTGCCCGCGTCGCACGAGCCTGCGCACCACCCCGAGTTCCGCCGGTACCGTCCCCCCGCTTCCGGTCAGCGCGACCAGGTAGCTGTACGTCATCGGGCACCTCCTGTCCGCCACTCTGTCACGGTCGGGCAGATCGCGCGGCACCGATGAGTTTTTACCGCCCGGTTCGTCCCTATCCATGACATCAACGAAGCGCACTCGACATGCGGATGAAAGGACGAGCCGACATGGCCAGCAAAATGATCTTCATCAACCTCCCCGTGGCCGATCTGGACCGGTCGAAGGGCTTCTACGAGGCGCTGGGCTGGAAGGTGAACCAGGACTTCACCGACGGCAATGCCGCATGCATCGTCATCGACGACAACATCTGCCTCATGCTGCTGACCAAGGACTTCTTCCCGACCTTCTCGAAGCGCCCGATCGCCGACACCAAGTCCGCCATCCACGCCGCCTACGCCCTGTCGCTGGGCAGCGCCCAGGAAGTCGACGCCCTCACCGAGGCCGCGCTCGCCGCCGGCGCCACCGAAGAGGTGAACGACGACAAGCGGGCCCAGGAAGCCCAGGCGGGCATGCACGGCCGCACCTTCATCGATCCGGACGGGCACCAGTGGGAGCCGTTCTACATGGACTACCCGGGCGCGAACTGACCCGAAAGCCGCAAGGGCGGGCGACCGGAATCCGGTCGCCCGCCCTGCTTTTCGGCCTCTTACGCGGGTTTGGCGGTCGCCATGGCGCGCTCGGTCTCCCAGAAGGCGCGCAGCGCGAGGATCTTCCCGTCCGCGTCGACCTTGTAGGTGAACACGCCCTCGGCGTCGATGACATTCCCGCCGACGGTGGAGCGGATGCGGCCGGTGAAGGCGATCTCCGAACCACAGGCGAAGGAATCGTCGAAGAGGAACTCGATCGAGTCCGTCATGGCGATCGCCTTGTCCCAGAACGCCGCGATGGCCTCGGTCCCGCGGTGTCCCTTGCCGTCCGGATCGAAGAAGGACGGGCCGACAGGATCCTCGACAATGCCGTCCGCCGCGAACAGCGACACCCAGGTGTCCTTGTCCCGCGCGCGCACCGCGGACTGCGAGGCGAAGGCGGCCACCCGCGCCGGATGATCGGTTCCGGTGGTCGTACCGGTCTCGGTTGTCATGGCTGCTCGCTTCCTACGACCCACATCGAGAAGTACTGCGACCCACCGCCGTACGCGTGGCCGAAGGCCTTGCGCGCACCCGCGACCTGATAGTCGCCGGCCCGGTCCATGACCTGCTTGGCGGATTCGGCGAACCGGATCAGGCCCGACGCGCCGATCGGATTGGAGGACAGCACGCCGCCGGAGGGATTGACCGGCAGCTTGCCGCCGAGGGCGGTGTCACCGGAGTCGGTGAGCTTCCAGCCCTCGCCCTCGGGCATGAAGCCCAGGTTCTCCAGCCACATGGGCTCGAACCACGAGAAGGGCACATAGATCTCGGCCGCATCGATCTCCTCGAGCGGATTGGTGATCCCGGCCTGCCGCCACAGCGCGCGGGCGGCCTCCTGTCCCGCAAGGGGATTCACCTGATCGCGCCCGGAGTAGGCGAGCGGTTCGGTGCGCATGGCGGTGCCGTGCACCCACGCCACCTTGCGCCCCCGGGCCTCCATCGCCTTGGCCGAGGCCTCGTCGCCGATGACCATGGCGCAGGCGCCGTCCGAGGACGGGCAGGTCTCGTCGAAACGAATGGGGTCCCACAGCATTTGCGAGGCCATCACCGATTCCATGGTGATCTCGGCCTGCTTGAGATGCGCGAGCGGATTCCGCGCGCCATTGCGGCGATCCTTCACCGCCACCATGGCGCCGATGTGCAGCGGGGCATTGGCGCGGCGGATGTAGGCGCGCACGTGCGGGGCGAAGTAGCCGCCCGCGCCCGCGCCGACCGGTTTGGTGAAGGGCACCGGATTCGACAGCGCCCACATGGCATTGGATTCCGACTGCTTCTCCCAGGCGACGGCCAGCACCTTGCCGTACACGCCCGCCTGCACGTGATTGGCGGCCACGATGCCGGTGGAACCGCCGACCGAACCTGCGGTGTGCACCCGCAGCAGCGGTTTACCGGTCGCGCCCAGGGCATCGGCCATGAACAGCTCCGGCATCATGGCGCCCTCGAAGAAATCGGGGGCCTTGCCGACCACGACGGCGTCGATATCGGCCATGGTGAGCTCGGCATCGGCGAGCGCACGGTCGATGGCCTCGCGGCACATGCCCGGCATGGACACGTCCGACCGCTTGGTCACATGGTGGGTCTGGCCGGTGCCGAGTACGGCGGCCGGGTTGCTCATCGTGCCTCCAGGGTGGCGACCAGGTTCTGCTGCAACGCCGGACCGCTACTGGCATGGGCCAGTGCGCGATTCGCGGTGCCATTGATGATTTCGGTGGCGGCGAAGCCGATGCGCTCCAGGCCCGCCGCGAACATGGGATTGCCCGCCAGCGGTCCGCCGGAGGGGTTGATGCGGGTCGAGCCGTTCAGCCCGATCGCCTCCTTGAGAATGATCTCCTCATGGCTGAACTGGGCATTCAGCTCGGCGACATCGAATCCGCTCGCATCACCGCCGGTGACGGCACGCGCCGCCTTGGCGGTGGACGCCGACACGGTGAGATCGCGCGCGCCCAGCATGGGGGTGTCGATGTAGTGCGCCATCCCGGTCAGCCACGCGGGCCGCTCGCACAGCTCGCGCGCCCGATCGCCCACCGCGAGCACGATGGCGGCCGCGCCATCGGTAATGGGCGCGATGTCATGGGCGCGGAACGGATCGGCCACATACGGTGCGGCCAGCAGCTTGTCGATATCGGTCTCGGTGCGCGCGGTGGCGGCGCCCGCGCCATTGGCGGCGGCGTTGGCGGCGACCGCGGCCATGTCCCGCTCGGTCCAGCGCCCGGCGGACAGGCCCGCCCGCGCCTGCAATCCGGCCATGGACACCGCGTCCGGCCCCAGCGGCGCGACCAGGTACGGATCGGTCTGCAGGGTGAGAATCTGCCGCAGCGTGCCCGCCGACGCCTTGCCGAAGCCGTAGACCAGGGCCGTCTTCGCCTGTCCGGAACGCAGTTTCACCCACGCCTCGTACAGCGCCCAGGCCGCGTCCATCTCCACGTGGGATTCATTGATGGGCGGCACCGCGCCGATGGAGTCGATGGCGGAGATGAACGAGAAGGCGCGCCCGGCAAGGTAATCCGAGGATCCGGAGCACCAGAAGTCGATATCGGCGGTCTTGATGCCGAGCTTCGCGTACAGCTCCGTGAAGCAGGGCTGCAGCATTTCCACGCCATTGGTGGTGCCGAAGGTCTCCGGCACGTGCGGCGCGTGGGCGAACCCCACCACCGCGATGTCACTTGCTGTGTTGCTCAAGGTGTTTCAGCGCCTCTCTACAGGTGGTGCGCGAAGGACTCGTAGGCCGCGTCGGGCTCGCCGGTGGGTTCGAAGTGCAGGATGTTGTCCAGCCCGTAGTCCCATTCCTCGCGCGGCTTCCACACCGCCTTGACCCGCATGCCCATCCGCACATCGGTGGCCGCCAGGCCGAGCACCAGGTGCAGGAACGGAATATCGGCCCCGTCCAGCAGGATGTAGGCGGCCACGTACGGCGGCTTGATGCGCTGGCCCTGGAACGGCACGTTCACGATGCAGAAGGTGGTGACGATGCCGGTGTCGGGCAGCTCCACGTAATCCTCGGTGGGCGCGCCGGTGCGCGGATCGGCGCCGCGCGGCGGGAAGTACACCTTGCCGTCATTGCCCGCGCGCGCACCCAGCAGGCGGCCCTCGACCAGGGCCTTCAGGAATTCGGTCTCCTGCGGGGCGGCGGTGTGCTTGAAGCTCAGGTCGATCGGGGTGACGATGCCGGTGATCGGCTCGCCCTCCTGCTCGGAAGGGCTTGCCGCGACCGAGGTTTCACCCGGCTCGAAGCAGGCGATGTCGTGAATGGAGCCGCCGCGCTCGCCGGCCCAGCGCGCCCGCACCCGCATGCCGGTGCTCATATCCTCGGGCGCGGCGACGTCCACGGCGTGCAGCAGCGCGGTGTCGGCCCCGTCCAGCTCGATGAGCGCGTAGGCGAAGGGCCGGTCGAAGGGCTGGCCCGGCAGCGGTTCGGCCACCCAGCTCCAGCTGCGCACGGTGCCCACATCGGCCACGTCGACGAATTCGGTCAGCGGTTCCGCCGTGATCGGATCGAATTCCGCGGGCGGCACGATCACGCGCCCATCGGAACCCCGCACCCCGACGATCCGCCCGGCGCGCAGCCCGGTCAGGAAGCGTCCGATGGTCGGGCCGGTGGAGCGGGTGTAATCGAACGTCATCCGCAGCGGTGCGGCGAGTACTTCGGTGTTCCCCAGAGTCACGAGATCGAGTAGAACAGGTTCTAACAACGGTCGCAAGAGCCCAAGTGGGAAGGGAACCGAACATGCGCTTTGGGTTGCAACTCGGATATTGGGGCGCGCAGCCGCCCGCCAATGCACAGGAATTGGTGATCGCCGCCGAGGACGCCGGATTCGACGCGGTGTTCACCGCCGAGTCCTGGGGTTCGGATGCCTTCACGCCGCTGGCCTGGTGGGGTGCGAGCACCGACCGGGTGCGCCTGGGCACCTCCGTGGTGCAGCTCTCGGCGCGCACGCCCACCGCCACCGCCATGGCCGCGCTCAGCCTCGATCACCTCAGCGGCGGCCGGGCCATCCTCGGCCTCGGCGTCTCGGGCCCGCAGGTGGTGGAGGGCTGGTACGGCCAGCCCTTCGCCAAGCCGCTGACCCGCACCCGCGAGTACGTCGACATCATCCGGCAGGTGCTGGCCCGCGAGGGCAAGGTGACCAGCGCGGGGCCGCATTATCCGTTGCCCTACAACCGATCCGACGCCAGCGGGCTGGGCAAGCCGCTCAAGCCCATCACCCATCCGCTGCGCGCGGACCTGCCCATCTGGCTGGGCGCGGAGGGGCCGAAGAACGTGGCGCTGACCGCCGAGATCGCCGACGGCTGGCTGGCCATCTACTACACGCCGCGGCTGGCGGACATGTACAACGCTTGGCTGGACGAGGGTTTCGCGCGGCCGGGTGCGCGCCGTTCCCGCGCGGACTTCGAAATCGCCGCCACCGCACAGGTCATCCTCACCGACGACCCCAAGGCGGAGCTCGATCGCCTGCGCCCGGTCATGTCCCTGTACATCGGCGGCATGGGCGCGGAGGAGCTCAATTTCCACGCGCAGGTCTACCGCCGCATGGGTTACGGCGAGCAGGTCGACGAGATCACCCGGCTCTTCCGCGCGGGCAAGAAGGACGAGGCGGCGGCCGCGGTGCCCGATGAGCTGATTCTGGACACCATGATCATCGGCGACGAGGCGCATGTGCGTCAGCAGTTGCGGGTATGGGAAAAGGCCGGCGTGACAATGCTGCTCGTCGGCGTCCGGGATCTCGCCCAAATGGAACGGTTGCAGCCGCTTATTCAGTCGTAGAACGCGTTTCAAATCCGCATTCGGGCTGGCGATTGGTCATCTGACCGCATAGTCTGTGACGGGGGACACATCGCCCGCTCGATCGGTGCGGAATCCGGTCTCGAAATCCAACCTTGCGGCGAGCAAGAACACGTTCTATTTTCATCCTGTGAGCTACAACATAGCGGACCTCGTCGAGCACACCATCGACCTCATGCCGGAACGTGTCGCGCTGGCCGATGACACTCGTTCGGTGACCTACGCCGAGTTGGAGGACCGAGCCAATCGGCTCGCGCACTACCTGCAGGAACAGGGGGTGCGGCCGGGCGACAAGGTCGGCGTCTACTCGCGCAACACCATTGAGGCCGTGGAAGCCATGGTGGCCATCTTCAAGGCCCGGGCAGTCATGATCAACGTGAACTACCGGTACGTCGAGAACGAGTTGCAATACATCTTTACCAACTCGGATATGGTCGCGCTCATCCACGAGCGCCGCTACAGCGACAAGGTGGCCAATGTGCTGCCGAATGTGGCCGCCATCGGATCGGTCATCACCGTCGAGGACGGCACCGATCTCCCGCTCCCCCCGAATGCGGTGGAATACGAAGCCGCGCTTGCCGGCTCGCACGGCGAACGGGATTTCGAGGAGCGCTCCTCCGACGACATCATGATGATCTACACCGGCGGCACCACCGGCCTGCCCAAGGGCGTGATGTGGCGGCAAGAGGACTGGTGGCGCGTCCTCGGCGGCGGCATCAACTTCTACACCGGCGAATTCATCCAGGACGAGTGGGAGCAGTCCAAGGGCGGCGCCAGCGGCGCCACCGCCATGGTGCGCTACCCGATCCCGCCGCTGATCCACGGCGGCTCGTTCACCGCGACCCTGCACAGCCTGTTCGACGGCGGCAAGGCCGTCATGCTGCCCGAGTTCAGCGGCCACGGCGTATGGCAGGCCATCGAGCGGCACGGCATCAACATGATCTTCATAACCGGTGACGCCATGGCCCGCCCGATGCTGGACGCGCTGCGCGAGGGCAATCCGGAAACCGGTGCGCCGTACCAGCATTCGAGCCTGTGGGTGCTGGCCAGCAGCGCGGCGCTGTTCTCGCCGGCGCTGAAGGACGAGTTCATCGAGAAGTTCCCGAACGCGCTCATCACCGATTCCATCGGCTCCTCGGAGACCGGCTTCGGCGGGCTGGCCGTGGCGACCAAGGGCGCCACCCACACCGGCGGACCGCGCGTCAAGATCGACGGCTCCACCAAGGTGCTCGACGAGAACGGCAACGAGGTGGTGCCGGGCTCCGGGCAGGTCGGCCTGCTCGCCCGCACCGGCAACATCCCGCTCGGCTACTACAACGACCCGGTCAAGTCCGCGGAGACGTTCAAGGAGTTCAACGGGATTCGCTACTCCATCCCCGGCGACTACGCCCGCGTGGAGGAGGACGGCACCGTCACCATGCTCGGCCGCGGATCGGTGTCCATCAACTCCGGCGGCGAGAAGATCTACCCCGAGGAGGTCGAGGGCGCGCTCAAGGCGCACCCCGATGTCTTCGACGCGCTCGTCGTCGGCGTGCCCGACGAGCGCTGGGGACAGCGCGTGGTCGCGGTCGTGCACTGCCGCGACGACAAGCGCCCGACCCTGGAAGAGTTGCGCCCCACGCTGACTCAGGAGATCTCCTCCTACAAGATGCCGCGCAGCCTGTGGTACGTGGACGAGATCAAGCGGTCGCCGGCCGGCAAGCCCGACTACAAGTGGGCCAAGGCGCAGACCGAGGCGCGCGAGGCCGACAACCACGCCCAGGCGCCGACGACCAAATAGGCGAGAACGGCTATCGCTGTGCCCACCTGTTGATACAGGTGGGCACGGCTGTTTCTGAAGTGGCAAAAATGGCGCAATCGAGCGGTGTTTCTTGTCGGTGGCCTGTGCAAGAGTGTCAGTCATGAGCAAGCCAGCAGGGCCGTCCGGCACCATCACGGACGAGGTATTGCAATCGTTCGAGGGGCACCGGCGCGAGCTGTGCGCGTACGCGTATCGCATGCTCGGCTCGTCCTTCGAAGCCGAGGACGCGGTGCAGGAATCCTTCACCCGGGCGTGGAAGTCCTACGACGCGTTCGAAGGCCGCTCGAGCCTCCGCTCGTGGCTCTACAAGATCACCACCAATGTCTGCCTGGACATGCTCGACGGTCCGCAGCGCCGCGCCCGGCCCATGGATCTGTCCGGTCCCTCCACCCCCGATTCACCGCTCCCCATGCCGGAGCCGGATTACGTCTGGGTGGAACCGATTCCGAATGCCCTGGCCTTCGGCGCGGACCCGGCCGAGGCCGCCAGCGCCAAGGACACGCTGCGGCTGGCCTTCGTGGCCGCGGTCCAGCATCTGCCCGCCACCCAGCGCGCCATTCTGATCATGCGCGAGGTGCTGCGGTTTTCCGCCAGCGAGACCGCGGACATGCTCAATGTCTCGCCCGCCTCGGTGAACAGCGCGCTGCAGCGCGCCCGCGCCACCATGTCCAAGGTGAACGAGGTGGCCACGCCCTCGGATGTCTTCGACGAATCCAATGAGCAGCAGCGCAAGCTCATCGACGATTTCGTCAAGGCGTTCGAGTCCTACGACATGGAAGCGCTGACCGAGCTGCTCAAAGCCGATGTGGCGCTGTCCATGCCGCCCATCCCGCTCTGGGTCTCCGGTCCGGAGAACGTGGCCGCGTTCATGCTCGGCACCGGCCATGCCTGCCGCAATTCGCGCATGGTGCCGGTCGGCGCCAACGGCATGCCCGCCTTCGCGCACTACAAGCCGAGCGCGGATCAGCCCGGCGTGTGGGTGCCGTGGTCGATCACCATGCTCGAGATCGACGGCGATCGGGTCGCGGGTCTCAACTTCTTCCTCGATACCGATAAGCTCTTCCCGCTCTTCGGTCTTCCGATGGAGTACCGGGAGAACTAAAGGGACCTTGTCGCCGGGCACGGTGGAGCGCCGGGGTGGTCCGGTGCAGTCCGGCGACATGCGCGAACGGCCCACGGGTGAAAACCCGTGGGCCGTTTCTCATGGGGATCGTCGCCGGTCCAGTTCGGACATGATCAGAGTGCGGGCTGCCTCGCCGTAGACGGCTTGCTTGGTCAGGTGGGTGAACAGCTTGCCGTACAAGGCGATCTCGCGGGGCTGGGTGATCGACAGCTCGGCGGTTACCGTCTCCGCCTGCACCAGACGGTTGTCATAGATCACGAACCCGTTGGGCGCCGGGGCCTCGATCGCGGTGCGGCGGGGCACAATCCCGATCGCAACTCTGGGCAGCGCCATTATCGACAGCAGCCGATCCAGCTGCCCTACCATCACCGAGTCATTGCCCAAAGTGGTCTGCAGAACCTGTTCGGCAATCACGAAGGAGAACCGGTGCGCGCCGTGGTACAGCACCCGTTGCCGTTCGATCCGGGCAGTCATTCCCTGTTCGAGGTCATCGGGGATGGCGTTGAATCTGATGACGCGCGTGAGGACTTCCTCGATGTACTCCGGTGTCTGAAGCAATCCCGGCACCAAAGATGGTTCATACCAACGCATCGCATTGGTTTCGGACTCCAGCTTCACCTGAATCTTCTGACGGCGCTTCGTGCCGGTACCTAGAACTCGCCGCCACTCCATGTAGGCGGCCTGAAGGTTCCGCAGGGTCGCGATCAGGTCCGGTAGTTGGTCGAGGCTGCCGGTGTGCTCGCACCAGGCGCGAAGGTCTGCCTCGGTGGGGGTTTGCTTGCCGTACTCGATGCGGCTCGTCTTCGATTCGTGCCAGCCCGCGAGGTCGGCGAGCCGACGACCGGTCAGTCCCGCATCACGACGAAGCTCCCGGAGCCGGATACCGAGAGCTTCGCGTGCCTCATGAGCTGTTTTTGTCACCGAGAGGGCTGGTCCCCGTAGTCAGCAAGCGGAATGGCCTGCTCCCACACCCGGTCTCGCACTTCCCTGATGTAGCTCACGATTCGTGGATCGGTGGTGACCGCGCCGCCGATGAATTGCCCGGTCGGCTCGAACACCGTGAAGGCCACGGTCTCGTCATCCATCAGCCACCAATCATCGGTGGTCAGGAGGTTGGCGTCGATCAGGTGCCGGGGCAGGTACTTGATCTCCTCGCCCGCGACGGAATTGCACCGGATAGCGACCTCAAGTGCGAAACGGGTGTAGTCGGTGTGCGGAACCGTGACCACCCTGGCTCGACGGACATGGACGCCACGTGCCGTCATCGACCGCACCAGGTCGAGCCAGCCCTCCATCCACACGTAGTCATCAGGTTGCCCGGCGAGGAACCTGGTGAATGGCTCGGACTCCTCCGGCGTCTCGTAGGTGTCCTGCACCTCGTAGTGGAAGGCTTCTCTCTGGCAGGACTCGAATGGCTCGTTGAACGCCTTACCTGGCAGCAGCAACACCGTAGAACGTCCTCTCGCACAGCGGCACCTCGATGGCGGCCTCGTCTTCGTACAGGTCTAGCTGCGCCAACGCCTCGGGTTCGGTCACGGCGCGCCCGGTCAGCAGGAAGGTTCCGCGTCCGGTATCGGACAGATGCGCGCCGATGAAGGTGTCCGGCTCGACGAAACCTAGCAGTAGGTGCGGGATTTCAACTGTATCCGGCCGATCGGTTACCCAACCCTGGATGAGGAATGTGCCGTGGCCGGTGACGTAGGCGGAAGGGCACCCGTTGGCGGTAGTACCGCCTTTGCCCAGGAACCGCAGTCCGGTGGTTTGTTCAGGATTCATGGCCTGTCCTCCCGTTGCTGTGCAGCACCTTGCGGATTGCACGTCTCATGATCCTCCGTTGTTGTCGGCCTTGAGATGGTTTGGAGGAATGCGCGCAAGCTGCTGCAAGCTCCTGGAGTTGCAGCAATGCAGCCGTTGAGCGTCAAGGTCGGGCGCTCGGAGACGGTGCAGTCGGCTCGGCTCCGAGCCGCCGTATCAACGGCGGACGGAGGGGCGAAATGTCTTGGCAGAAGCGGGTCTTCGAGTTCCCGGGCGGGTTCTTGGAGGTCAACGACTACGGAGACGATTCCACTGAACAAAGGGCGGATATGCGTTTCAGGGCAACGTGTCTCGGGTATCTGCGGACCGATGTGTCGGGGATTGGGCAGCTCTGGGACGAGAGCCAGATGCGACAGCGCGCCGCTCAGCTGGGGTATGACTTCGCGGGTGTGGTCGTTTATGACCCCGCGTCGGGGCGGCCGCCGCTGGCGCGGCTGAAGGCGCAGGTGAATCGGCTCGATGCCGAGGCCGTTATTGTTCCCGGGCCGGAGCATTTCGAGGGTGGGCGGGTGCCGGGGGCGCTGGTTGAGCAGGTCGACGTTGTCACCCTGCATCCCGAGGAGACTTACGCCCGGGGTGGGAGGTCGACGATGCGGCCGATCGCGTAGGGGTGGTGAAATGCAGGGCGGGCGACCGGAATCCGGTCGCCCGCCCTGCTTCAGCCGGATCAGTGTGCGACGGGGCAGCCGCCGCCCTTGGTCTTGTAGTCGACCTGGAATTCCTTCACACCGTTCAGCCAGCCCGAGCGCAGCCGTTTCGGGTCGCCGAGTTTGGTGATGTCGGGCATGTGGTCGGCGATGGCGTTGAAGATGATCTCGATTTCCAGGCGGGCCAGGTTGGCGCCGATGCAGTAGTGGGCGCCGGTGCCGCCGAAGGAGAGGTGGGGGTTGGGGTCGCGGAGGATGTTGAAGGTGAAGGGGTCGTCGAAGACCTCTTCGTCGAAGTTGGCGGAGCGGTAGGAGAGCAGGACGCGCTGGCCCTTCTTGATCTGGGCCCCACCGAGTTCGATGTCTTCGAGCGCGGTGCGCTGGAAGGTGCTGACGGGGGTGGCCCAGCGGATGATCTCGTCGGCGGCGGTTTTGGGGCGCTGGGCCTTGAAAAGCTCCCACTGGTCCGGGTTTTCGAGGAAGGCGGCCATGCCGTGGGTGGTGGCATTGCGGGTGGTCTCGTTGCCGGCCACGGCCAGCATCATGACGAAGAAGCCGAATTCCTCGGGCAGCAGCGCCTCGCCGTCCATATCGGCATTGATCAGCTCGGTGACGATATCGTCGGCCGGACAGGCCCGGCGGGCCTCGGCCATCTGGTAGGAGTAGCCCAGGATCTCGGTGGAGGCGACCACGGGATCGGCGTCGCTGTCCGGATCGTCGTAGCTGGTCATCTCATTCGACCATTTGAAGAGCTTGAACCGGTCCTCCTGGGGCACGCCGATCAGTTCGGCGATGGCCTGCAACGGCAGTTCGGCCGCCACCTGCTCCACGAAGTCCCCGGTCCCGGCGGCCGCCGCCGCCTGCACGATGGCCTCGGCCCGCGCGGTCAGCTCGGCGCGCAGACCATTGATGACGCGCGGGGTGAAGCCCTTGGAGATGATCTTCCGCAGTTTGGTGTGCTCGGGGGCGTCCTTGTTCAGCAGGACGAAGCGCTGCAGTTCGATCTGCTCGCGGGTGATGTCGTCGTTGAAGCGCGGGATGGCGGTGTTCTCGTAGGTGGAGAACACATCGTCGCGCCGCGAGACCGTCTTGACGTCGGCATGCTTGCTGACCACCCAGAAACCGTCGTCGTGGAAGCCGCCGATCTCCGGAGACTTGGGGTTCCACCAGACGGGGGCGGCCTGGCGCAGTTCGGCGAGTTCCTCGGCGGGCACGCGCTGCGCCCACATCTCCGGGTCGGTGAGATCGAATCCGTCCGGCACGTTCGGGCGTGTGTGCGTCTCCGCCACCAGCTGTCTCCTTTGACTAACTGAAACCTGTTCTACCGTTATTGAAGCACGGGTGGTAAACCAGGAGAAGAGGTAATGGAAAACACCGTTAACTAAGGTTGACCACCCGCAGAGAACTTGTTGCAGTTCTGTACCGGAAGGAAAGAAATGGGCACACCCGTCATCGTCGAGGCCGCGCGCACCCCCATCGGCAAGCGCAATGGCTGGCTGGCCGGGCTGCACGCCGCGGAGCTCCTCGGCGCCGCGCAGAAGGGTGTGCTGGAGCGCGCGCACCTGGACCCGGCACTGGTCGAGCAGGTGGTCGGCGGCTGCGTCATGCAGGTGGGCGAGCAGTCCAACAATGTCACCCGCACCGCGTGGCTGCATGCCGGGCTGCCGTGGCAGACCGGTGCGGTCACCATCGACAATCAGTGCGGTTCCGCACAGCAGGCCGCGGGCATGGTGGCCGGGCTCATCGCCACCGGCGCCATCGACATCGGCCTCGCGTGCGGCATCGAGTCCATGTCGCATGTTCCCTTGGGCGCCAACGTCGGAACGCACGCCGGGCCGCGGCGGCCCGCCTCGTGGAATATCGACATGCCCAACCAATTCGAGGCAGCGGAGCGAATTGCCAAGCGGCGCGGTATTTCTCGCGACGATGTCGAGGAATTGGGCGTGCGCTCGCAGCGACTGGCCGCACAGGCGTGGGCCGAGGGCCGTTTCGATCGCGAAGTGCTGGCCCTGAAGGACGCCCCGCAGGTGGACAAGGAAGGCAACCTCACCGGCGACACCCTGGACGTCGCCAAGGACCAGGGCCTGCGCGAGACCACGAAAGAGGGCCTGGCCAAACTGAAGCCGGTGCTCGAGGGCGGCATCCACACCGCCGGCACCTCCTCGCAGGTCTCCGACGGCGCGGCCGCGGTGCTGCTGATGGATGAAAAGGCCGCCGAGCGTGCGGGTTTGCGGCCGCGGGCGCGCATCGTCTCGCAGTGCCTGGTGGGCTCGGAGCCGGAATTCCACCTCGACGGCCCGGTGCAGGCCTGCCAGCGCCTGCTCGATCGCAGCGGCATGAGCATGTCCGATATCGATCTGTTCGAGATCAACGAGGCCTTCGCCTCGGTGGTGCTGTCCTGGGCCTCGGTGCACAAGCCGGACTTCGATCGCGTGAATGTGAACGGCGGTGCAATTGCGCTCGGTCATCCGGTGGGCAGCACCGGATCTCGGCTCATCACCACGGCGCTGCACGAGTTGGAACGCTCCGGAAAGAGCACCGCCATGATCCTGATGTGCTGCGGTGGCGCACTTGCGACAGGCACCATCATCGAGCGGATCTAGTCAATACCAATCAATTTGGGCCATGGTTGAACGTTCATCCCATGTGCCGCGAAACGTGGCGTACGCCACACAAACTCCGGTACAGACAAGAAGATGAGACGTCAGCTATCTTAGGGCTACCGGTGGCCCGTCGGAGAAGACCCTCGCGACGGGCCAGAACCGGGGCTCTTAAGCGGCTCGCAAGAACCGTGGGGTTGGCCCGCAAACACCCAAGCCACGGCCGGTTCCCCGGATCACCGCCTAGAAGCTTCAAGGAAATCGCGAATCAGGCGTAGGTTTTCAGTTACTGAGCCGCTAATATCAATGATACGTATCCGAGATAACGACTGTTAGTACAGCGAAGGGAATTGGGCGGCTCACAATGGCTGATTTCGCGGCGCGGCTGAACAAGCTGTTCGAAACCGTGCATCCCCCGGGGCGTAAGCCGCACACGAACGCAGAGGTGGCGGCTGCCTTGACGGCGTCCGGCCATCCGATCTCGAAACCGTATCTGTCGCAGTTGCGGTCGGGACAGCGGACCAACCCGTCTGATGAGACGGTGGCCGCGCTGGCAAAGTTCTTCAAGGTAAAACCGGACTACTTCTTCAACGACATCTACGCGGCCAAGATCGATCACGATCTAGAGCTGCTGTCCCAGCTGCAGGGCTACGGACTGCGTCGGCTGTCGAGTAGGGCGTTCGACCTGTCCGAAGAATCTCAGAACCTCCTCACCTCCATGGCGGAGAAGTTGCGGGCCTCCGAGGGGCTGCCCGAAATTCCTCCGGACGGCACGGAATAGGCCCCGTCTCAAGGCAACACAGTGCGGCTGGCTCGGAGGCCGCACTGTGTTGGTTTGTAACAGGACTGCTCCCGCTGTAGTGGCGGTGGTGATCGGACGGAGGGGCGCTGCTTGCAGGGCGGCGTCGCTCCTCCGCTGAGCCATTCGGATCGGCCGAAGACTGTTGCACCGGTCTCAGGGCGCTGAGGCCATGTGGCGTAGAACGCTGCGCCTGGTGCATTATGCACAATCCTGGCATAAACGCGCTCGGGTCAAACCGAGTTATCCGACCAGTTGTTTTGTGCAGTATGTCGAATTGCGCGTTGTGAGTGTTTCGCCCCCAATGCACGAAGTACGACAAACGAACCCCTGTGCTGTGCACAGGGGTTCGTTTCAGTGGATAGAACGTTCGATTCAGCGGCTACCGCTGGGAGTGCGGCTCTCGCTACTCGCCGTGAATGCCCGCGCAATGGCATGCACCCAGCGGCGCGGCCCGACGCCCGGCGGCGGGGCAATCCAGCGACCGTCGATCAATACGTCCCCGAACGGATTCCGCGCCCACTCCGCGACCCGCGCCGCGCGCTCGGCTATCGCCTCCGGCGGCGCGCCCGCCGCGGCGAGCTCCACACCGCCGCCGGACTGCAGGTAGAGCGCGTCCATGATCTGGGCGACCTGATCGGAGGCCTTCAACTGGGTGGTGGACCCGGTCTGATCCTTGGCCACCACCTCGGGGAAGCGCCCGATCAGCACTCGGTGCAGCGGTCGAATGTCCTTGAGCAGCCTGCGCGCTCGCACCCACAGCTCGATCACGATCCACACCGCGCCGATGGCGATGAGCAGGCTCGCCGCCTGCCAGGCCGGCCAGAACCAATCGCCGTCGCCCGGCTCGGCCATGGGCTGATTCTGGAAATTGCGCCGCACCGACAGCCCCGCCAGCACGCCGACCAGCAGAGTTCCGGTGGTGTACAAGGCGATACCGCGGCCCAGTGTGGTCCAGTCCAGATTGCGCACACCGGTGATCACGATGAACACGCACTCCAGCAGCACGATCACCCAGCCGAAGGTGACCGACCACATGAGCGTGAGCACCATGGCGATGAGACCGCCCGCATACATCATCCAGGCGATCTGACGCAGATTGCGGCGCGACACCACCGGCCAGGCGGCGGCCGCGACCACGGCGGTGGCGGTCGCGAAGAGGATCCAGGCGGCGGTGGTGGCCCGGTCGGACAGCCACATGCCGCGTAAGCCGGCCGGCAGGATATGGTCCACCGCCACACCGATATCCGGCACGGCGACGGTGACCGTGAGGGCGACCGCGGCCACCGCGACGACTATGGCCACGCGCGCGGTGGTGGCCGGCTTCACCAGCACCCGGCCCACCCGGGCGCCGGCTGCCATCCAGACCAGCATGGCCGTCAACCAGAAGGTCATCCGAGTGCCTCATCGAATCGAAGGACCGAGACGCCTGCGCCCCGGGTGTTGAACACACGCAACCGGGTCATGAGCATGCTGGCGAAGGTCTCCGCCTCCCATTCGCACTGCTCGTCCTCGCCCAGATCCACGATCTTCTGATGGGCGCGCTGGCTGAGCATGTAGGCGATGAGATCGTCGCTGGCCTCCAGCACCACCTCGGTGGCCGCCTCGCCGGGATGGTCGAAGACGATGTGCCCGAGCTCGTGCGCGAGGGTGTGCTCGCGGCTGGGCAGCGCCTGGGCCAGCACGATCACATCCTTGTCCGGATAGCTGCGGCGCTGACCGCACACGCCCGGACCCAGTTGCGCACTGGCGATTTCGATGGGCCGGCGCCGCTCCGCCGAGATGGCGGCGACGACCTCGTCCAGGGTGGTGGCGTCGAAATCGGCGGCCACCGCGCACACCGCGTCCACCGCGGCCGCCACCCTGCGGTAGGACCCGATGCTATGCGCCTTGCTCTCCGTCATCGCGGTCCCCTCACAGCCTCGGTCCGAAGAACGCGGCCCGGGCGGCGTCGATCCGCCCCTGCGCCGCCGACGCGCTCTGGAAGCTCACCGCGCCCGACCCGGTGCCGGCCAGGGTGAGCGCGATCAGGCCGCCCACCACCGACAGCAGTTTCAGCGGCGGCAGCGGGCTATTGGCCGAGGTCGGCGTCACGGCCGGATCCGGTTGCGCGAGAACGGGAGCCGGCGCGGGCGGCGGTGGCGGCGGGGCGGGCGCCGGTGCCGGCGCGGGCGGGGCCGGCGCGACCACCGGAGCGACGGCGGCGGGCGCGGGCGCGCTCGGGGGCTGCGGAATCTCCAGCGGGACCGGCGGCGGCGCCGGCGCGGGCGGGCTCGGCAGCGGAATCAGCAGGAGCAGCAGCGGGGAGGCGCAGAGCGCGGCGGACCCGGTGGCGGCGGAACCGACCGCGGCCGAACCCGTCGCGGCCGAACCGGTCAGCGCGGAACCCGTTGCGGCCGAACCGGCTCCGGCAGAACCGACCGCGGCCGAGCCCACACCGGTCGAACCGGTCGCGGCCGAACCAACGCCGGACGAACCGGCCGCCGAACCGGCGCCCGCCGAACCACCGGCGGAACCCACGGCGGCGGAACCGATTCCGGCGGAGCCGACGGCGGCGGAGCCGGTGCAGAACGCGGCGATTCCGGCGGAACCGACGGCGGCGGAACCAACGGCGGCCGAACCCGTTGCCGCGGACCCGGTTCCGAACAGCAGGCCCAGCAGCGCCGAGCCGGTGCCGACACCGGCCGAACCCACGCCGAGCGAACCGAGACCGAGGGCGGATCCGGCGCCGAGACCGGCGGAACCCACTGCCGCCGAACCGGTTCCGAGTGCCGCGGAACCCGTGGCCAGACCGGCCGAGCCGGTGCCGACGGCCGCCGACCCCAGGCCCGCGCCCGCGGACCCGACGGCGGCCGAACCGGTGCCCAGCACGCCGGAGCCGGTGCCGCCGAGGATGGTGCCCAGGCCGGCGGAGCCCACGCCCGCCGAGCCGACGCCCGCCGAGCCGACGCCCGCGGAACCCACCGCGGCCGAGCCGGTGCCGACGCCCAGGATGGCGGCCACCAGATCCTCGGGACCGGCAACGGGATTCACCGGGACGGGCGCGCCGACCTCTTGCTGCTGGGGCAGGCTGGTGCCCGGATCGTCCGGCGCGGGCTCGAGCGGGATGCCCGGTTGCGCACCGGCACTCCCGGGCCCGAGCAGGGCCGAACCGGTGACAGCTGCGATCACTGCCACCAGGCGCAATGCGCGACCAACGATCATGCGCCAGCCATCCCCTCATCGATACTGCGCAGTCGGCTTTTGCTCCCGCAGCGGGTAGGGAAGAACTCCCCGATCGATACGGGAATCCCAACCCGCATCAGGCGGGGTGAGACAGTTTCACACAATGCCCGGTCGCCCCGATTGCCGGAACTTTGCGGAACGCGGTCATCGTACCGGTCACCATGTGACCCCACACAAGTTCTGGCGGCATTAGGGGGGCTCACAAACCGTACGCCTGCGTCCTCCCCGACATGCCCAATATCAACAAGCGGCACAGGCCAATTGGCCGTCTTCGCAACCTCAGACCCCTACATCAGCCCCATCTGTCACGCGTTTCGCCGCAAGTGCCCCATTGCCCTTCGGTCAATCCGGGCGAACCGGACAACCCGGCACATGCCGATGGAGATCACATTCCACCTTGAAAGTGGCCAGCATCACACGCTTCACAAGCGTCTCCAGACGCTTGCTGCCCACCGATTCCGGCGCCCCGGCACACCCGCCGCGACCCAAAACCGATAGCCGTGGCCGAAAACAGGCCACACCGATGGCAACGAAAAAATCGCCGGCGCCCCATTCCGGGACGCCGGCGACGAATACTCGTGGCGCGGTTGTGAAATCAGGCGCCGTACACGGGCTCCGGCGCGGTGGCCTTGGCGAGCAGATCCCGCACCACCGGACCGAGCTCGGCCGGCTCCCAGCGCGCACCGCGATCGATGGAGACGCCGTGCCGCCAGCCGTCGGCCACGGTCACCTTGCCGCCCTCCACCTCGAACATGCGGCCGGTGACGCCGGCGGAATCGGCGCTGCCCAGCCACACCACCAGCGGGGACACATTCTCCGGGGCCATGGCGTCGAAGCCCTGCTCCGGGGCGGCCATGGTGTCGGCGAAGACGGTCTCGGTCATGCGGGTGCGCGCGGCCGGGGCAATGGCATTGACGGTGATGCCGTAGCGCGCGAATTCCGCTGCCGCCGTGATGGTCAGGCCCGCGATTCCGGCCTTGGCGGCCGAGTAGTTGCCCTGGCCCACCGAACCCAGCAGGCCCGCACCGGAACTGGTGTTGATGATCCGGGCCTCGGGCTGCCGGCCGGCCTTGGATTCGTTGCGCCAGTACTCCGCGGCGTGCCGCATGGGGGCGAAGTGGCCCTTGAGGTGCACCTTGATGACGGCGTCCCACTCGTCCTCGCCGAGATTGACCAGCATCCGGTCACGAACGATTCCCGCATTGTTCACCAGGATGTCGAGCCGGCCGAAAGTCTCGACGGCGGTGGCGATCATGCGGCGGGCGCCCTCCCAGTCGGAGACGTCGTCGCCGTTCACGACGGCCTCGCCGCCGGCGGCGCGAATCTCCTCGGCCACCTGGGCGGCCGGGGACTCCGGGCTGGGTGCGCCATCGAGCTCGGCACCCAGATCGTTCACCACGACCTTGGCGCCCGCGGCGGCGAAAGCGAGCGCGTGCGCGCGGCCGATACCGCGGCCCGCACCGGTCACGATGACGACGCGGCCTTCGCAGATCTTGTTGTCGGTCATATCGATTACCTCGCTGGAGTACTCACTGGAGTGAAAGAGGGAAGTTGGGGGCTACGCCCCAACACCCCGGGAGGGAGGAGGGGGCCTGGCGGCCGGCTGGAACGTTGGCACCCTTGGGAGGGAGAGGGGCGCTTAGTGGCCGGCGGGAACATCGGCGGTGGAGGCTTCGAGGAAGGCCGGTTTCTCGCCGCCGCCATGTACCAGCAGTGCGCTGCCGCTGATGTACGAGGCCAGGGGCGAGGCCAGGAAGGCTGCGGTGCGGCCGATGTCCTCGGGCACGGCCATGCGCTGCATCGGCACGGTGCGCGCGACGGCGGCAATGCCTTCCTCGTCGCCGTAGTGCAGATGCGAGGACTCGGTGTTGACCAGGCCGACGATGACCGAGTTGATCCGCACCTTCGGGGCCCATTCGACGGCCAGTGATGAAACCAGGCTGTCCACACCGGCTTTCGCGGCGCCGTAGGCGGCGGTGCCCGGCGAGGGCCGGTGCCCGGAGACGGAGGAGATCATCACGATCGAGCCGCCGGTCTCCTGCTTCTGCATCACCTCATTGGCGACCTGTGAAACCAGCAGCGGGGCAAGCAGGTTCAGCTGCACGATCTTGGAGTGGAAGTTGGCGCCGGCGTCGGCGGCCAGGGCGAACGGCGCACCGCCCGCATTGTTGACCACGGTGTCGAGCCGACCGTACTTCCCCACCACGGCGTCGATCAGCTCGCGCACCGAATCCGGGTCGCGCACATCGCACGGCAGGAAGTCGATACCCCGTCCATTGCTTTCCACGGGCACGTCCGCGGGCCGCCGCGCACAGGCCACCACGGTCGCGCCGGCGTCCAGGAAGACCCGGCTGATACCGGCCCCGACCCCGCGCACGCCGCCGGTGACCAGGACGACCGAGCCGGAGAGGTTCACTTCGATTGCCACCGTGCTAACCTACCAAGCACTTGCTTGTTTTGCCAACGATGGCTCCTACAACTCCAAGGACACGCGATGGGGATCAACCGTCACACCGAAACCGAGGGCGTCGACGTCGTCACCGTCGACTACCCGCCGGTCAACGCCCTGCCTTCGGACGGCTGGTTCGCCCTGGCCGACGCCATCCGGGAGGCCGGCCGCAACCCGGCGACCCGGGTCGTGGTGCTGCGTGCGGAGGGGCGGGGATTCAATGCCGGTGTCGACATCAAGGAGATGAACCGGGACACCGGGCACACCGCGCTCATTCGCGCCAACCACGGCTGCTTCGAGGCTTTCGCCGCCGTCTACGACTGCCAGGTGCCGGTCGTCACCGCCGTCAATGGCTTCTGCCTGGGCGGCGGCATCGGCCTGGTCGGCAATTCCGATGTCATCGTGGCCTCCGACGACGCCACCTTCGGGCTGCCCGAAGTGGATCGCGGCGCGCTCGGCGCGGCCACCCACCTCGCGCGGCTGGTGCCCCAGCATCTGATGCGGACCATGTTCTACACCGCGGGCACCCTCACCGCGCAGCAGCTGCACCACTACGGATCGGTGTACAAGGTGGTGCCGCGGGCCGAACTCGACGCCGCCGCAATGGAAGTCGCCAAGAACATCGCCAACAAGGACGGGCGGGTCATCCGCGCCGCCAAGAAGGCGCTCAACGGCATCGACGTGCAGGACGTGCACCGCTCCTACCGGTTCGAACAGGGCTTCACCATGGAGCTCAACCTGGCGGGCGTGGCGGACGAGATCCGGGCGCGCTTCGACGACGATCTGGCCGCCCAGAAATCAGCGCAGCAGAAGGAGTCGTAAGAGTATGCGCGACAAGCGAATGACGCTCGACGAGGTCGTCGGCGAGCTGCGCAGCGGAATGACCATCGGCATCGGCGGATGGGGTTCGCGGCGCAAGCCGCTGGCCTTCGTGCGGGCGATTCTGAAGTCCGACCTCGAGGATCTGACCGTGGTCACCTACGGCGGGCCGGATCTGGGCCTGCTGTGCTCGGCGGGCAAGGTGCGAAAGGCCTACTACGGCTTCGTATCCCTGGATTCCGCGCCGTTCTACGATCCCTGGTTCGCCAAGGCGCGCACCGGCGGCGAGATCACCGTGCGCGAGATGGACGAGGGCATGGTGAAGTGCGGGCTGCAAGCGGCCGCCGCGCGCCTGCCGTTCCTGCCCATTCGCGCCGGATTGGGTTCGGCCGTGGTGGATTTCTGGGAGGGCGAGCTGAAAACCGTGCAGTCGCCGTACCAGGATGCCGACGGGCGCAGCGAAACCCTCATCGCCATGCCGGCCCTGAATCTGGACGCCGCCTTCGTGCATCTGGATCTGGGTGACAAGCACGGCAATGCCGCCTACACCGGCGTGGATCCGTACTTCGACGATCTGTACGCGCTCGCCGCCGAGCGGCGGTACCTGTCGGTGGATCGGCTCGTCGAGACCGACGAGCTGGTGAAAGCCGTGCCGCAGCAGGCGATCATTCTCAACCGCATGATGGTCGACGGTGTGGTCGAGGCGCCGGGCGGCGCGCACTTCACCTTCTCCGGCAGCTACGGCCGGGACGAGAAGTTCCAGCGGCACTATGTCGAGGCCGCCAAGACGCCCGAATCGTGGGCGGCGTTCAAGGCCCGCTACCTGGACGTGTCCGAGGACGAATACCAGGCCGCCGTCCGTGCTTTCGCCGAGGAGCAGCAGTAATGACCGAGACCCAGACCATTACCCGGGCCGAGATCTGCGTCGTCGCGGCCGCCGAGATCTTCCGCGGCGCGGGCGAGATCATGGCCAGCCCCATGTCCACCGTCACCACCATCGGAGCGCGCTTGGCGCGCTTGACCTTCGAGCCGGACCTGCTGCTGTCCGACGGTGAGGCGCTGTTCTTCGCCGAGGTCCCGGCCATCGGCGGCAAGGCGCCGATCGAGGGCTGGATTCCGTTCTCCAAGGTGTTCGACGTGGTCGCCTCCGGCCGCCGCCATGTCGTCATGGGCGCGAATCAGCTGGACCGCTTCGGAAATCAGAACCTGTCCGCCTTCGGCCCGCTGCAGCAGCCGACCCGGCAGATGTTCGGCGTGCGCGGCGCGCCCGGCAATACCATCAACCACGCCACCAGCTACTTCGTGCCCAAGCACAACAAGCGGGTGTTCTGCGAGAACGTCGACATCGTCTCCGGAATCGGTTACGACAAGGTCGATCCGGAGAATCCGGCCTTCCGCTTCCACCACCTGCACCGGGTGGTCTCGAACCTGGGCGTCTTCGACTTCGGCGGGCCGGAGCACACCATGCGCGCGCTGTCGCTGCATCCCGGTGTGAGCGCGGACGAGGTCGCCGAGAACACCTCCTTCGAGATCGCCGGGCTCGCCGCGGCGGGCGAGACCCGGCTGCCCACCGAGGAAGAGCTGCGGATCATTCGAACCGTGCTGGACCCCAAGGGCTTCCGGGAGAAGGAGGTGACGGCATGACACCGCGGCTGAAGACCCCGCTGACCGAGCTGGTCGGCATCGAGCATCCCATCGTGCAGACCGGCATGGGGTGGGTCGCCGGTCCGAGCCTGGTCTCGGCCACCGCGAATGCGGGCGGACTGGGCATTCTCGCCTCCGCGACCATGACCTTCGCCGAACTGGAAGCCGCGATCGCCAAAACCAAGGCCCAGACGGACAAGCCGTTCGGCGTGAATATCCGCGCCGACGCCACCGATGCGCCGGAGCGGATCGAACTGCTCATCAGAGAAGGAGTGAAGGTCGCGTCGTTCGCGCTGGCACCCAAGAAGGAACTCATCGCCCGGCTGAAAGACGCAGGGGTCGTGGTGGTTCCATCCATCGGCGCGGCCAAGCACGCGGTCAAGGTGGCGTCCTGGGGCGCCGACGCGGTTATCGTGCAGGGCGGCGAAGGCGGCGGCCACACCGGTCCGGTCGCCACCACGCTGCTGCTGCCCTCGGTCCTCGATGCGGTCGACATCCCGGTCGTCGCCGGTGGCGGCTTCTTCGACGGGCGTGGCCTGGCCGCGGCGCTGTCCTACGGTGCGGCCGGCGTCGCGATGGGCACTCGCTTCCTGCTCACGCAGGAAAGCAGTGTGCCGGACTCGGTCAAGCAGGAGTATCTGCGGCGCGGCCTGCAGGACACCGTGGTCTCCACCAAGGTGGACGGCATGCCGCACCGGGTGCTCAATACCGAGCTGGTGCAGAAACTGGAGCACTCCGGCAAGGCCCGCGGGTTCGTCGCGGCGGCCGGAAACGCCATGAAGTTCAAGGGGATGACCGGCATGAAATGGTCGGCCATCGTCAAGGACGGTCTGGCCATGCGCAAGCACAAGGACCTCACCTGGTCCCAGGTGATCATGGCCGCCAATACCCCCATGCTGCTCAAAGCCGGTCTGGTGGAAGGCAATACCCAAGCGGGCGTGCTGGCCGCGGGCCAGGTCACCGGCATCATCGAGGACCTGCCCACCGTGCGGGAACTCATCGACCGCATCATCGACGACGCGGTGGCCCGGATCGACGGTCTCGCGCGCTACCGCGTCACCGACACCGCCACCGCCTGACCCACCCCCGACTTACGCGGCCGCCACAATCCGGCCGCGTATGACGGATCCGGAAGACACCGGATCCGATTGCGCGGCAACAGCCGTTCGGTCGCGCACGGACCGTCCCCGGTACCTCTCGCCCGGGGACGGTCTTCGCATTTCCCCCAATTCCCTCTCGCCGACCATTACCAGGTGTTATACACTGCATGGTATATACAGTCCGAAGCATGGAGGAGCCGTACGCGATCGAACTCGAACCCGAGGTCCGCGCTTGGCTCGACACGCTCACCAAGGCCGAATATCGAGCAGTCGAGTTCAAGGTCGACAGACTGGCCGACAGTCCAACGACTTTGGGTGAACCATGGACGCGCCAGCTGGACGGCCCGGTACGTGAACTACGTTTCCGATTGAGTGGCGCTTCCATCCGAATCGGATACTGGCTCGCTCCCGGTCGACGGGTGGTCCTCTTGACCGTGTTTCACAAAACGCGAATGCGCGAGACGCGCGAAGTCGATCGAGTGATCCAAGCCCAGAAGGAGTGCGAAGCCGAACACGGCTCCGCGACGCATATCTACGACAGGCACTTCGAGGAGGATCAGCAATGAACCGTGGCCATCACAGCCGCTGGAAGATCCCGGACGAACATCGAGCCGATCCGGAGTACATCGCCTCGGCTGACGCTTTCGCACTGGCCCAGGCTGTCCACGACAGGCGGACGAGGCTGGGCATCACGCAGACCGAGCTGGCGCATCGAGCTGGTATGACACAGCCACAGGTCAGTCGCCTCGAGGGCGGCGATGTCACGCCGACCTTGCCCCTGCTGCACAGGTTGTCCATCGCTCTGCAGGCGGAACTCAAACTGTCGTTCATGGGAGAGGAGTTGGCGGTCGAGTTCGTCGACCGAGCGGCGTAACGGCGAGTGCCACCAAAGAATTGCCGGGATCGCGCGTCGGGTGAGCGCTCGCACACCCGTGCAGGGCGGGAATTGGGGGTGCTTCGGAGGCGGACGGCTGCCACCATGGGGCGATGGGGAATGTGCTGATTGTCGGGGATTTCCACGGGAACACCAGCCACGCGCTGGCCATGGTGCAGGTCGCGGTGCGGGAGAACTGTGCGCGGATGTTCGCGGTGGGGGATTTCGGGGCGTGGGAGCACATGCCGTCGGGGCGGCGGTACTTCGACGTGGTGAATAGGGCGGCCAAGAAGGCCGGGGTGACGGTGTATTTCCTGGACGGGAATCACGACAAGTCCTCGCTGCTGCACGAGATGTACGACGAGCGGCGCGACGAGGAGGGGTTTCTGGTGTGCCGGAAGTTCGTGCGGTACGCGCCGCGCGGGCATCGGTGGATGTGGGAGGGGACGCGGTTCGCGGCCTTCGGCGGGGCGCGGTCGACGGACAAGGGGTGGCGGCTGGCGCGGGAGGCGCGCAAGGAGGAGCAGGCCGCGCGGCGGCGGGGGTACGGGTCCTCGCGGCGGCCGATGACGGCCGGGACGCTCTGGTTTCCGGAGGAGGAGATGACCGACGAGGAGCTGGACGCCCTGCTCATCGCGGACAGTTCCCCGGTGGACGTGCTGCTCACCCACGACAAGCCGCGGGCCACCGAGCCGAAGTTCAATCGCAAGGACCGGCCGGAATGCTTCCCGAACCAGGATCGGATCCAGCTGGTGGTGCAGACGCTGCAGCCGGGCCTGCATTTCCACGGTCACCTGCACTATCGCTATACCGAGACCATTGCCTGCGGGGATGGGCGGTGGACACGGGTGGAGGGTCTGGGCGCCGATCCGGAGGCCTCCAGCCATCCGGGCTATCGGGCCGAGCAGTCCTGGACGGTGCTGCAACTTCCTTGTGCCACCGCGGAATTGGCGGAATCGCGCGCTGGGTGAGCGCCGGCTCACATCGTGCACGCTGGGCGGATGTCCATTGCCCTTGCATACATAGTGATGTGTGCATATGATCGCCTGCGGTTGCACGAAAGGAGAACACGGTGGGTGCAGGACACGCGCACGGTCACGATCACGGACATTCGCACGGCCACGGCCATACGCACGGCGCCACGGCCGACAGCGATAAGCGCTGGCTGGCCGGAGCCCTCGCGCTGATCGTCGTCTTCATGGCGGGCGAGGTGGTCGTCGGCATCATCTCCGGCTCGCTGGCCCTGCTCTCCGACGCCGCGCACATGCTCACCGACGCGGCCTCCATCGTGCTGGCGCTCTGGGCCATCCGGCTGGCCGCCCGCCCGGCCGCGGGCCGCATGACCTTCGGCTGGAAGCGGGTGGAGATCCTCTCCGCCTTCGCCAATGGCGCAACCCTGCTGCTGCTGGCCGCCTGGCTCACCTACGAGGCCGTGCGCCGACTATTCGAGCCGCCCGAGGTCACCGGCGGCCTGGTGCTGGTCACCGCCCTGATCGGCGTGGTGGTCAATCTCATCGCCACCCTCATGATCAATCGCGCCAACCGCACCAGCCTCAATGTGGAGGGCGCCTACCAGCACATTCTCAATGACCTCTACGGCTTCATCGCCACCGCGGTCGCCGGTGCGGTCATCATGCTCACCGGTTTCGTGCAGGCGGACGTCATCGCCACCATGATCGTGGTGGCCCTCATGGTGAAGGCCGGCGTCGACCTGGTCCGCGCCTCCACCCGGATCTTCCTGGAGGCCGCGCCCGAGGGCCTGGATCCGGTCGCCATCGGCACGGCCATGGCCGCCCGCGAGCAGGTGGTGGAGGTGCACGACCTGCACATCTGGGAGATCACCTCCGGCTCCCCCGCGCTGTCGGCGCACGTCCTGGTCGAGCCCGGCAGCGACTGCCACGCGGTCCGGGAAGACCTGGCGCACTTCCTGTCCCACGACTTCCACATCGACCACGCCACCCTGCAGGTCGATCACGCCACGCCCAGCGTGCTGGCGCTGGGCCGCGACACCGCCTCGCACTGCGAGCAGTCCCACGGCCCCTCGCACACCGCGACCGGTTACGCCGGATCCCGCAGCTGACGGTTCAGCGGTCGGACTTCGGCTCGGACGGTTCGTCATAGGACGAGGTGCCCTCGTCCAGCAGCGGCTCCTCCACCTTGAAGTGCGCCGGGGCGAACAGCCGCAGCACGTGATAGCCGGTAATGACCACCAGCGTGCCCAGCGCGATACCGCTGAGGGTGAAGTTCTCGGTGAACTCGATGCTCACATTGCCGATGCCGATGATCAGGCCGGCCGCGGCCGGGACCAGGTTCAGCGGATTGCGCAGATCGACCTTGGCATTGGTCCAGATCTGCGCGCCGAGCAGGCCGATCATGCCGTAGAGAATGACGGTGATGCCGCCCAGCACGCCGCCGGGAATGGCAGCGACCACCGCGCCGAACTTCGGGCACAGGCCGAACAGCAGCGCGAACAGGGCCGCGGCCCAATAGGCCGCGGTGGAGTACACGCGGGTGGCCGCCATGACGCCGATGTTCTCGGAGTAGGTGGTGTTGGGCGGGCCGCCCACCGCGGTGGAGAGCATGGAGGCGGCGCCGTCGGCCGCGATGGCGGTGCCGAGCTTGTCGTCGAGATTGCGGCCGGTCATCTCGCCGACCGCCTTGACGTGGCCGGCATTCTCGGCGACCAGCGCGATCACCACGGGCAGCGCCACCAGGATGGCCGACCATTCGAAGGCCGGGGCGTGGAAATCGGGCAGCCCGATCCAATTCGCCTGGGACACACCGGAGAGATCGAGGCGCCAGTGCTCGGTCACCGCGCCGCTGCCGTCGGCCGAGTGGATCTTGCCGAAGACGCGATCCAGCACCCAGGACAGGCCGTAGCCGAAGACCAGGCCGAGGAAGATCGCGATGCGCGAGAAGAATCCGCGCAGCGCGACCACCGCGAGACCGGTGAACAGCATGACGAACAGCGCCGTCCACTGGTCCTGTGGCCAGTAGGTGGAGGCGGTCACCGGAGCCAGATTGAAGCCGATGAGCATGACCACCGCACCGGTCACCACCGGCGGCATGGCGGCGTGAATGATGCGCGCCCCGAACCGCTGCACGGCCAGGCCGACCAGGAACAGCGCCAGCCCGACCACCAGGCACGCGCCGGTGACCGCGGCGCTGCCGCCGCCCTGTGCCCGGATCACCGCCGCCACGCCGACGAACGACAGCGAGCAGCCGAGGTAGCTCGGCACCCGGCCCTTGGTGGCCAAGAGGAACACCGCCGTGGCGACGCCCGACATCATGATGGCCAGGTTGGGATCCAGACCCATGAGGACCGGCGCCACGAAGCTGGCCCCGAACATGGCCACCACATGCTGGGCGCCCAGTCCGAAGGTGCGCGGCCAGGACAGCCGCTCATCGGGCTTCACCACAGCGCCCGGCGCGGGAGTTCGCCCGTCGCCGTGCAGAGTCCAGCGCACGCCGAGGTCCATAGTGTCGTCGCTTTCTACCAGGTCGGATAATCCCCGACATCGTAGGCGAGCAACCGTTCGGTTTATCACCGCACCGAGGCGCGGCGCGCTGTGCTCGATTCGACGATCCGCCTACATCCCCAGTCGCCGCCGCACCTCCGGCGGCAGCGCGTACGGATTCTCGTAGCCGGGATCCTCACCGGGATCGGTCACCGGCCGCGCCGCCGCGCTCCCGGCGCGGTCCTGCGACCCGGCCCGGTCGCCGATGGCGGCCCCGGCCTGATCGCCGGCGGTGGCCCCTACCCGATCGCCAGCGGCGCCCTCGGCCGCGAGGAACCGCCGCATCGCCTCCGCCACGGCGGGATCATCCGTCAATTCCCGTCGCAACTCCCCCGCGCGTTCGCGCGCCTGCCGCAGGGCCTTCTCGTGTGCGAACAGAACCGCGTGCGCCACAGCCGGGTCCGGCAATTCCAGCTCGGTGATGCGCCCGTCGGCCGCCACCTCGATCCGCACCCCGCCCACGCGCGCACCGCCCCGCACCCGGTCGACGGCCTCCTGCACGCGCCGGGCCCTGCGCCCGATCTCCTCGAACCGCCCCTGCATAGCCCATTGATAGTCCGCCGCCGCGAATCACACGCCCGGATTCCCGGCATCCGTCGCTCAATCCGTCGTGACCCGGACCTGCTGCATCATGTCGTGGTCGGCGTGATCGAGATTGTGGCAGTGCCAGACATATCCGCGGATGTCCTCGTGTCCCGAGAGATGGTCCGCGCCATGGGTTCCCGACGGCGCGATGGCCTCGGCCCCGGCGGGCACGGGTATGGCGGCGTCCGGATCGAAGCCGAGCTCCTCGACCGACGGCCAGCGCACCAGCACGCGGGTAATGGTGTCGGTCGGGCATTCGACGGTGTCCTTCCAGCCGAGTTCCCAAGGCGGAGGCAGTTGTTCGGGCCCCAGGGCGTGGGCGTCGGCGGGCGGCGCCCAGCGGATGCCGAAGGCGGGCGGATAGTTGGCCAGCCAGTAGGCGAAGGTGAGGATGGGCTGGCGGCTGATCACCCGCATCCGGGCCAGGTGGATGTGAATGGGGTGGTCGAAGGGCGTGCAGTTGACGATGTCCCAGCGTTCGGTGGTGCCCGCCCGGGCCATATCGATATCGGAGCTGAGGAACGGCAGGTTGTTGAGCGACATCATGGTCGGGAAGACGGCCGCCGAGCGGGAATCGTCATTGAGGCCCATGAGGGTCATGACGCGAACGGATTCCGGCGAGTAGATCGGTTCGAGGGCCTCCGGCAGCCCGTCGTAACCCCGCAGCACCGGCGGCACGATGGCCGGCGGCCCCGGCCCGGAGACCGTGAAGCGCATGATGTTCCGGAGTTCGGGGACCATGAAGATGGTATTGCCGAGGTCGTTGAGGGCGGTATTGATCAGCTCGACCGCCGTGCCGTCGGGCAGCCCGCTGAAATCCACCAGCAGGTCCACGCGTTCGCCGGGGCTCACGCGAATCGAGGTCGTGGGCACGGGGGCGTCGAGCAGGCCCAGATCGCCGCCGATGGCGAAGAAGGGCATGCCGTTGGAGAACTCGAAAATGTACGGTCTCGAGTTGGATCCGTTCAGCAGCCGGAACCGGTACAGGGTGCGGCGGACGCCGAGCCACGGCCAGACCATGCCATTGACGCAGGCCACGTCGCCGAGCTGGCCGGATTGGTTGTAGCCCTCCGGAATATAGACCCCGACCATGGGCTGGATGCTGCCGTCGGGGTTGAAGGTGCGGTCCTGGACGATGAGCGGGATCTCGAACTCGCCGCTGGGCAGGCCGAGGGGGTTGTCCGCGGCGCCGGTGTCGAATTCATCGCGCACGTAGTACATTCCGGCCAGGCCTGCCTGAATGTTGAGCCGGGTGATGCCCATGGCGTGGTCGTGGTACCAGAGCGTCGCCGCCTCTTGCCGATTCGTGTACGTGAAGCTCGGCCGGCCGCCGTTGCGCCAGCCGATGAGCGGATGCCCGTCGGCGTCGGGCGCGTTCGCGCCGCCGTGCAGGTGCACGGTGAAGCGGGGATCGGTGCGGTCGAGGTCGGTCACGCCGTGCATGGTCACGTCGACGTGCGAGGCCAGCACGTGCTCGCCGAGCCGTTGCGGAAAGGCGATGCGCGCCACCCGATCTCGCCAGGCCTCCAGATTCGGCCCGAGTACCGGGCGGGAGAATCCCCAGCTGCGGGTTTCCGGGAGGTCCCGGTGGTAGCGGTGAACATCGGCGGTAGCGGCCAATTCCCCGGCGGCCGGGACGGTTTCGGGGATGGGCAGCACGTCGACGAACGGCTGCAGCGGCGGGGAGTGATAGTTCAGCGGGGTCAGGGGTGGCGGCGGCAGCGGCGGGATCGGAATCGGCGGCGGCGGCAGCGGAACGGGATCGGCCCCCGCGGTGGCGGTGACGCCGAGTCCGAGAATGCCGAGAGCCCCCAGGAGGAACCCCCGTCTGGGCAGGTTCGCGTTCATGATCAGTTGATTCTCTCCCCTGAATACTCATGGCATCCGGGGCAGTGCTTTTTCGTTATTCAACTGGTCTATCGGATGGGGCTAAAACGGCATTACGGACACAAAATGATGGCGGCCGCGCACCGGAAATCGGTGCGCGGCCGCATATCAGCTGTGGCTCAGACGATTTCAGCCGAGCCGCTCGATAATCGTGACATTGGCGGTGCCGCCGCCCTCGCAGATGGTGAGCAACCCGTAGCGGCCGTTGACCCGCTCCAGCTCGTGCAGCAGCGAGGCGAACAGCTTGGCGCCGGTCGCGCCCAGCGGATGACCCAGCGCGATGGCGCCGCCATTGACGTTCACCTTCTCCGGATCCGCGCCGGTGTCCTCGAGCCAGGCCAGCACCACCGAGGCGAATGCCTCATTGATCTCGATGACGTCCATATCGCCGATGGTGAGCCCGGTCTTCTCGAGCGCCCACTTGGTGGCCGGAATCGGCGCGGTGAGCATGAGAATCGGATCCGCGCCGCGCGCGCTCACGTGATGGATGCGCGCCCGCGGGGTCAGCCCGTACTCCTGGACCGCCCAGTCCGAGGCGAGCAGCGTGGCGGCGGAGCCGTCGGAGATCTGGCTGGCCACCGCGGCCGTGATGCGGCTGCCCTCGGCGAGGGGCTTGAGCCCGGCCATCTTCTCCATGCTGGTCTCGCGCGGCGTCTCGTCGATCCAGAAGTCGCGCACCGGCACGATCTCGTTCTCGAACTTGCCCTCCACAATGGCCTTGCGGGCGCGCTCATTGCTGCGCAGCGCCCACTGCTCCATGTCGACGCGGCTGATGTTCCACTTCTCGGCGATCATGTGGGCCGAATTGAACTGCGACACTTCACCGGTGCCGTAGCGGTGATCCCAGCCCTCGGAGCCCACGAACGGCGCGTCGAAACCGTACTGCTGACCGGCCAGCATGGCCGCCGAGATCGGGATGGCGCTCATGTTCTGCACGCCGCCGGCCACGATCACCTCGGCGGTGCCGGACATGATGGCCTGCGCGCCGAAGGTGATGGCCTGCTGCGAGGAACCGCACTGCCGGTCCACGGTCACGCCCGGCACCGACTCCGGATAGCCGGCCGCCAGCCACGCGGTGCGGGCGATATTGCCGGCCTGCGGGCCGATGGTGTCGCAGCAGCCGAAGACCACATCGTCGACGGCGGTGGGGTCGATCTTGTTGCGGCCCAGCAGTCCGCGCAGCGCCGCCGCGCCCAGATCGGCCGGATGCACATCGGCGAGCGAGCCGCCGCGCTTGCCGACCGGGGTGCGCACGGCGTCGATCACGTACGCCTCCCGCATCGGCGTGTACTGACGGCGGGACGGTGCAGACATTGGAACTCCTACTGGAACGCTGGAACTCCCGGGGTCTCAGGACTTGCCCCTGAGATTCCCCAGAGTGGGTTATTTCGCTTCGGGATTGGTGAGCCCGTCGAGCACGATGGTGAGGTATTGCTTGGCCAGGCTGTCGACGGTGATGCGGCCGCCGGGCTGATACCAGCGCACCGAGACCCACACGGTGTCGCGCAGGAATCGATAGGCCAGTTCGATATCCATCTCGGGGCGGAAGCTGCCGTCGGCGACGCCCTGGGTGAGCACCCGGTGCCACAGCTCCCGGAATTCCTTGTTGTAGTCGTCGATGTAGCCGAACCGCGGTGTGCCGCTGAGGCGTTTGGCCTCGGCCTGGTAGATGGCCACGGCCGCATGCCAGTGATCGAAGGATTCGTAGGACGCGGTCACCAGCGCTTCGAGCGTGTCGCGGGCGCTGAGCCCGGCGGCGACGATCTCGCGGTAGCGTCCGAAGAGGTCGTCGAGGAAGCCGCGGAGGATTTCGTCCACCATGGCTTCCTTGGAATCGAAGTGGTGGTAGAGACTCCCCGATAGAATCCCCGCCGCATCGGCGATATCGCGAACCGTGGTGGCGCGCAGTCCGCGCTCGGCGAACAGGGTGGCGGCCAAGCCGAGCAGCTCGCTCCGGCGCGCAGACTTGGAGGGGTCCGGTGGTGGGGTCACCGCCCCAATATACAACCAAGCATTTGCTTGGTACAGCCGGCTAGCGGATTGAGTACCTCAGCGGCGAGGACATCGACAGATCTGCCAATAGACGGTCGCAGATGACCACGGGGGAGATTCCGGCCCTGGCCATGCGGGCAACCAGCGCGAGGCGGCGTTCCGGGCTGTCCCATTCGACGGTCAGAGGTTCGCGGCCGGGACCGGCGTCGACGGTGACCATGGCGCGGGGCAGGCCGCCGTCCTGGGTGGGCACTTCGCTGATCTTGAGGACCATGCCGCGCTGCCATGCCCGATATGTCTCCATGTCTGCTCCAACCACCAGTTTGTCCGTGGCGGCGCACAATCCCTGGGCTATGCCGTCGGCGAAGGCGGTGTGGTCGAAGCGGAGGCGGCGACATTGGCGGACCACTTCGAGGAGGTCGGCGCGTACTTCGCACAGTAGGGCGGTCTGTTTGCGGCGGCGCTTCTCGGTTTCGGAGAGGCCCTGGAGGGATTCCCGGGCCAGGCCGATGCGGCGGGCGCGTTCCCGGTCGCGGACCATGTCGCGGCGGAGGGCGGCCTTCGGGTCGCGGGACACCTCGCCCTCGTCGACCGCGTGTTGTTCGAGGATCTGCGCGGCGCGCATGGCCGTCGCGCGCTCGGAATCGTGATCGAGCAATTCCGCACCCAAGGTCAATGCCGCCAGGACGACATTGTCGAGTCTTCGGCGCGCCAAAACGACCTCGCGCACGAGCTCGAGTTCGAGTTCCAGTTCTTCGTGGGGTTCGTGGGCTGCTTGTGTTCGGCGATCCGGACCCATGGGTCGCGCCCTTCGACTAGCGGAACCGGCCTAAACCAGGATTGCACAATGGCACCACCCGCGCGCCAGCCATTTTCCGCCTCGGCCGAAATACGCACCGCCGCGCCCCCTCGGAACGCGGCAGTGAGGAAATCTGCTACTCGGCGACACGGCTTTCCACATCATCCCGAACGCAGGAATTCGGTTGCGCCGAAGCGAAATCAACGGCGCAAATCCGAAATCGCGAAATCAGGCCCGCTGACTGGAAATGGAAACCACTTCACCGGTGAGGTAGGTGGTGTAGTCGCTGGCGAGCATGGCGATGGTCGCGGCCACCTCCCACGGTTCGGCCGCGCGGCCGAAGGCCTCACCGGCGGCGAGACGGTCCAGCAGATCACCGGAGGTGACCTTGTCGAGGAAGGCGTGCCGGGCGATGCTGGGCGCCACGGCATTGACGCGCACGCCGTACGCGGCGGCCTCGACCGCGCTGCACCGGGTCAGCGCCATGACCCCGGCCTTGGCGGCGGCGTAGTGGGCCTGCCCGTGCTGGGCGCGCCAGCCCAGGACGCTGGCATTGTTGACGATCACGCCGCCGTGACCGGCGTCGCGGAAGTACTTCAGCACCGCGCGGGTGCATCGGAAGGTCCCGTTGAGGGTGATGTCGAGAACCTTGTCCCACTGCTCGTCGGTCATGTCGATGACCGGCGTCTCACCGCCGAGACCGGCATTGTTGACCATGATGTCGATGCGGCCCAGCGCCTGCGCGGCTGCGGCGATGAGCCCGTCCACCTGTTCGGTGCTGCTCACATCGCACGGCACGGAAGCGATTCGGCGGTCCGGGAATTCGGCCGTCAGCGCTTCCTCGGTCTCCTTCAACCGGCGCTCGTGCCAATCGGAGATCACCACATCCGCGCCCTCGGCGAGCAGGCGGCGCGCGGTGGCCGAGCCGATGCCGGTGCCGGCGGCCGCCGTGACGACCGCGGTCTTGCCGGCCAGCAGGTTGTGCCCGCCGGTGATTTCAGGAGCGATGGACAGATCCGTCACGGACGAGCCTCCCGGGGTAGACCGAGCACGCGCTCGGAGATGATGTTGCGCTGCACCTCGTTCGAGCCGCCGTAGATGGTGTCGGAACGGGTGAAGAGGAAAAGCCGCTGCCAGGCATTGAGATCCGCGCCCGGGGCGTCGGCGATGAGACCGGGCGCGCCCAGCACGTCCATGGCCAGCTCGCCCAGGCCGCGATGCCAGTTGGCCCACAGCAGTTTGGTGACCGATGCCTGCCCGGCGGCGGTGCGGGCATCGACGGACGCGCCGTCGTGCCCGGATTCGAGGGTGCGCAGCACATGCGCGCGCAGCACCCGCAGGCCGACCCAGGCGGTGTCGAAGCGATCGGCGAGCACCGGGTTCTCGAACGCGCCGTTCTTGCGCGCGACGGCTTCCAGATCGGCGAGCTCGCGCGCGTAGCGGATCTGCTGACCGACCGTGGAGATGCCACGCTCGAAGGTGAGCGTGCCCATGGCGACCTGCCACCCGTCGCCGGGCTCGCCGACCACGAGATCGGCTGCGGTGCGGGCATTGTCGAAGAAGACCTCGTTGAATTCCGCAGTCCCGGTGAGCTGGATGATCGGGCGCACCTCGATGCCGGGCTGCTTCATGGGCACCAGCAGATAGGACAGGCCGTGATGGCGCTGCGAGCCCTTCTCGGTGCGCGCCACCACGAAGCACCAGTCGGCCAGGTGCGCCAGCGAGGTCCAGATCTTCTGGCCGGTGATCGACCATTCGTCGCCGTCCAGATACGCCGAGGTGGCCACGGCCGCCAGATCCGAGCCGGCGCCGGGCTCGGAGTAGCCCTGGCACCACAGCTCGGTGACATTGCGAATGCCGGGCAGGAAGCGGCGCTTCTGCTCCTCGGTGCCGAAGGCCAGCACGGTCGGGCCGAGCAGTTCCTCACCCAGATGCGAGACGCGGCTGGGCGCATCGGCCTTGGCGTACTCCTCGTGGAAGATGACCTGCTGCCGCAGCGTGGCGTCGCGCCCGCCCCATTCCTTGGGCCAGCCCAGGCAGGTCAGCCCCGCGGCGGCCAGCGCCCGATCCCATTCCAGGCGCTCGTCGAACGCCTCGTGCTCGCGGCCCGGACCACCCAGTCCGCGGAGTTCGCGGAACTGCCCATTCAGGTTCTCGGCCAGCCATTCCCGCACTTCGGAGCGAAAATTCACCTCATCGGCGCTGGTCGTCCCGCTGTCCGGTTCGGGGGTCTGGATCATGCTCACCTCCGTAGAGTAACCTACCAAGCACTTGCTTTGTTAGACCCATTCCCGGACGCTCGGAGACCCCGTGACATCCCCACCGCAGACCACCCCGCTCGCGCTGCACGCCGCCGCGAGCGCCTACGGCGACGCACCTGCCGTATGCGACGGTGCCGCGCGGCTGAGCTGGGCACAATTGCTCGACTCGGTCCGTGAGACTGCCCGCGTCCTGCTTGCGCGCGGCATTCAACGCGGCGATCGGATCGGCATCTGGGCTCCCAATACCCACCACTGGGTGACCGCGGTGCTGGCCACCCACTACGTGGGCGCGGCCATCGTGCCGTTGAACACCCGGTACGTGGCCGACGAGGCCGCGGATGTGCTGCGCCGGGTGGACGCCAAGGCGCTGTTCATCGTGGGCGAGTTCCTCGGCCGCGATCGGCTGGCCGAATTGCGGGCCGCCGCACCCGAACTGGCGATCGAGACCGTCATCGTCATTCCGGCCGGGACCGAGACGGCCGTCGACAATGCCATCGGCTGGAGCGAACTGCCGAAGCTGGCGGAGGCCGTCGGCCTCGAGGACGCCATTGCGCGGGCGGAATCCGTGCGGGCGGACGACCTTTCGGACATCCTGTTCACCTCCGGCACCACCGGGCGCAGCAAAGGCGTGCTCATCTCGCACGGCAAGGCGCTGACCAGCGCCCGCGCCTGGGCGGATTGCGCGACGCTGAACAGCGACGACCGCTATCTGGTGGTGCCGCCGTTCTTCCACAGCTTCGGCTACAAGGCGGGCATTCTCGCCTGCCTCGCCACCGGCGCGACCATCGTGCCGCAGGCCACCTTCGATGTGCCGGAGAGCATGCGGCTCATTCACGACGAGCGCATCACCGTGCTCACCGGGCCGCCGACCATCTTCCAGACCCTTCTCGAGCATCCGGCGCGGCAGCAGGCCGACCTGTCCTCGCTGCGCGTGGCGGTCACCGGCGCGGCCACCGTGCCGGTCGTGCTCATCGAGCGCATGCGCGCGGAACTGCGCTTCGACGTGGTGCTGACCGCTTACGGGCAGACCGAATCCGGCGGCTTCGGCACCATGTGCCGGCCGGAGGACTCGGCGGAGACCATTGCCAATACCTGCGGGCGGGCCATCGACGGGTTCGAGATCAAACTCGCCGACAATGGCGAACTGCTGCTGCGCAGTTCGCAGATCATGCTCGGCTATCTGGACGATCCGCAGGCCACCGCCGACACCATCGACCGGGACGGCTGGCTGCACACCGGCGATGTCGCGGTGATCGACGAGCGCGGGTACATGAAGGTCACCGACCGACTCAAGGACATGTACATCTCCGGCGGGTTCAATGTGTACCCCGCCGAGGTGGAGCAGGCGCTGGCGCGGCTGGACGGCGTCGCCGAGACCGCGGTCATCGGCGTGCCGGACGAGCGGATGGGCGAGGTCGGCAAGGTGTACGTGGTGCGCAGGCCCGGCGCCACGCTGACCGCGGACGACGTGGTGGCGCATGCCAAGGCGCTGCTCGCCAATTTCAAGGTGCCGCGGTTCGTGGAGTTCCGCGATCAGCTGCCCTACAGCGCCGCCGGGAAGGTGCTCAAGCGGCAACTACGTGAGGAGAAGGCGTGAGTGCCGACGAGAGTGGCAATCCGGGTTCCGTTCCCGATGAGGGCGAGGTCGTCCTGTACGAGAAGCGCGGGCCGATCGCGGTCGTCACGCTGAACCGGCCGGACTACCGCAATGCGCAGAACTCGGTCATGACCTATGCGCTCGACGCCGCCTTCGTGCGGGCCGTGGCGGACGCCGAGGTGAAGGTGATCGTCTTGGCCGGGGCCGGAAAGCATTTCAGCGCCGGGCACGATATCGGCACCCCGGGGCGCGACCATCACGTCGAGTACGAGAACAAGGCCGCGCTGTGGTGGGACCACACCGACCGGCCCGGCGGCGACCAGCGGTTCGCCCGGGAGACCGAGGTCTACCTGGGCATGTGCCGGCGGTGGCGGGAGATTCCCAAGCCGACCATCGCCATGGTGCAGGGGGCGTGCATCGCGGGCGCGCTCATGCTGGCCTGGTCGTGCGACATGATCGTCGCTTCCGAGGACGCCTTCTTCTCCGATCCCGTGGTGCGCATGGGCATTCCGGGCGTCGAGTACTTCGCGCACCCGTGGGTGCTGGGACCGCGGCGCGCCAAGGAGATCCTGTTCACCGGTGAGCGCTTCACCGCGGCGCAGGCCTACGAGTGGGGCATGGTCAACCGGGTCGTGCCGCGCGCCGAACTGGAGGCCCAAACCTTCGCGCTCGCCGAGAAGATCGCGGAGATGCCGCAATTCGGGCTGGCGTTGACCAAGAAGGCCGTCAACCAGTGCGAGGACCTGATGGGGATGCGCGCCGGCATGGATTCGGTCTTCGGGCTGCACCATTTCGCGCACGCCCACAATGCCGAGGTCGGCGCCGACTCTCTCGGCGGGATGAACGCCAAGTCCATGAAGGCCGCCGCCACGGCCGGCACCGAACAGAACGGGGCGAAGTAAGTGGATCTCGAATTCGATGCCGGGACCGAGGAATTCCGCCGCGAGGTGCGCGAGTTCCTGACGGCCAACGTCCCCGCCGCTCCCCTGCCGTCCATGGACACCAAGGAGGGTTTCGAGGCGCACCGGGCCTGGGAGGCCACGCTGGCCGATGCCCGGCTGTCGTGTGTGGCCTGGCCCGCGGAGTACGGCGGGCGCGACGCCTCGCTGACGGAATGGGTTGTGTTCGAAGAGGAGTACTACGCTTCCGGAGCGCCGGGGCGGGTCTCGCAGAACGGCATCTTCCTGCTCGCGCCCACCCTGTTCGAGCACGGCTCGCCCGAGCAGCTGGCCCGCATCCTGCCGAGAATGGCGCGCGCCGAGGATATCTGGGCGCAGGCCTGGTCCGAGCCGGAGGCGGGCAGCGACCTGGCCGGCATCCGGTCCACCGCGCGGCGCACCGAGGGCGGGTGGCTCCTCAACGGCCAGAAGACCTGGAGTTCCCGGGCCTCCTACGCGGATTGGGGCTTCGGTCTGTTTCGCAGCGATCCCGAGGCCGAACGGCACCGCGGCCTCACCTATCTCATGTTCCCGCTGACGGCCGAGGGCATTACCGTGCGCCCCATCCCGCAGCTGGACGGTGAGCCCGGATTCGCGGAGATCTTCCTGGACAATGTGTTCGTTCCCGATCAGGACGTGATCGGCGAGCCGAACAATGGCTGGAAGGTCGCCATGGCCACCTCCAGCAATGAGCGCGGGCTGTCGCTGCGCAGTCCCGGCCGCTTCAACGCCACCGCCGCCAAGCTCATCGACCTGTGGCGCACAACGGCTTCCGAGTCCGACACCGCCGTCCGCGACCGCGTCGTCGACGCCTGGGTCGGCGCCGAGGCGTACCGCCTGAACACCTGGGCCACCGTCACCCGGCTCGCCGCAGGCGGACAGCTCGGCGCGGAATCCTCGGTGAACAAGGTGTTCTGGTCCGACCTGGACATCGCCATGCACGAAACCGCCCTGGAAATCCACGGCGCCGCCGGTGAACAGGAATCCCCCTGGACCGACGGCTACCTGTTCTCGCTGGCCGGCCCGATCTACGCGGGCACCAACGAGATCCAGCGCAATATCATCGCCGAACGCCTGCTCGGCCTGCCACGCTGAGACCCCCGGAGGACGACATGCGATTCGCATTGACCGCAGAACAACTCGATTTCGCCGCCAGCCTGCGCAAAATGAGCGAGGCCGCCAAAACCCCGGGGGTCGTACGCGCCTGGGGCGCGGGCGATCCCGCCGCCGGACGAGCCCTGATCAACCAGCTCGCCGAAGCCGGAGCCCTGGGCCTGACCATCTCCGAGGACAATGGCGGCTTCGGCGCCGGCCCCCTCGAACTGATCGTGGCCTTCACCGAAATCGGCCGCGCCGCCGCACCCGGCCCCCTGGTGGAAACCGCCGCCGCCATTCCCGCACTGCTGCAAGCCCTTCCGGACTCCGCCGCTGCCGTCGAATGGCTTCCGCAGTTCGCCGAGGGCACGAAGCTCGGCACCCTCGCGGTGGCCACCACTACGGGCAGGCCCGGGACCGACGATCCCCCCGGTGAGACCCATACCGGGACGGCTGAAAGTTCCGTCGGTGCGATCAGCGCGCTCGCGGCCTCCGGGGTCCCCGTCGCCCTCGACGCTGATATCGCCGATCTGATCCTGCTCGCCGAGGGAGACCGCGTCTCCATCGCTTCCGTCGGCGATCAGGCGAAGTCCATCGACGCGGCCCGCCGCCTGTTCTCCGTGAGCGCCGGCGACGTCCTCGCCGAAGGCGAAGGCGTGGCCGAGGCCGTCGAAAAAGCCTTCGACACAGGCGCTCTCGCCGCGGCGGCACAGCTGCTCGGCGCGGGCCGCGCCCTGCTCGACACCAGCGTCGACTACGTCAAGCAGCGTCACCAGTTCGGCAAACCGATCGGTCAATACCAGGCCATCAAGCACCACCTGGCCAATGTCCTCATCGGCCTCGACATGGCCCAACCCCTGCTCTACCGCGCCGCCCTGACCCTCCAGGACGACGCCGACGCGCAGACCCGCGCCCGCGACATCTCGGCCGCCAAGCTGGCCTGCGGCGAAGCGGCCTATCAGGCGGCCCGCACCGCCCTGCAGGTGCACGGCGCCATCGGCTACACCGCCGAATGCGACCTGTCCCTCTGGCTGACCAAGGTCACCGCAATCCGCTCGGCCTGGGGCACACCGGCCTTCCATCGTGCGCGGATCGCCACCGCACTCCGCGCGCCCTCCCCTGGAGCGGCCGCATGACCTCTGGGCTCGCGACGAATTCCGCTGGCCCGTATGCCACGCCCCATCGGGTCGGCGATTTCTTGCCGACCGCCCGAACAGGGTGTGAACCAGCAACTTCGGGTGTGAACCAGCACGAGTCGACGGGATCGGAAGCATGAGCATCACGGGTGAGCAGCAGGAACTCGCAACGACCGTGCGAGCGGTGCTGGCCAAGCACGGCGACAGCGCTGCCATGCGTCGTGGCCTCGAGAGCGAGCGCGGCTATGACGAGCAGTTGTGGGCGCTGCTGTGCGAGCAGGTCGGCGTTGCGGCGCTTGCCATTCCGGAGGAGTTCGGCGGCGTCGGCGTGGGTCTGGTCGAATCACTGCTGGTGATCGAGGAACTCGGCCGCACACTGTCTGCTCCGCCCATGCTGGGGTCGGCCGTCCTGGGCGTACAGGCGTTGCTGCTGGCCGGAAACGCCGAGGCGAACGAGCGGCTGCTGCCCGAGGTCGCGGAAGGCACCCGCACCCTCGCGGTGTGCTGGGCCGGGGCGCAGGGCTGGGATGCGTTCGGCGTGCGCGCGGAGAACGGAAACCTCTCCGGCACCGCTCATTACGTGCTCGACGGCACTTACGCGGACACTCTTCTGGTGCTCACCGCGGACGGCCTGTTCGAGGTGGACGGCGGCGCCGCAGGCGTGACCCGGACGGCGGTCCCCACCATGGACCCGACGCGGCGGCTCACCACCATTACCTTCGAGTCGGTGCCCGCCACCACGCTCGGCTCCGTCGATATCTCACGGCTGCGGGAAATCGCCTGGGCCGCGGTCACCGCCGAACAGGTCGGCGCGGCGGATCGCTGTCTCGAGATGACGGTCGAATACAGCAAGTCCCGCGTGCAGTTCGGTCGTCCCATCGGCAGCTTCCAGGCGCTGAAGCATCGCATGGCCGATATGTACGTCCAGGTGGAATCCGCGCGCTCGCTGACCTATCTGGCGATTTCGGGGCTGGCCGAGGGCACCGCGGAGGCGATCGATATCGCCGCCGCTCGCCTGCACGCCACCGCCGCGCTGAATGCCGTTGTCTCGGAGACGGTGCAGATGCACGGCGGCATCGCCATCACCTGGGAGCACGACGCGCACCTGTTCTTCAAGCGCGCGCACGGGGACGCCCAGTTGTTCGGCGCACCCGCACGCCCGCTCGCGCGCCCGGCCTAGCCGGGCGATACCCGGGTACTACTTGGCGGAGAGCGAGGACGAGCCGCTCAACAGGCACGCCCACTGGTTCCAGTTGTTCGGGTCGCAGTTGATCGGCGTCGCCGCCCGATCCGGTTGCTGCGGCGCGAGTTCGAGCGGTTCGGCGGAGGCGGTCGCCATCGAGACGACGGCGGCGGCGGACAGCAGGGCGCCGGTGATCAGGGTGCGGACTGCGGTGGTCATGGATGCTCCTTCGGGCGATCTTCTGATGGCAGAAGCTATCCGATGGCCGAAGAGCCTCGCATGACCCGAATTCCGTTGGCCCGCAATCCCTTGCGGGGCCGATCGGTGTTCACGTCAGTGTTGCAGGACCTCGACCTCGCGGACCGGAGCCTTGCGGCCGAGCTTGGCGCGCAGGGGGTAGACGGCGGCCACGATCAGCAGGCTGACCGTCGCCGCGATCAGCTGGTAGCGCTGGTCGTCCTTGGTGGCCATGGCCACGAAGACCGCGAAGATGGCGATGATGACCGCCCAGCTGATGTAGGGGTAGCCCCACATGCGGTAGGTGAGCGCCGACGGGTCCTCGCGGCGCAGCCGGGCGCGCAGGCGCAGCTGGGAGAACATGATCGCCAGGTAGACGAAGGCCAGGACCACGCCGATGGAGCTGACGAGGAAGTTGAAGACCTTGTCCGGCGAGACGTAGGAGGCGATGACCGCACCCCAGGCGGCGACCGTACCGAGCAGGACAGCGCGCGCGGGCACGCCACGCTTGTTGACCTTGACCAGAGAGGCGGGGGCGTCGCCGTCGCGCGTGAGCACGTAGAGCATGCGGGAGGAGACGTAGATGGCCGAGTTCAACACCGAGAGAACGGCCGTCAGGATGACGACCTCCATAATGGTGCCGGCGGCCGGGACGCCCATGCGGTCGAGGGCGCTGACGAACGGGCTCTTCAGGACCTGGGCGTCGTTCCACGGCAGGATGGTCACGACCAGGAAGATCGAGGCCACGTAGAACAGGCCCACGCGCCAGAGCACATTATTGGTGGCGCGGGCCACGGCCTGGCCCGGCTCCCGGGATTCGGCCGCGGCGACCGTCACGATCTCGGTGCCGCCGAAGGCGAACATGACGATGACGATGGCGGAGAAGATGCCGGTGACGCCATTGGGGGCGAAGCCGCCGAAAGCGGTGAGGTTGCCGAACCCGGCTTCCGCGTCGGGCCACAGGCCGAAGACCCAGGCCGCGCCGATGACCAGGAACAGCACGATGGCGACGACCTTGATGGAGGCGAACCAGAACTCGAATTCGCCGAAGGACTTCACCGACACCAGGTTGACCGCCGTCATGACGATCAGCAGCCCGGCCGAGAGCACCCACTGCGGCAGATCGATCCAGCTCGCCAGAATGGCCGCCCCGGCCACCGCTTCCGCGCCGACCAGGATGACGTAGAGGTACCAGTACAGCCAGCCGATGGTGAACCCGGCGAACGGGCCGAGGGCCATGCGCGAGTATTCGGCCAGCGAGCCGGCCACCGGGCGGGCCACCACCATCTCGCCGAGGGCGCGCATGACGCACAGCACCAGCAGCCCGGCGGCGGCATAGGACAGGATGGCGGCGGGACCGGCGGTGCCGATCACCGAGCCGCTGCCGACGAACAGGCCGGCGCCGATGGCGCCGCCGATGGCCAGCATGGTCATATGGCGACGGCGCAGTCCGGTCCGCAGCCCTTGCTGCTCGGTGCTGCTCGGTTCCGACATCTGACCGCCACCTTCATGTTGCTCGAGTGTTGCCCGAATACCATATCGGGGCTGGTCAGGCTATAAAAATCGCAGGTGCGCCCGATAGCCGTCCAATACCCCCGAAATGCCCGAATTACGTTCCCTGCCTGCCGCTTCCGAACGGGGGTACCGTCGAACTCATGACCGAGCCGAAGACGGGGCAGGTACGCGTCGAACCGTGCGCCAAGCGAGTGCGCGTCTACCTGGGCGGCCATCTGGTCGCCGATTCCAGCAGCCCCCGGCTGGTGTGGGAGCACCCCTACTATCCGACCTACTACCTGCCGGCCGCCGATCTGCGCGCCAAGCTCGAACCGACGGGCGCGAGCCGCACCTCCGCGGAGCGCGGCGAAGGCCTCGAATTCGACGTGGTGGCCGACGGGACCGTCGCGGCGGGCGCGGCCGTGCGCTACCCGGACTCCCCCATCGAGGAGCTGCGCGATCTGGTCCGGTTGAAGTTCGACGCCATGGACGAGTGGTTCGAGGAGGACGAGCCCATCTACGTCCATCCCCGCGACCCCTACAGCCGGGTCGACATCCTCGGCAGCTCCCGCCACATTCGCGTGGAGATCGACGGGCAGACGGTCGCCGACTCGCACGCCCCGCGCATCCTGTTCGAGACGGGCCTGCCGGCGCGCTACTACCTACCGCTCACCGATGTCCGCCTGGATCTGCTGCGGCCCTCGGACACCACGTCCCAGTGCCCCTACAAGGGCACCGCCGAATACTGGAACATCCGGATCGGCGAGAACGACTACCCGGACCTGGTGTGGATCTACCGCACCCCGCTGCCGGAGAGCCAGAAGATCGCGGGAATGGCCTGCTTCTACAACGAGAAGGTCGACATCTGGGTGGACGGCGAGCTGCAGGCCCGGCCGCAGAGCCCGTTCAGCTGAATCCGCTACTCCCCCAGGATTTCCGAGACCAACCGCGGTAGCGCGACCCCGATAGGGTCGCGCACCACCTCGGCGGCATACGGGTCGTAGGGCGTCGGCTCGGCATTCACGATGACCAGATCGGCGCCCGCATCCACCGCCACCGCGCACATGGACGCGGCCGGTTCCACCTGCAGCGAGGTGCCCACGGCCAGGAAAATGGCGCTGCTCTCCGCGATCTCCACCGCCCCCCGGATGGCATCCGAATCCAGCTGCTGGCCGAACATGACCACACCCGCCTTCAGAATCCCGCCGCAGTCCGGGCAGTCCGGATCCGCCTCCCCCGCCGCCACCCGCTCCAGCGTCGCCGCCATGGACACGGTGAAATCGCAGTCGATACAGACGACCTCGAACATATTGCCGTGAATCTCCACCACGGTCCCCGACCCCGCCCGCTGATGCAGCCGATCGATGTTCTGCGTAATGATCCCCACCTCACGCTCGGCGGCAAGCCGCACCAGCGCCTCGTGCGCCGCATTAGGCCGTGCCTGCCACGCCGGATTGTCCCGCCGCGCCAACCAGGCCCGCACCCGCAACTCCGGATCCGCCACATAGTTCTGATACGTGGACAGCAACTCCGCAATCGGATCCTTGGTCCACACTCCCCGCGGCCCACGGAAATCCGGAATCCCGGAATCCGTCGAAATGCCCGCACCGGTCAGTACGCCGATCGGGCCCTTGCGAGTTCGCCAGTCCGTCACTCGCCCGAGGGTAGTCCGGTCGGAGGGGACCGAGCCAGGGCATTTCGCCTATCGCTGCGGCGGCGCATCTGATCGACGCGGACCTTGCAGACTGGCACCGCGCCGGCCATCACCACGTACTGTCGGAACCGTGAAGCGGCCTACCCAGTGGAAGATCCTCGGTGAGCGGCTGGTCGATGAGAATCGGCACATCCGTCTTTCGACCGTCGATATCGAATTACCGGATGGTGTTCGGTTCACCCAGTACGTAGCGCACATGCCGCGCTGCGCAATGACTCTGGTGCTCAATGAGAACCACGAAGCCCTGTTGATGTACCGACATCGTTTCATCATCGACCAGTGGGTATGGGAGCTTCCGGGCGGCTATGTGGACCACGCCGAGGACGTCGCGGCGGCGGCGGCGCGCGAGGTCGAAGAGGAAACCGGCTGGCGGCCTCGAAGTATGGAGCGCCTGGTGACCTATCAGCCGTCCATCGGGTCGTTGGACCAGCCCCAAGAGATCTATCTGGCCCGCGGCGCCGATCTCACCGACACACCCCCGGATATCAACGAAGCGGAAGACATTCGATGGATTCCCCTCGATGAAGCGGCGGCCATGATCGATCGTGGCGAGATCGTCGGTGCGGCAACGGTTGTCGCGATCTATCGAGCGCTCAACCTCGCCGACCGGTGAGCTCACGAACCTGCTGCCGGAAATCGGTGACCTCGACGATCCCGTCGTAGCGGCCCAATCGATACCGCAAGTCGCGCAGGTAAGACAGGCTACGGCGGGACTCGAGTTCGGTTGCGATGTCGAGCGCACCTCTCCCTATCCGAACAGCTTCCCGGGGATCTCCAGATACCCGAGCCGAGGCGAGCAAGGTGAGATTGAAGGCACGGCCACGCTGGTATCCGGCGGACATCCCGAGCGACTTCTCTGCGAAATACGCTGTGCGCGTTTCATCGCCGAGTTCGCGGAAGCAATGCGCCATCTTTGCAGCCATGTACGCGCTGTCGAAATAGCTCAGCCATTCCGGCTGTCGGCCTCGCTCGGCCTTGCCGAATGCACGCTCGGCCGCATTGAGCGACGATGCGCAGGACGAACCATCCCGGCGCGCTGCATGGCCGTGGGCCTCGACCAGGTGGCATTCGGATTCGAGTGCCGGCAGTGCTGCCCCACGCGCTGCGAATCGGGCTGCGCGGGCAAGGTCTACAGCGTCGCCTGGGCGGCCGACATAGGTTGCCTGGTGGCTCATGGCTGCGAGGATCTCGGCACTCAGCCCCGAGTCACCGGCCGCGCGTGCGAGTCGCAATGCTTGAATCAGATAGCGCTGTGCAAGCCCATGGTCCTCCTGGTCGTAGGCTGCCCAGCCGGCCAGCCTCACCAATTCAGCTGTAGAGCCGAACAATTGGCGGCCGATCCGCTCGTTGTAGCTGCCTCGGAGCAGCGGTGAGACCGAACTGTGCAGGTATTGCACAATCGTCGAGCGGACCTTGCCTCCGCCGACCTTGTTATCGAGATCGCGGAACGCGGCGGCCATCGTCCGCACAGCATCGACGTCCGTCTGACCAATACGCCGCGACGACTCGCACGACACAGGATGCTCGGGACCGGGCAATGTCAGCCAACGCATCGATGCCGCAGGGTAGACCGCAACAGCGTATGAGGTGTCCTGCAGGAATCGCCGGTGCTCAACATCGCTGCGCCACAGGGCAGTAGCCGCGGAGACCGCACCGGAAAGGCTGAGCGAGAACTCCAAACCGAGGTCTGCCGCAGCCTCGGAGTTGTCGGCCATGCCGCACGCCGCCGGTGTGATCCTGCGGCCGAGCAGTTCGGTCAGTACATCCGCAATCAACTGCGGCACCGGCGCTTGCGGTTGCTCGCCTGCGAGCCAGCGCCCCACCGAGCTGTGGTCGTAGCGTAGCTCGAGTCCCAATCCTCGACCTCGGTCGACAACGCGGCGGGCCAACGCCTTGCGCACCCCGCCGGCTTCCTCGACCAGCTCGTGAAGTTGTCGATTCGGTTGCTTCGGACGACGTCCCATATCTGGAGTGTGGCAGCTGCGATACAGGTGGGCTATCAATCGAACAGCGTGCACGCCCTCTATGCACACACCCACCCGCGCCGCACGTCTTACGACGTCGGCAGCCGTGCAGTGAACTTGCTGACAGCGCCTGGTGCCGGGATGGAGCGCACTGCACCGGACGCCCTCCACGACCGTCGAGGACCCGAAGAGGTGCCAGACATGGAAGTCATCCTCGCCCTCCTGCTCGCCGCAGTATCGCTCGCGGCAGCCCTATCCGCCCGCACCGGCACCACGCGCACCGGCCGGCATCGTGACGGGTTGACCGTGGCCGCCATCGAGGCACGTCTGGACGCCGAACACTGCCACACCTTTGCACCGGTCGGGAGGTGGTGACCGTGCTCGGACAGTCCACGGCCATCGCGTACCTGCGGGCCGATGTCTCCGGTGCACGTCAGCCTTGGGACGAGGTTCAAAATCGCAGCATGGCGAAGCGTCTCGGGTACAGCCTCTCGAGAACCGTCGTGTTCGGTCGGCACACCGATGATCCGATCCAGCGGCTGATCAACGTCATTCGTAGTGTCGGCGCCGAGGCCGTAATCGTGCCGAACCTCGAGCACTTCGGCGGGGCCGTGCCCGCCGCGCTGGTTCAGGTGGCCGATGTGATCACGGTTGAACCGCACGCCACGTACGCACGCTGGAGCACCGGGCAGCTGCCCGACGAGTTGAGTGCACGATGAGGTCGACGCAACAGCAACGGCCCCCGCGGATTTCGCGGGGGCCGTTGCCGATTCGAGGGGGAACCTCCCTCACTGCCGGTACCTCACAGCCAGGTGTCCAGCGTGGTCGTGGTGAGGAAGTGCTCGAGGTCCGCGCGCCAGGGCGCGGGGGTGGTCTTCTCCGGTTCGATGGCGGTGTACTGGCCCCGGTAGAAGAGCAGCGGCCTGCCGGAGTCGGTGGACTCCGACAGGGCCTGTACTCGGCCGATCACGATGTAGTGATCGCCGCCGTCGACGACCTGGTCCACAGTGCACTGGATCGTGGCGAGGGCGTCGTCCAGGAGCGGGAGCTCCAGGTCCGATGTGCGCCAGGCGATTCCGGCGAACTTGTCGGGTTCGCGGGAGCCGAAGCGGGCGCAGACGGGCTGTTGTTCCTCGGCGAGGATATTGACGCAGAAGGTGCCGCTGCGCTCGATCGCCGCCCAGGAGCGGGAGCCCTTGGTGGGGCAGAACAGGACGAGCGGCGGCTCCAGGGACAGGGCGGCGAAGGACTGGCAGGCGAAGCCGATCGGGGCGCCGTCCTCGCCGAAGGTGGTGATGACGGTGATGCCGGTGCAGAACTGGCCCAGCACATTCCGGAACGCCCGCGGGTCGATGACCGGGTGCGCGTCTGTCGTTGTCATGTTCTCCGCCCCGTCCGTCATCGCTACTTGAACCCGATCGAGAAGTCGTGACCCCACAGGCTCACCGCGGTGGACTCCCGGGCGATCCACGACTCGTCTTCGACTTCCAGTCCCTCGCAACCGAATTCGATATCGAATCCGCCGGGCGTCTTCATGTAGAACGACAGCATCTTGTCGTTGATGTGCCGGCCCAGGGTGGCCGACATCTTCACCTTCTTGCGCAGCGCGCGATCCAGGCAGAGGCCGACGTCGTCGGAGTTCTCCACCTCGACCATGAGGTGCACGATGCCGGTCGGATTGGGCAGCGGCAGGAAGGCCAGCGCGTGATGGCGCGGATTGCAGCCGTAGAACCGCAGCCACGCCGGATCGCCGTCGGCGGGGCGGCCCACCAGCTGCGGGGGCAGCCGCATGGAGTCGCGCAGCCGGAAGCCCAGCACATCCTGGTAGAACGCCTGTGCCGCAGCATCATCGGTGCAGGTGAGCACCACGTGTCCGAGACCCTGCTCGGCGGTCACGAACTTGTGGCCGTAGGGGCTCACGAACCGGCGGCCGACGTACTGCGCGCCGTGGAACGCCTCGAGGGTGTTGTCGGAGGGATCCTGGAATCGGATCATGCCCTCGACGCGACGCTCGGCCAGTTCCTCCTTGGTGCCCTCGGTGTAGGCCACGCCCGCCTTGGACAGCGTCTCCCGAAGCCGTTGCAGCGCAGGGGCGTCGGTGACCTCCCAACCCGAGACCAGCAGCCGGTCCTTCTCACCGGGCACGATCACCAAGCGCGCGGCGAACTCGTCCATGCGCAGATAGAGCGCGTCCGGATCGGGCCCGTCGCCCTCCATCATGCCGAGCACCTTCAGGCCGTACTCGCGCCAGGCCGCCATATCGGTGGCCTCGATGCGCATGTACCCCAGTGCCTTGATCCCCATGCCTACTTCTCCTTGACGCCGAGCAGGAAGTCGGTTGCCAGGCGGTTGAATTCGTCGAACTTCTCGAGCTGCGCCCAGTGTCCGCACCCGCCGAACACATGCAGTTGTACCCGCGGCACCATCTTCAAGGCTACGAGAGCGCCGTCGATCGGGTTCACGCGATCTTCGCGGCCCCAGATCATGAGCACGGGCCGGCGCAGCTTGAAGGCGTCGCGCCAGATCATGCCCTTGGCGAAATCCGGTCCGGCGAAGGACTTGCCCATGGCGCGGGTGGCCGCGAGCGACTCCGGCTTGCTCGCGGACGCGAACCGCTCCTCGATCAGCTCGGGGGTGATCAGTGACTGGTCGAAGACCATGATGCGCAGGAAGGCTTCCAGATTCTCGCGCGTCGGTTCGTAATTGAACTTCGCCAGCAGCTTCACGCCCTCGGTCGGATCCGGCGCGAACAGGTTGGTGGACAACCCGCCGGGACCCATGAGCACCAGCTTCCCGGCGCGATCGGGGTAGTCCAGCGCGAACCGGGTCGCGGCGCCGCCGCCGAGCGAATTGCCCAGCAGGTGAACGCGATCGGTGATGCCGAGGGTGTCCAGCAGATCCTTCAGCGCCGACGAGCTGTGCACGAAGTACTGCGGGTGCTCGGTCGGCTTGTCCGAGAGCCCGAAGCCCGGCTGGTCCACGGCGAGGACGTGAAAGTCCTTGGCCAGCACCGGAATGTTCTTCGAGAAGTTCGACCACGAGGTGGCGCCGGGCCCGCCGCCGTGCAGCAGCACGATGGTGGGGCCGTTGCCGACGCCCGCCTCGTGATAGTGCAGCTTCAGATCCGGCCGCACCTGCGCGTAGCGCGAGGTGGATTCGAAGGTGATTTCTCCCACTGAAGTCATCGGGCTACACCATCGTGTCGCCGACGGGCAGCCCGAAGGCGTGCGTTCCGTACATGACGTAGGCGCGCTCGGCGTCATTGGCCGCGTGCACCCGGCCCGCGTGCGCATCCCGCCAGAACCGCTGCAGCGGAGTGCCATTGGCGAGGGCGGTCGCACCCGAGGCCTCGAAGAGCTTGTCGATGGACTGAATGGCCCGGCCCGTGGCCCGCACCTGATCGCGGCGCGCCCGAGCGCGCAGGTCGAACGGGATTTCCTCGCCCGCAACGAGATGCGCGTATTCCTCGGCCACATTGCCCGACAGCTGCCGCCAGGCGGCGTCGATATCGCTGGCGGCCTCGGCGATGCGGACCTTGCCGAACGGATCGTCCTTGGCGTGCTCGCCGGCGTAGGCGGCGCGCACGCGCTTGCCCTGATGCTCGACGTGCGCCTCGTAGGCGCCGTAGGCCATGCCCACGATGGGGGTCGAGATGGTCGTGGGGTGAATGGTTCCCCACGGCATCTTGTAAACCGGGTCGGTATTCTGCTCGAGGCCAGGCGATTTCAGCTCGCTCATGGCGCGGAAGCTGAGGAAACGGTGCTTGGGTACGTACACATTCTCGACGACGATGGTGTTCGAGCCGGTGCCGCGCAGGCCGACCACGTGCCACACGTCGTTGATGGTGTATTCGCTGCGGGGAATCAGGAAGCTGCCGAAGTCGACCGGCTTGCCGTTCTTGATCACCGGACCGCCCACGACCACCCAGTCCGCGTGCCCGGAGCCGGACGACCACGCCCAGGAGCCGTTGACGGTGTAGCCGCTGCCGTCCTCGGTCACCGCGCCCACGCCCATGGGCGCGTAGGACGAGGAGATCCGGACATCGGTGTTCTCGCCCCAGACCTCTTCCTGCGCACGCTGATCGAACAGCGCCAGGTGCCAGTTGTGCACGCCGATGATGCCCGCCACCCAGCCGGTGGACCCGCAGGCGCTGGCGATCTTGCGGACGGTGTCGTAGAAGACGACCGGATCCGCGGCGTAGCCGCCCCACTGGCGCGGCTGCAGCAACTTGAAGAACCCGGCGCTCTGAAGATCCTTGATGGATTCCTCCGGGATCTGGCGCAGATCCTCTGCCTCCTGCGCGCGTTCGCGCAGCGTGGGCAGCAGCGCCTCGACCCGCTCAACTACTTCTTGCGTCATCTCGCCAGTTGCTCCTGCCTGGTGAATCGGTATCGGGAAGCGGTTCCTCTGTGCCCCTGAGAGTAGAACACGTTCCTATTCCTGTCGAGAACGGCGTTCAAACGCGGCTCGAACCAGCCCCAGCCAGGTAGTTGGACGTTCTACTGGCCAACTTTCGATCAATTTTGTAACGTGTTCTAGTACTTCCAAGGAGGAAAACGATGGCGACAACCCCCCAAGGGCCCCGCGGGAAGGTCCGCGAGATCGACGTGGGTTCCATGCCCACCCGCTACGCCCGGGGCTGGCACTGCCTGGGACTGGCCGGCACGTTCCGTGATGGGAAACCGCACGCGGTCAATGCTTTCGGCACCAAGCTGGTCGTTTTCATGAACAGCAAGGGTGAGCTGAAGGTACTGGACAGCTACTGCCGCCACCTCGGCGGCGACCTGTCCATGGGCGAGGTCAAGGGCGACTCCATCGCATGCCCGTTCCACGACTGGCGCTGGGGCGGCGACGGCAAATGCACCGAGATCCCCTATGCCCGGCGGGTGCCGCCGCTGGCCCGCACCCGGGCCTGGACCACGCTGGAACGCAATGGTCAGCTGTTCGTCTGGCACGACCACGAGGGGTCCAAGCCCACCGACGAGGTGACCATCCCCTACATCGACGGGCCGTTCACCAATGCCGACGGCACCCCCGCCGAGACGCTCAACGACGGCTGGACGCCCTGGACCTGGCATTCCATGCTGATCGAGGGCTCCAACTGCCGCGAGATCATCGACAACGTCGTGGATATGGCGCACTTCTTCTATATCCACTACGCCTTCCCGACGTACTTCAAGAACGTCCTGGAAGGGCATGTCGCGACGCAGTACCTGAAGACCAAGGGCCGTCCCGATATCGGCTCCGCGGCCGAGGCGGGCATCGACGTGACCCTGGAGTCCGAGGCCTCGTACTTCGGGCCGTCGTACATGATCAATCCGCTGCTCAATATCTACAGCGGCTTCGAGGTCAAGACGGTGCTCATCAACTGCCACTACCCGGTCACGCAGGACTCCTTCGTGCTGCAGTGGGGCGTGACGCTGGAGAAGCCGAAGGGCCTGCCCGACGCGCAGGCCCAGAGCTTCGCCGACAAGATGACCGAGGGCATCTCCGAGGGCTTCCTGCAGGATGTCGAGATCTGGAAGCACAAGTCCAAGATCGACAATCCGCTCCTCACCGAGGAGGACGGGCCGGTCTACCAGCTGCGCCGCTGGTACGAGCAGTTCTATGTGGACGTCGCCGACATCGATCCGAAGATGACGCAGCGCTTCGAGTTCGAGGTCGACACCTCCAAGGCCAATGAGGCCTGGGAGAAGGAGGTCGCCGAGAACCTGCGCAAGCGCCAGGAAGCCAAGGAGGCCGCCGAAGCCGCTGCCGCCGCGGCGGAATCGCAGGAGGCGGGAGTCTGATGACCAGCTGGGCGAAAGCACCCGACTTCGCGGATCGTCCCGACCAGCAGGCCCGGGTGCGCGCCCAGACGGTCCTCGACAAAGAGCACTACATGGAGTCCGGGCTGACGCCCATCGCGTGCCAGTCCTGCGGAACCGAGGTGCTGGTGCGCAAGCACAGCGCGCACCAGAAAACCGTGCAGTGGACGGTCAATCCGGCCGACCATTGCCCGGTGTTCCGCAAAATGGCCGAAGCCGGACCGGTTTTCGGCAAACCGGACTCCTGCCCCAACCTGGAGAAGACCATCGAGCATGCCATCGCGGAGGGGCTGCTCGAGATAGACGACTAGTCGAGACGGAAGTCCGCGAAGTCGAATCCCGGCGCGACGACACAGCTCACGAGCACGTAGTCGTCGCCCGCCGGCCGGGCGGCCTGGCTGATTCCGCCGGGAACCACCGCCTGGGGGCGCTGGCCCTGCTCGACATCGGGTCCGAGGACGATCTCCTCGCCCCCGATGTTCAGCAGCAGGGGCCCGCCCCGATGCCACATCCACAGTTCGTCCGAGGCCACCGTGTGCGGTGCGGACTTCTCACCCGGCAGCAGCAGGAAGTAGATGGCGGTCGCGCTGGCGCGCTTGCCGCCGTAGCCCGCGGGCTCGAATTCGACTCCGCTGCGCCAGGTTTCCCGATACCAGCCGCCCTCGGGATGCGGTAGCAGATCCAGTTCGGCAGCCAGCTTCGGCCGGTCGTCGCTCATGGTGCCAGGGTAGGCGCTTGATCACATGCCTGGGGGACCAACTCAGCGGGACTCGATGGTCCAGGTGAGGCCGTGCGGGACGAAGGAATCCAGCAGGTCCACCGGATCGAAGGCTTCGGCCGGAGCAAGCGCGCCCGGACGTGCCGTGCCGGTGGCGAGGCGGGTGGCGACCTCGGCGGCCATGAGGGCGGAGTCGCGGTAGGAGTCGACGCCGCTGACCAGGCCGCGCACCTGCGTGCCGTCCGTGCCGACGGTATCCACGATGACGTGGTAGCGCAGGTCGGAACTCGGTGCGTCCGGGATGGATTCGAGGGCTTCGGGGGTGAATTCGCCTAGGTGGGTGAGGATTTCGCTGTCCAGGATGCCCGCGACGTAGGCGACGTCGGAGTGCCGGGGGATGGTGATGACCGGGGACTGCGGGAACTTCGATACGGCGGTCGGGGTGGTGTCGCCCGGCATGGTCACCTCGGTGAAGCGGGTGAGCGGGCCGGTGCGCAGTTCGCCGTCCTCGTAGTGGTAGCCGCCGGAGGTGAACCAATCCAGGCTGGCCAGAACGGTTTTGGCGCTGCCCTTGGAGCCGTTGCCCTTGCTGCGGCTGAGATGGCTGACCACCAGCGCGGCCGGGCCGGGCACCCGGCGGCTGGTGAGGTGGCCGAGCAGATCGCCGGGCAGGTTGTTGTCGGTGATGCCCGGAATCACGGTCACGCCCGTCGCCGCGGCGCGGTCGCCGTACTCCTCGAGCACGCGCTTCACGAAGAGCTGTTCACCGGAGGTGTCGGTGTAGTGCGCACCCGCCGCGATGGCCGCCTCGACCACCGGGGCGCCCAGGACGGCGAACGCGGACAGGGCGCTGATCACCACGTCCGCGCCGGTGAAGGCGGCCACCAGGGCGGCGCGGTCGTCGAGATCGGCGAGCCGGATCTCGGCGTCGGGAAGATCGGCGGCCAGGGCGGCCTCGCGCAGCCGTTCGGCATTGCGGCCCACCAGGATCGGGGTGATGCCGCGGCGGCGCAGCTCGGTGAGCAGGTGGCCGGCGGTGTGGCCGTTCGCTCCGTAGACGGCGATGGTCGGGGTCAGATCCTTGTTCGTCATGACTCAGAAGTTATTCGCTCGATATGAGCAAATGAATGGCTCGATTGCTCATGGAAATGCTCGAAACGCTCATATTATGAGCGGTATGGTTGATCGGTGGACATCCTCAGCGAAACCATCGCAGCCTTGCGCACCGGCAATCCGGCCTCCGGCCTGTTCATCCGGCACGCACCGTGGGGCCGCCGCTATCCGGTGGTGCCGGGCGTCGGATTCCATGTGGTGCTGCAAGGCTCCTGCTGGGTGATCCCGCCGTCGGGCGAACCGATGGCGATGGGCCCCGGCGATGTCCTGCTCATGCCCCGCGGCGCCGACCACGACCTGGCGGACGATCCGCGCAGCCCGATCACCGAGATGGCCCGCCCCGGCGAACCCCGCGAGATCCCCGGCCCGGGCGCCCGCACCGCATTGCTCTGCGGCGCTTACGAACTGGGCCGCCGCCGCAGTCATCCCCTGGTGGACGATCTACCCGAGTTCATCCATCTCCCGGCCCGCCCCGGCCGCCATCCCTCGCTACGGGCCGCCGTCGACCTGCTGGCCGGTGAGATCGCCGAGCCGCGCCCCGGCAGCGACGCCGCCATCCCCGCACTCCTGGACTCGCTGCTGCTGTTCATCCTGCGCGCCTGGTTCGACGAACAGGCCGAGGCCCGCGCCACCGGCTGGTCCGGCGCCTTCACCGACCCCGCGGTCGCCACCACCCTGCGCGCCATTCACACTGCGCCGGAACGCGCTTGGACCGTCCCCGAACTGAGCGACCTGGCGGGCGTCTCCCGCGCCACCCTGGCCCGCCGCTTCACCGCCACGGTCGGCGAGCCCCCGCTGTCCTACCTCACCCGCTGGCGCATGCTCACCGCAGCCCGCCTCCTCCGCGAAACCGACACCCCACTGGCCGCCGTGGCCCGCAGGGTCGGCTACCAATCCGAATTCGCCTTCGCCAAGGCCTTCAAACGCGAATACGGCTCGGCCCCAGGCCAATACCGCCGTGCCGAAGACAAGCCCGAAGTGATCGCAGTCTGAACATCAACGGCGACCGTTCTCGCCCAAGGGTTCAGAGCCCGAGTGCCTCGGCAAGTTGAGCATTGGTCGGCTCCACCAGCACCGCACCGCCTGGCACCACGATCACCGGAATATTCTTCCGCCCACCGGCGAGCTCAACGGCCCGCTCTCGCGCCACCTCATCCTGTTCCACATCGATCTCGGTGAACGCCACCCCGCGTTCCTTCAACCAGACCTTCGCGCGCCGGCAGTCACCACACCAGTCCGCTCCGTACAGCACGATCTCGTCCATAGCGTCCGACTCTAGCCTCGCCTCGAGAGCCGTGAACTAGTGCGGAGACTGCGCGGCGCTCAGCGGCGGTAGCTCCGCTTATCCTCGAGCAGCTCGAGATCGAACGCGTAGGCTGCGACCGCAGCCTGCATCCGCATCAGAGCGAGCTCACGACGCCTGACATCCCGAACCTCGCGCAGCGCCGCATGCACTGTATCCCTCTTCGTAGTGGTCCCGAGTGCCTTCGATACCTCGGAAACCAGCTGATCATCGAGGTCGATCATGGTCCATACCATTGCGGCCTCCCACAGATTGATATCGAGTCCTGCATCAAGGACACCATGGTCGATACCTGTCCCAGAACCACAGAGCTCGGTCAAGTTACCCACAAGGAGCGGTTACGGTCTGTCCGTAGTGTGAGGGGCATGTCCGATCTGGCGCGCATCACCTCCGACCCGGCCGTCTGCAAAGGGAGGCCGGTGATCCGGGGGTCGAGTTATCCCGTCGAGTTGTTGCTCGACCTGCTCGCGGCGGGGGTGCCCGCGGCGGAGATTCTGTCGGACAATCCGGGGTTGGCGGCCGGTGATCTGCATGCGGCGCTCGAATACGCGGCGGCGCTGACCGCTATGCCGTTCCGGGCGGCTTGAAACAGGACCGGGCCGCGACCGAACCCTTCGCGGCACGCCGGAGGAAACCCCCGTCCTGGTTCAACCA
>NZ_JBHXVO010000001.1:0-120374 GCF_042672265.1 Nocardia sp. NPDC127526 | reverse complement strand
CGGGGGGCCTGGCCCCCTGGTAATCCCTGCCCCGGCCACCCCCCCGGCGGCCACCCCCCTGTTGTGGGCGCCCTGCGATGAACAACCGGCCGCGGCCCCCCCCTACCCCGCCGCCCCCCCGGCGGTGTCACCCCCGTTGCTGGTTGTCCCTCCGAGCTCAGGCGGTGACGGTCTGCTGTTCCCGCTGGAGTTCCAGGGCGATGTCGATCAGCTGGTCTTCCTGACCGCCGACCAGCTTGCGCTTGCCGGCGCGGACGAGCATTTCCGCGGCGGACACGCCGTAGCGTTCGGCCTGGCGCTCCGCGTGGCGCAGGAACGACGAGTAGACGCCAGCGTAGCCCATCATGAGGGCCTGGCGGTCGAGCAGGCATTCCGAGGGCATGGCCGGGCGGACCACGTCTTCGGCGGCGTCGGTGACGGCGAAGAAGTCGACGCCGGTCTTGATGCCGAGCTTGTCGCAGACGCCGATGAAAGCCTCGACGGGGAGGTTGCCGGCGCCCGCGCCGAAGCGGCGGGCGGAGCCGTCGATCTGGGTGGCGCCGGCGCGGACGGCGTACACCGAGTTGGCGACGGCCAGGCCCAGGTTCTCGTGGCCGTGGAAACCGACCTGCGCGTCATCGCCGAGTTCGGCGACCAGGGCGGACACGCGGTCCGTAACCTGGTCCAGCACAAGGGCTCCGGCCGAGTCCACGACGTACACGCACTGGCAGCCGGCGTCGGCCATGATGCGGGCCTGCTTGGCCAGCAGCTCGGGGGTGGTGGAGTGCGCCATCATGAGGAACCCGACGGTCTCCAGGCCCAGTTCCCGGGCGAGGCCGAAGTGCTGGATGGAGACATCCGCTTCGGTGCAGTGCGTGGCAATGCGGACGATGCTCGCGCCATTGTCCTGGGAGATCTTGATGTCTTCCTTGACGCCCACACCCGGCAGCATGAGAACCGCGATCTTGGCCTGCGCGGCGGTCTCCGCGGCGGCCTTGATCAGTTCCTGCTCCGGGGTTTTGGAGAAACCGTAGTTGAACGAGGAACCGCCGAGGCCGTCACCGTGGGTCACCTCGATGACCGGCACGCCGGACGTGTCCAGGGCCGCGACGATATCGCGCACCTCGGTGACGGTGAACTGGTGCCGCTTGTGATGGGAGCCGTCCCGCAGCGAGGTGTCGGTGACGCGCACATCGAGTTCGCCCGAGAAGGGCTTCAGCACAGTGCTCATGGGTCGAATCTCCTTACACCCGAGCCGAGATGATCTGATCCGCAAGGACATCGCCCACCTTGGTGGCGGCGGCGGTCATGATGTCCAGGTTGCCGGCGTAGGGCGGCAGGAAGTCGCCCGCGCCCTCCACCTCGACGAAGATCGAAACCTTCGCCATGCCACCGGAAATCACCGACGGATCGTCGTACTGCGGTTCGTTGAGCAGCCGGTAGCCGGGCACGTACTCCTGGATGGACTTCTCCATCTCGTGGATGGACGCGGTGATGGCCTCGCGGTCGGCATCCTCGGGAATGGCGCAGAAGATGGTGTCGCGCATGATCATCGGCGGTTCCGCCGGATTGAGGATGATGATGGCCTTGCCGCGCTGCGCACCGCCGATGGTCTCAACGCCTTTGGAGGTGGTCTTGGTGAATTCGTCGATATTGGCGCGGGTTCCGGGACCGGCCGACACCGAGGACACCGACGCCACGATCTCCGCGTAGGCCACCGGCACGACCCGCGACACCGCGGCCACCATCGGAATGGTCGCCTGCCCACCACAGGTGATCATGTTGACGTTCGGCGCATCCCGTAGCGAATCGAGGTTGACCGGCGGAATCACGGCCGGCCCCACCGCAGCGGGGGTGAGGTCGACCGCGCGGATGCCCGCGGCCTCGTACTTGGGCGCGTACGCCCGATGCACGTACGCCGAGGTGGCCTCGAACAGCAGATCCGGCTTCTCCGGCAGCGCCAGCAGCCAATCCGCGCCCTCCGCCGAGGTTTCCAGCCCGAGCCCGCGAGCCCGCTTCAGGCCCTCGGAATCCGGGTCGATGCCGATCATCCAGCGCGGCTCGATCTTCTCCGAGCGCAGCAGCTTGTACAGCAGATCGGTGCTGATATTGCCGGACCCGACGATCGCGGCGGTGACTTTGCTTGCAGCCACGGCTTTCTCCCTTGTGCGGTGATGTCAGTGTCAGCTGAAGGACAGCCGGACGGAACCGAGTCCGGCGAACTCGGCGGTGAAGTCGTCGCCCGGGCGGGCGTCGATGGCGCGGGTGCAGGAACCGGGCAGCACGATGTCGCCCTTCTTCAGGCGCACCCCGAACGAGGCGACCTTGCGGGCCAGCCACGCGACGGCAATGGTCGGATCACCGAGCACCGCATCGCTGCGGCCCTCGGCGACCACCTCGCCATTGCGGGTGAGGACGGCGTCGATCTTCTTGATATCCAGCTCATCCGGCGCGACGCGCGCCGGGCCGAGCACCCAGCCGGCGGAGGAGGCATTGTCGGCGATGGTGTCGCACAGCCCGATCTTCCAGTCCTTGATACGGGTGTCGATCAGCTCGATGGCGGGCGCGTAGGCGACGGTGGCCTTCAGAACATCTTCTTCGGTGCAGTCCTCGCCGGGCAGATCCGCGCCGAGCACGAATCCGACCTCGACCTCGACCCGCGGGTAGAGGTACTTCGACGTATCGACCGGAACGTTCTCGAAGACTTCCATCTCGGCGAGCAGATGCCCGTAGTCCGGTTCGTCCACGCCCATCATCTGCTGCATGGCCTTCGACGACAGGCCGACCTTGTGGCCGATGACGACGGCGCCGCCCGCGATTCGCCGGCGCATGTTCACCAGCTGGATCTCATAGGCATCGACCACGTCGATATCCGGATGCCGCGCGACCAGCGGGTCCAGCGGCACCCGATCGCGCTCGGCCACGGCGAGCTCATCTGCCAGTTCACTCCGAAGCGCGTCGCTCAGCACGCTGCCTTCCTTCCACTAGAAACTGAAACGAGTTTTTGTGAAGAACATCGCGTCAGCGGTCCTATCTGCCAGACCAACATAGACCAAACCAGGATTGATTCTATAACGTGTTCTACATGACTGATCGGGATTACGACGTGGTGGTGGTCGGCAGCGGTGCCGCCGGTATGACCGCCGCCCTCACTGCCGCGCACCGCGGTCTGCGCACGGTGCTCATCGAAAAGGCCGCGCACTACGGTGGCTCGACCGCTCGCTCCGGTGGTGGCGTCTGGATTCCGGGCAACAAGGCGCTGCGGGCCTCGGGCCGTCCCGACGACCGCGAGGACGCGCGCACCTACCTGTACAACATCATCGGCGATGTGGTGCCGAAGGAGAAGATCGATACCTATATCGACCGCGGCGCAGAGGCTTTCGACTTCGTCCTGGACAACACCCCGCTGCAGATGAAGTGGGTGCCGGGCTACTCCGACTACTACCCGGAGGCGCCGGGCGGCCGCGCGGAGGGCCGCAGCTGCGAGCCCAAGCCGTTCAATCTCAAGATCCTCGGCGAGGAGCGGCGCAATCTGGAGCCGCCGTACAGCAAGGCGCCGCTGAACGTGGTGGTCATGCAGGCCGATTACAAGAAGTTGAACCTCATGCGCCGGCACCCGATCGGGTTCGCGACCGTCCTGCGGGTCGGCGCGCGCTGGGCCTGGGGCAAGGTGTCCGGCAAGGAACTGGTCGGCATGGGCCGCGCCATTATCGCCGGCATGCGCAAGGGCCTGCAGGACGCGAATGTGCCTGTGCTGCTGAATACTCCGCTGACCGGGCTGGTCATCGAGAACGGTGTGGTCACCGGGGTCGAGGCCGAGCAGAACGGCGAGACCGTCCGCTTCACCGCCAAACACGGCGTCATCCTGGCCAGCGGCGGCTTCGAGCGCAATGCCGATATGCGGCACAAGTACCAGCGCGAACCCATTACCGCCGACTGGACCACCGGCGCGCTCGCCAATACCGGCGACGGCATTCGCGCGGGCATCGACGCGGGCGCGGCGCTGGACTTCATGGAGGACGCCTGGTGGGGTCCGACCACGTTCCAGGGTCCGGGCCGGACCTGGTTCTGCCTGGCCGAGCGGAATCTGCCGGGCAGCATCATGATCAACGAGCAGGGGCGGCGCTTCGGTAATGAGTCCGCTCCTTATGTCGAGGCCGTGCACACCATGTACGGCGGCGAATACGGGCAGGGTGAGGGTCCGGGCGAGAACGTGCCGTGCTGGCTGGTCTTCGATCAGCGCTACCGGAGTCGCTACATCTTCGCCGGGTTGCAGCCTGGCCAGCGGATTCCGTCCCGCTGGATGGAAAACGACCTGATCGTCATCGCGCCCACCCTGGCCGAGCTGGCCGAGAAGATCGGAGTGCCGGCCGATAACCTGGCCGCCACCGTGAACCGCTTCAACGGCTTCGCCGAGACCGGCAAGGACGAGGACTACGGCCGCGGCGACAGCGCCTACGACCGGTATTACGGCGACCCGACCATCAAGCCCAATCCGTGCCTGAACAAGCTCGAGGTCGGCCCGTACTACGCGGTCAAGATGGTGCCCGGCGATCTCGGCACCAAGGGCGGCCTGGTCACCGACACCACCGCGCGCGTGCTGCGCGAGGACGGCTCGGTGATCGAGGGCCTCTACGCCGCGGGCAATACCTCCGCGCCGGTCATGGGCCACACCTATGCCGGGCCCGGCGCCACCATCGGCCCGGCCATCACCTTCGGCTATCTGGCCGCTCTCGATATCGCCGCCAAGGCGGAGACCGCCGGCCCCGCCGAGCAGAAAGCCTCCTGAACCGTCCCAACCCGGTTCAGGAACGGGTTGGGCGCGAGTTCAGGTCACGTGGGACCCGCGCCCAACCCTCCCAGCCAATCGAACAGCGCGCCGCGCCCGGCCGTCCCGGCGAGCGGACCGCGGCTTGCGCAGACGCGCGCGAGCGCCGCACTCTCGAACCGAGCGGGTTCGCATCGTGGGTGCCGTCCACCGATCTCACCGAGGAGAACTTCATGCCCATCGACCTGAATATCGCGCTCGGCGCGGCGCTTCCGTCGCGGGAGTTCAGCTGGACTCCCAGCGATGTGCAGACCTACAACCTGGCGCTGGGCGGCGGTGCGCGCTGGACCGATCCGGCCGAACTTCGCTATCTGGACGACCGGAATCCGCAAGTGCTGCCGTCGTTCGCGACCGTCGCGCCGTCCTTCCACGAGACCGAGCCGCCGCAGGTGAAGTTCCCGGGCATCGATATCGATCTGGCGAAGGTCGTGCACGGCAGCCAGGAGATCGTGGTGCACCGCCCGATTCCCGCCTACGGCAAGGCCACCACCACCGGTCGCATCACCGATATCTGGGACAAAGGTTCCGCGGCGGTCGTATGGCGCGAGGACACCGTGGTCGGCTCGGATGGCGAACCGCTGTGGACCGCGCGCTCGTCCATCTTCGCCAAGGGCGAGGGCGGGTTCGGTGGCGCGCGCGGCCCCGCCACGAAGGTCGAATTCCCGGACCGCGCACCGGATTACGATGTGCTCACCCCGACGCTGCCGCAGCAGGCCCTGCTCTACCGCATGTGCGGTGACCGCAATCCGCTGCATTCGGACCCGGAATTCGCCCGTAATGCCGGGTTCCCCAATCCGATTCTGCACGGCCTGTGCACCTACGGCCTGGTGCTGAAGACCGCCACGGATACGGCACTGGACTCGGATGCCGCCCGGGTCACCGGTTTCCGCGCCCGTTTCGCCGGTGTGCTCTACCCGGGTGAGACCATTCGCAGCCGGATCTGGCGCGGGGACGGCGAGCTCACCATTGCCGCCACGGTCGTGGAACGTGAGGACGCGCCGGTACTCGCCGACGTCGCGCTGAGCTTTTCGGCCTGATTCAGGCCAAAAAAACGGGGCCGTGGCCGAATTTCGGTTGCGGCCCGGTTTGTTATGTCTGATTTGGGCCATTTTCGGGCCATTCTGTCCGCCCTGATCTAGACCTTGACCGATACCCGGCCACGATTCGCGCGCGCGAATTGGCCCGGCGACTGTCCCTTCCAGGCCCGGAAGGCGGAGGTGAAGGCGGAGACGCTGGCATAGCCGAGGCGCACGGCGGCCTGTTCCACGGTCATTCCGGTAATGAGCAATTCCTCGGCGAGCAGGCCGACCGTCTCGGTGGTGAGCTCGCGGAAGGTGGTGCCCTCATCGGCCAGGCGGCGGCGCAGGGTGCGGACGCTGATATCGAGTTCGGCGGCAATGCGGGCCTGGTCGGCCACGCCGCCGCGGCTGATGAGCAGCTGGCGGACGCGGCCGCTGACGCCCTGGCGGCGCTTGCGGCGCTGCATGAGGTCGGCGCACTGCTTCTCGTAGTAGCGTGCGGTGGCCGCATTCGCTTGCGGCAGTTGCAGATACTGAATGCTGGCCGGACCGGTGACCACCGATCGGGGCGCGTTGAAGACGACCTCCTCCACCCCGAGCATGGCGCCGAACATCTCGTAGACCGGATGCGGCGGGAAGGCCACGGCCACCCGGGACAGCGGCGGGCGCATGGGCATGACGTCCTGCTGAATGGTCCAGATGGCGGCCACATCCCGCTCCACCGCGAAACGCCGCAATTCGGGCGGGACGTGGGTGTCGTCGCGAATGATGGAGACCTCCTGGTCGTTCATGACCAGGGTGTGGCGGGCGACGGTGAACGACAGGTCGGCGTAGCGCAGCGCCATCTCCACGGCGTCGCGCACGGTATTGCAACTCATCAGGGCGAATCCGAGAACGCCCAGGCTGGGCGGGTGGCAGAGCAGCCCGGCCATCAGGCCGACGCCGGGCTCATCGCCCACTCCGGCCACGACATTGCGCATCAGGGCCAATTCCTGTCCGAGGGTGATCTCGGCGGTGGAGTCCACCAGATCGGCTTCCCGAATGCCCGTCTCACGCAGCACCGTAGCCGTTTCCAGCCCCCGGCCGGTGGCGAAGTCGACCAGCAGCGCCGCGCTGGTTATGGAGCGCAGTTGTGCCTGCCCGTCGGTCACCTTGTCAATCGTCGCAAACTTTCGGCGTATGCGGACCCGAAACGGCTGGCTAAGTTGCTGGCGGAGGCCGAAATTCGCCTGTTTCTGACCCATGACGCGCTGGCCGAAGTAACGTCTCGAGCCATACGGTGAATATCTAGCGAACTACATCCAATTGAAACCGATTGACTGGAGAAGGTGAACAAATGGCCGCCTGGCAAGTGTTCACGGCCACCCTTGCAATGCTCGCGATAATGGCGATCACCGTCATGAGCCTGCACCATCCCACCCGCGATCCGGACCGGCTCTCCGTGGACCGGATTCGCGAACGAATCAGCAACGAGCGCAATACATCTCCCGATCCCGAACCCATCTCCAACGCCTGGTCGCACCTGGCTCCCGAGGAGCCCTTCGGGGTGAGCGAGGCCCATCGCACCATGCAACAGCACCGCCGGTGCCCGGTCACCGAATGCGCCCGCAAGGCCGCCGCGTTCCGGGCGCTCATCGACGCCGGGCGGATCAAACCGACCCGCATGCCACCTGCCCTCCAGTAACCGGAACTACCCGTCTGACCTGCAATGCGGTTGGACGGGCCGCCCGCCCCGCCGGTCGCCCTCCGGCGGGGCGGGGCGATTCCCTGATTCGCTACAAGGTTGCCCGTGCACGTGCATCTGCGCTTACCGTTCGCCCGCGGTCTGCTGCCGCCGATCCGTGCGGCCCCGGGTTACCGTGGCGGACCGGGGATTTGCCCGTCCGGCGGCCCGGGTCCGGCCCGCGCAAACTCTCGAACGCACGATGCCGAATCACCAGCCGGAGAGATAGCCGGGTGGGACCGCCGGCACCAGCCAGACCCCATTGGTGCTGACCCGGAATTCGTGACCGTCGCGCACCATGGCGGCGGCATCGACCATGAGCACCACCGGCTTCCCGCGCCGCCCGCCCACCTTCACCGCGGTGTCCAGGGCCGCGGAGAGGTGAACCGCGTGCCGGCGCATGGGCTTCAGCCCCTCGGCGCGAATACCGGGCAGGGCCGCGGCGACCGTGCCGTGGAAGAGGGTGTCCGGCGGCGTGCTGAGCGGATAGTCCAGCTCCACATTGATGCTGTGGCCCTGGCTGGCGCGGATGCGGGTGCCGGTGGGGTCGAATTCGAAGCGGCGCTTATCGTTCCTCACGACCACTTCGTCCAGTTCGGGACGTGTGAGGACACGGCCGCCCCGGGCCAGGGCCGACAGCAGTTCGGCGACCTCGACCCAGCCCGCGGCATCGAGCTCGAGCCCGATCTCGCCCGGCGCATGCCGCAGGTGATACGCCAGCCGCTTGGAGGTCTTGATCAGCTGTGCGTCGTTCATGCGCAGAGTCAATCAGGGCGGCGGGCGGATTCGAAACGAATTTTCACTCGGCCGGTGTGTCCGCGACCGGCCGCGGCGCGTGGGCTCGGTCGTCGGCGAGACCGCGAATGATCCAGGCGTACAGCAGGATCACCGCGATCGGAGCCGCTACGGGTATCCACGCGAGACCGGCGGGCAGCAGGGTCGCGGCGCCGGCGGCCACGGTGAAGACGAGGGCTCCGGCCACCGAGGGGCCGGTGGTGGGCACCACGCCCACCGGAGCCGAGACCGTGGCCGTATTCAGCAGATACGTGGTCGCGACCAGACCGATGGCGCCCGCCACCAGCGCACCGGTATCGGCAATGGTGAGCACGGTGAGCGCCGCCAGGGCCGCACCGACCGCGGCGGCCCGCCAGCGCCAGCCCGCGACCGCGAGCAGCAGCACCGGAACGGCCGCCCAGGGCTGCACCAGTGCGACGCCGAGGGTGAGCAGCAGGCCGGACAGGACGGCGAGGAATCTGGTCATCGGCGCACCCGCACGGTGCGACGGTGTTCGGGCAGCAGCCGCATGACCTGATCCAGGCGCGCGTCCTCCGGCCACGGCACGATATCCACGCCCACGGTCCCCATATCGCGATACATGGAGGTGCGCTCCAGCTGCCACATGCGCGCGAGAGTGGAGTCGAGTCCGTCGCGGAACGGCGGGCCGCGCAGCACGTCCACCACCACGACCACGTGCCCGCGCTTGCGCAGATCGATGAGCGCCAAGGCGAATTGGGTGTCCAGCAGGGTGGAGAAGGCGATCACCACCGCGCCGATGGGCACGGCCGCGTGCGGGGCGAGCGTGCCGGAGGTGCTGATGTGCTCATCGCCGACATCGAGCACGGTGTCGACGATGCGATAGAACTGGCGGCGACCGATATCGGGCCGCAGCCAGCGCGGCGCACGGCCCAGGCAGACCACCGCGGTGCGGTCCCCCGCCTGCAGGGCCGACTGCGCGACCTGCGCGGCGCCCCGCACCGACAACTCCAGCGAATCGCTCGCGGGGCCGGGGGCCTGCAGCGAAGTGTCCACCAGCACAACCACATCCGCCGCGCGGTTGGTGAACCGCTCGGTCACGAAGAGCCGCCCGCGCCGCGCGCTCACCCGCCAGTTCACGGTGCGTAGCTGATCGCCGGGCGCGTACGCGCGCACATCCGCGAACTCCACGCCCGGTCCGTGCCGGCGCGTCAGATGCGAGCCGATGCGCTCGGGAAGATCGGTGCGCGGCAATCGCATTCGCTGCGGATCGGTGATCGGGTACACGTACACCTCGCCGGCGGGCAGCCATACCGACGCCACCGCCAGCCCCGCCGGACTCAGCGCCGTCACCCGCACCGCCACCGGATACCGCCCCCACCGCGGCGCGGACAGCGCCACCCGCAATCCGGCCGGGGCCGGACCGGAATCCACCGCCTCCTCCACCCGCGACTCCATCCCGGGCACGTCCCCCGGATGCAACCGCAGCAGCGCGTGCCCGCTCTCCACGAACGCGGCAGCGGTCAGCACCACCTCCTCGGTCTCGAAGCAGCGCAGAATCCCGGCGCCATCGACCTGAATCCGCGTGCGCGACTGCTGCAATGGCGCGGTTGCCAGCACCCCGAGCATGGGCGCGGCGAACACCACCAGCTGCCACTGCCCGAAGACCACCGCCAGAACGAGGGCGGGAGCCGACACCGCCGCGAGCATGAACACTAGCGGCGCCGGACGCCAGCGCAGTTCCGCCTCAATCGCGGTGGACGTGTCGCGATGCCTCATGCGCACCCCGCATCTCGCTCACCGCGCGCCGCACAGCGATGGCGCCGGGGCGCGGGTCCCGGCCGCCGGAACCCGGGTTGCGTTGCGGACCGGCCGATCTCGGCAGGCCCGGGAGGCCCGGCCAGGACGGTAGCCGCTACCTCACTGGTAGACAACGCAGGTGCGCCCGGCACGCGGTTGCGGCACCCGGCACCGGACCGGCCCGGGGCCGGTCGTGACCGAGTGTGCCGAAGTCTCATGCGCGTCTCATCCTGTGCCCGTGGGCTTCTCACGCCGTGGTGGCGCGCGGGACCGGCAGGCGGCGCAGTAGTTCGCCGATCACGTCCTCGCCGCGGATGCGGCGGACCCACATCTCCGGGCGGAGCGTGATGCGGTGTGCCATGGCCGGAATGGCCAGGGCCTTCACGTCTTCGGGGACCACGTAGTCGCGATTGTTGAGCAGGGCGCGGGCGCGGGCCATCTGGACCAGGTCGAGTTCGGCGCGGGGGCTGGCGCCCACCTCGACCTGGGGGTGGCCGCGGGTCGCGGCGGCCAGCGAGACCACGTAGCCGACGACATCGGGGTGGACGGTGACGTATTCGACGGATTGGCGCATCTCCATCAGGCCGTCGGCGTCGACCACCTGACCGACCTGCGCCGGTTGCGCGCCGCGTTCCAGGCGGCGCCGGATCATCTGCATCTCATCGGATTCGGAGAGATAGCCGAGGCGCAGCTGCATGGCGAAGCGGTCCAGCTGGGCCTCGGGCAGCGGATAGGTGCCCTCGTACTCGATGGGGTTGTCGGTGGCCATGACGATGAAAGGCTGTGGCAGCGGGAAGGTTTCGCCGTCGATGGAGACCTGCCCCTCGGCCATGGCCTCGAGCAGCGCGGCCTGGGTCTTGGGCGGGGTGCGGTTGACCTCGTCGGCCAGCAGCATATTGGTGAAGACCGGCCCGCGGCGGAAACTGAAACGGCCGGACTGCATGTCGTAGATGGTGGAGCCGATGAGATCGGCGGGCAGCAGGTCCGGGGTGAACTGCACGCGAGTGAAGTTCAGGCCGAGCGCGGCGGCGAAGGACCTGGCAATGAGGGTCTTGCCCAGCCCGGGCAGATCCTCGATGAGAATGTGGCCGCCGGACAGCACCGCGATCATGATCAGCTGCAGCTCGTCCCGCTTGCCCACCACCACCCGCGACATTTCGCGCAGCACGGCATCGGTCCGCTTGATGGTCACGTCCATCGGTGAGGTCATGTCGTATCTCGCATCTCGTTCACATGTTCTGGAGGCGGCGCAGGATCTCGTCCAGGGCCGGTCGGCCCGGGGCCCGGCCGACCTGATCGCGCAGCGCCGAATTCGCGGGATCCACCCAGCGCCACAGTTCCGGTCCGAACTGCAGCATTCCGGCGGCCTCGTGCGCGCGCCGGTTCTTGGCCATGCGATGTCCGCTGGTCAGCTCGAATTCCTTGGCCAGCAACGGCCGCAGATGCCGATCCCAGTCGGCGCGCGAGCCATCGGCCCGATCGGCCAGCATCTGGGCGCGAGCCTGCCAGCGGTGCAGCATTTCGGCCGGGCCATTGTCGATGTCGTGATCCGCGAGCCCGTCCTCGCGGAGCCGGCGATCGCGTTCCACCAGCGACCACAGCAGCAGCGCCAGCGCACCGGCCACCGGGATGCCGGCCACCGGCAGCAGGGTGGCGCGCTCATTGCCGAAGGCCAGCAGCTCGAACACCACGACCAGGACCAGCCCGCCCACCACGATAGCGATCCGATTCATTGCCGGTCCCCCCGAAACTGCGGCCGGACAGCCACGGCGCCACTGCTTTTCATGCCGCCTGCCCTTGTAGATCAGCCAATACGATACGCAGCAGCTGCTCGGCCCGCATCCGCTGCCACTCCAGCATCGAATGCGGGCTGAACCGCGCCTCCTCGAACAACGCCACCAGCTCGCGCGCCGAGGCATCGTGCAGGAAGCCGCGATCGAAGGCGCGGGCCAGGACCTCCGACGGCGTGTCCGAGGCCAGCGGCGCCACCTCCCGGGCGGTCGACAGGCCGCGTTCCATGGCGACGTAGCAGGCGATGATGGCCGTGCGCGGATCCTGGCCGGGCGCGGTCATGGCCGCCAGGCCCATGGCCGCCACCTTCGCGAGGGATACCGCCTCGGTGGGCTTGGCCGGACCGAACTGTCCGGCCACGGGCGGCGGGCGGCGCGCGGCGGTCACCGCGACCACCACCAGGCCGATCAGGGCGACCAGCACCAGCACGGCCGCGCCGATGGCCACCAGCAGCAGCGCGGTGCCGCCCAGCGGCGGTGCGGATATCGGCGGCTCACCCGGCGGTGGCGGCGGCGCCGACTCCAACGTCGTGGAGGCCGGCGCCTGCGGAGCGATGGTGGCCTGTTCCTGGCCCGGACCGACCAGGTACACCGAGAGGGCCGCGGCGGCCACCAGCACGATCGCCGCCAGGCCGATCAGGGCGATCAACGCGATCCCGCCGAGCCGCCACGCCCGCCGATCCGGGCGGCGCTGCGGTTCGGGCAGGGCCAGCGGCAGATGGTGCTGGCTGTTGATCACCCCGGCCACCAGGATCACCGCCGAGACCAGCAGCAGCACCGGCATGAGCGCCAGCGCCACCGCGGACGGGGTGTGCGGCGCGGACGGCCCGCCGGTGCCGGGAATGTGCCCGCGCAGTGCGACGACGGCCAGCACGAGCAGCGCGATCAGCCCGATCGCGCGCGTTGCCACCGTCCCCACCCCAGTCACGAGCGCTCCCAACCAGAGTTCCGCACAAATCAGGCACATAGTTACATGCCGATCGGTCCGCGAGGACGGAAATGGCGAACACCGGTTACATACACATCACGATCACGCGGTGCGGCGCACCCGGGCTCGCAATCGCGTGAACGCCGTGGAATCGGCCAGAGCGCGCGCCGATCGGTCGCGATCGCGCCCGGCCGGCTCCGGCCCCGGCTGGGCCGGAGCCCGCAACGGGGTGACTTTGCTTGTGCCCGAAGGAGATTCGACGAGTCGCCCGAGAGCGCGGAAGTCCCATCCGGCGGCCAGCCACGGGGCCGGATCGAGGGTGTTGCGCGCATCGATGATGACGCCGCCCCGCGCCACCGAGCGCAGGAAAACCGGGTCCAGTTCCCGGAATTCGCGCCATTCGGTGAGGTGCAGCACCACATCGGCCTCGTGCAGGGCCGCCGCGGCGGTGGCGGCGTAGACCAGCTGCGGCGCGATGGCGCGGGCCGGACCCGTTGCGGCCGGATCGAATACGGTCACCTCCGCGCCCGCGGCCCGCAGCCGCACGGCCACATCGAGGGCGGGCGAATCGCGCACGTCATCGGAGAGCGGTTTGAACGCGGCGCCGAGCACGCCGACGCGGCCCACCGGCCGCGCGCCCGGACCGCGCAGCAGCGCCAGGGTTTCCGCCACCACGCGCTCACGGCGGCGCAGGTTGATGGCATCCACATCGCGCAGGAAGTCGACGAACTCCCCCGCGCCGAGCTCGCCCGCGCGCGCGATCAGGGCGCGCACGTCCTTGGGCAGGCAGCCGCCGCCGTACCCCAGTCCGGCGCCGAGGAATTTGCGGCCGATGCGGTCGTCGTAGCCGAGCGCATCGGCCAGCAGCGTCACGTCCGCGCCGGTGATCTCACACAGTTCGGCCATGGCGTTGATGAACGAGATCTTCGTCGCCAGAAAGGCATTGGCGGAGACCTTGATCAGCTCCGCGGTGGGGAGATTGGTGACCACCACCGGGGACCCCGCGGCGATGGGCGTCGAATACACCTGGCGCAGCGCCCATTCCGCGTCCGGGCTGGTGACGCCGAAGACCAGCCGGTTGGGGTGCAGGGTGTCGTGGACGGCGTGGCCCTCACGCAGGAATTCCGGATTCCAGGCCAGATCCACCGAGATGCCCGCGGGCGCGAGCTCGGCGATGCGGGCCGTCAAGGCCTCTGCCGTGCCGACCGGCACCGTGGACTTGCCGACGATCAGGCAGTTGCGGGTCAGATGCGGCACCAGGCCGTCCAGGACCATATACAGCTGGGACAGATCGGCCGCCCCGGTCGCGCTGGGCGGCGTTCCCACACACAGGAAATGGATATCGGCGAAGTTCGCCGCCTCCCGCAGCGAGGTGCCGAACCGCAGCCGGCCGGTCTCGACGTGACCGGACAGCAGTTCGGGCAGGCCGGGCTCGTGGAAGGGCACGGTGCCCTCCGAGAGCGCGGCCGCCTTGGCCGGATTGTTGTCCACGCCGAGCACGTCGAAGCCGAGTTCGGCCATGCCCGCGGCGTGGGTGGCGCCGAGATAACCCGTGCCGATGACGGAGATGCGGAGCATCACGAGGCCTCCTTGGAGAGCGGTCCGCAGTCGGGAAGCGAACGCGTGGCGCGTTCGGCGATGACCTCGCGGTAGTGGCGGATCAGCAGATCGTTGACGGCCGACCAGGAGCGGTCCCGCACGCTGCGGTGCGCGGTGGCCGCGGTCTGCTCGCGCAGCGGCCGGTCGGTCACCAGGCGGCGGACCAGATTCACCATGGCCTCGGCATCGCCCGGGGGATAAAGGAATCCGGCGCCGGGCGCGACCACGTCGATCGGGCCGCCCGCCTTGGGAGCGACCACCGGGACGCCGGAGGCGAGCGCTTCCTGCGCTGCCTGGCAATAGGTTTCGTGGCGGCCGGTGTGCACGAAGACATCCAGCGAGGCATAGGCCGCGCCCAGTTCGTCACCGTGCAGGACGCCCAGGAAGGCCGCCTCCGGGAGCAGTTTGCGCAACCGCTTCTCCTCCGGGCCGCCGCCGACCAGGACCAGCCGCACACCGTCCACCTCGCGCAGGTGCGCGAGCAGCTCCAGCTCCTTCTCGGGCGCCAGACGGCCGATGTAACCGACGAGGGCTTCGCCATTGGGGGCCAGGCGCTTTCGCAGCTCCTCCGACCGGCGGAACGGCCCGAACTGCTGCAGATCCACCCCGCGCGGCCAGCGCGCCAGCCCGGGGATGCCCATCAGCTCCAGCTGGCGCAGGCTCGCGGTGGACGGCGCGAGGGTGCGGTCCACCTGCAGGTGGATGCGCCGGGTGAGCGCCGCCATGGTCCGGACGCCGCCGGGCAGGTCGTAGCGCTCGGCGAAGCCGACCAGGTCGGTCTGGTAGATGGCCACCGTCGGCACATCGAGTTCGCCCGCCACCCGGGCGGCCTGATAGCCGAGCGTGGCCGGGGAGGCGATGTGCACGACATCGGGCTCGAATTCCCGGATGACGCGGCGCAACCGCCGGCGCGTTTCGAGGCCGATGCGGAAGTCGCGATAGAACGGCAGCCGGGCCCCGCGCACCACGTGCACCCGGAATCCGGCGTACTTCGCGGGCCCGGTGGGCGCCAGCAGCACCGCTTCGTGGCCCTTGGCGGACAGGTGGTCGAGCACCCGGCGTACGGAGTTGGTGACACCGTTGACCTGGGGAAGAAAGGACTCGGCGACGACCAGCACCCGCAGCCGGGTGCTCGGGATGCTCGGGTTCCGCGGCGCGGAACCTCCAGCCTGCTCACGGATTCGCATCGTTCCCCTCCGGTTCGGTGCTGCCTCCTCTCAGCAAGGTAGGAAGTGGCTCGCAACGTAAGACCCCCTGCGCGTGGACGGGACGTGAACCGTGCCTGTCGATCAAGGAGGCATGTTCACCGAGGTGTCGCCGGGTCGTCGCACGCATGTCCGCCAGGCGTTTTATGGGAGGACCGCGGCTTGCGGGACCGTCAATTCGCTCAGCCGGCTGACGGTGCGGTACAGGTCGGGGACGCGCGGGACCTGCTCGCCGAGCTCGGTGAGCGGGACCTCCGCGTACACGGTGAGATCGAGATCGGCGTCGTAGAGGACGTCGACCAGGTTCACGAAGCGCATGACCCAGTCGGCCGGGACGGTGTGCGGGGCGGGCACGCCGCACAGGGTCCAGTGCCGGAACCGCCGGGCGAGTTCGAGGAAGTCGGCCGCCGAGACCGGGATTCCGCAGATCTCGGCGAAATCGACGACCAGCGTCTCCTCGTCGGCGCGGCGGGCGCGCATGCGGCGGTGGGCGATCGGCACCTCGGCGAGTCCGGTGACGGCACACTCGCCGACCGCATACCGGCCCGCCGCGAATCCGGTGTGCCGGCCGCCGAGGCGGCGGTAGTCGACCGGGCCGTTCACCGACAGCACGTCCAGGTGCTCGAGAATCCGCGCGATGGTCGGCTCGAAGAGGTGATGGAACAACGGGTTCGGCAGCAGCTGCTCGGGTGCGTAGTTCGAGGTCACCACCAGCGTGATGCGCCGGGCGAACAGTGTCTCCAGCAGCCGGGCGACCAGCGTGGCATCGCCGGAGTCGTGCACGTGGAATTCGTCGAAGCAGACCAGATCGACCCCGCCGAGCAGTGCGTCCACCGCCGCGTCGACGGTCCCGTACTCGTGGATTCCGGCATTCAGCTGTGCGAAGAAGCTGTGAAAGTGGAACCGCCGCTTATGTTTCGACTCCACCTGCGCGTAGAACCGGTCCATCAGCATGGTTTTCCCGCGCCCCGGCCCGCCGTGCAGATACAGCCCGCTCGGCTTGCGGCCCCAGCGCTTGCCGACCCGTGCGGCGATATCCGCCAGCCGGTCCGCCGCGATCCGCTGGTCGTGGTCCAGAACGATGTCCCGCGTATCCACAACAACCTCCTCCGCCCTCTACATCCGTAGAGCACCTCTATAGTTGTAGAGGATTACGCGGCCGAGGAGGACCGAAGGTGACCACTTCCACATCGGATCGGCGCACGCTCATCGTGGACAGCGCCATAGATCTCATTGCCACCCGGGGCCTTCGAGCCCTCACCCACCGCGCGCTGGACACCGCCCTGGAACTGCCCGCGGGCTCGACGTCCTATTACTTCCGCACCAAGCGCGCCCTCATCGAGGCCATCGTCGACCGCATCGCGACGCGCTCCCGCGCCGACTTCGCCGCAACCCGCGACACCGCCGGACCACCGGTCACCGACCCCGTCGCCATAGCCCACGGCATCGCGGTCTGGCTGGATCAGCTACTGGCACAACGCCGTAACCATCTGATCGCCCGGCACGCACTCATCATCGATCAACTCGGCGATGCAGCCCTGCACGCGAAACTCACCGCGAGCCTGTTCTCCCACCGCCACGCCACAGCGCTGTTCGCTTCCCTGAACGCCACCGCCCCCGACACCGCGGCGGCGGATTTCATCGCGATCATCGAGGGCCTGGTCTTCGACCGATTCGCCGGAGCCAGAACCCATCTCGCCCCGAACACCGCGGAGAGCATCGCCCAGCTGACCGCGGTCCTCACCATCGCCCTCAGCAGCTTTGCGTCATCCGAATATCCGGCCACGGCGGCCGCCGCAGCAGCGCCCCGGTCACGAAGGCAGCGGCCAACAATCCCGTAATCGTCCCCACGGTGGCCGCGATCAACCCGGTCCGCGCCTGAATCAGCCCGATCCGATCCTCGGCCGCCTCCCACTTCACCTCGCTCCCGTGCACCACGAAGACCCCAACCGGCCGCGCCCCGGTGTACCCGACGGCCGACACCGTAATAACCGTGGACCCCTCGGGCGTCTGATACGGCTCCCCGTAAACCAGCGCACCACCCAGCGCCTTCTCGTCCATTACCTCACGCAGGTTCACGACGTCCCCCTCGGTGTGTTCGGCTGTCTCCCAACCAACTTACGCCGCGAGTTGCAGTGCCAGGGTGGCAATCGCGGGTCCCATGTAGAGCAGCGGGAACGGCAGCGTCTTGTACGACCGCGCCCGCAGGATCGTGATCACGGCCCCGCTGAAGTACAGGATCAGCCCGATGGCGGCGGCGATCCCGATCGCGGGAATGAAGAACCCGACCACCAGTCCGAGCGCCCCGGCGCCCTTGGCGAGCCCGAGCAGATTCCACCAGCTCTCCGGAACTCCGTAGTCCCGCAGCGGGTCCACCACGAACGCCTGCTTGGCGATGATCGAATACGCCGAGAAGCCGATCCAGAGGGCCGTGACGACTCCGACGATGTAGTAGGCGGTGTTCATTGAAATCCGTGTCCTTCCAAGCGGGTTGAACCGTGTACGCCTGGAGGACGACATAGGTCCCGCGGGTGTGACATCCCGCCCGAACGGATGCGGATTTCAGTTGGCGGTGAGGACCAGGCCCGAAGTGGGGACGCCGGTGCCGGCGGTGACGACGATGTGCTCGAGGCCGTCGACCTGGTTGACCGAGGTGCCGCGGATCTGGCGGACGCCTTCGGCGATGCCGTTCATGCCGTGGATGTAGGCCTCGCCGAGCTGGCCGCCGTGGGTGTTGAGGGGGAGGCGGCCGCCTACTTCGAGGGCTCCGTCCTGGATGAAGTCCTTGGCTTCGCCGCGGGCGCAGAAGCCCAGTTCCTCGAGTTGCATCAGGACGAAGGGGGTGAAGTGGTCGTAGAGGATGGCAGCCTGCATATCGGCCGGGCGCAAACCGCTCTGGGCCCAGAGCTGGTCGCCTACCAGGCCCATTTCGGGCAGGCCGGTCATGGCGTCGCGGTAGTAGGAGGTCATGACGTACTGGTCGGCGCCGGAGCCCTGGGCCGCGCCCGCGATGAGGGCGGGCTTGTGCGGAAGGTCCTTGGCGCGTTCGGCGCTGGTGACCACGATGGCGACGCCGCCGTCGGTCTCCTGGCAGCAGTCGAGCAGGTGCAGGGGCTCGGCGATCCAGCGGGAGGCCTGATGCTCCTCCAGGGTGATCGGCTTGCCGTAGAAGTGAGCGGCCGGATTCACCGCGGCGTGCTTGCGGTCGGCGACGGCCACGCGGCCGAAATCCGCACTGGTGGCGCCGTATACGTGCATGTAGCGGCGGGCCACCATGGCCACCTGCGCGGCCGGGGTGCCCAGGCCGTGGGTGTAGGAGAAGGCGTTGTCGACGCCCGAGGAGGTCGGATTGCCGGTGGCCAGGTGGGTGGCGAACTGGCCGAAACGGTTTCCGGAGCGTTCGTTGAAGGCCCGGTAGGCCACCACCACATCGGCGATGCCGGTGGCCACCGCCATGGCGGCGTGCTGCACGGTGGCCGCGGCCGCACCGCCGCCGAAGGGGATGTTGGAGAAGAACTTCAGGTTCGGGATGCCCGCCGCCCGGGCCACGGCGGCCTGGGTATTGGTGTCCATGGTGAAGGTGGTCAGGCCGTCCACGTCGGCCGGTGTCAGCCCGGCGTCCGCGAGGGCGGCGGTGACGGCCTCGGCGGCCAGGCGCAGTTCGCTGCGGCCGGAGTCCTTGGAGAAATCGGTGGCGCCGATGCCGGCGATGGCGGCGCGGCGGCTCAGGGCCGTCACTGGTGTGCCTCCTGCAGGGAGATGACGGCTTTCGCCGAAATATGGTCGCCGAGGCTGTCCTTGCCGATGACCTCGACGGTGATGTCGCCGCCGTCGACGGCGATCACCGTGCCGGACAGGGTGAGGGTGTCGCCCGCGTACAGCGGCACGCCCAGGCGCAGCGCCAGGGATTTCACAATGGCGCGCGGGCCCGCCCAGTCGGTGACGAAGCGCTGCACCAGGCCGGTGTCGGTGAGGATATTGACGAAGATGTCCTTGGAGCCGCGCTCGACCGCCTTGTCGCGGTCGTGGTGCACGTCCTGGAAATCACGCGTGGCCAGTGCGGTGCTGATCACGAAGGTCGGATCGGCGTGAATCACCAACTCCGGCAAGACGGTTCCGACCCGCACAGCGGCGGGCTCGATGGTCGCTGTCATCGCACGGCCTTCCAGTAGGGCACGGTGTTGTCCTCGTCGAGCTTCTCGAAACCGGCCTCGACGGCCAGCCCGACCTCGACCTCGGCCGGGTCGATGCCGCGCAGCTCACCCAGCATGCGCACGCCCTCCTCGAGCTCGACCAGCGCGATCACATACGGCAGTTGCCGCCCGGGCACCTTGGGCGCGTGGTGCACGACGAAGCTGAAGACGGTGCCGCGACCCGACGCCACGACGTAGTCGGTCTGCTCCGACTTGTCCTTCCACAGCGCGGGCACCGGCGGATGCCGCAGCGTGCCGTCCGGCATTTTCTGAATGCGCAGCTCACCGAGCTTCGTTCCGTCCCAGAAGAATTCGGTGTCCTTGGAGACCGTCGGCCGCACCCGCTTGGCGAGATCCTCGGCGCTCGGGGTGTCCCCGGCCGGTTCGGCGGTCTTGGGAGCCGCTGTCCCGGGCGCGAATTTCAGCATGCGGAACAGCATTTCGGTGACCAGTTCCTCGCCCACGTACCAATTGGTGCGGTAGGTGGTGAACCAGCCCTCGCCGAGCCCGGTCCGCTTGGGCCCCACCAGCTCCTCGATCCCGGAGCGCACGGTCACCCGCTCGCCGACCTGCAGGTAGCGGTGGTAGATCTGCTCGCAGTTGGTGGCGACCACCGAGGTGTACCCGGCCGCGTCGAAGAGCTTGTTGGTCTGCTCCATCGGATCGTCGTCCGCGCGTTTGCCATTGAGCCCCAGCATGGTCCACACCTGCGCCATGGCGGGCGGCGCGACAATGCCCGGATGCCCGGCCGCGCGGGCGGCGTCCTCGTCCACATAGATGAGGTTGGCGTCGCCGAGGGCCTCGACCCAGTTGTTGATCATGGGCTGATTGACCGGATCCCGGCCCACCCGGGGCGCGGATTCCCCCGCCGCCTTGATCTTCTCGATCGCCGCGCGGATCTCGTCGGCGGTGCTGCTCTGCGTCACTGTGACTCCTATCGGGGGACGCGCGGCAACCGCAGGCCCATTTGGGCGATGAGCTCGCGCATGATCTCGTTGACGCCGCCGCCGAAGGTGATCACCAGATTCTGCTTGGTACGCCGGTCCAGCCAGGTCAGCAATTCCGCGGTCTTCGGATCGGCGGGATCGCCGAAGCGCCCGACGATCTCCTCGGCCAGCCGGCCGGCCTGCTGCACCGCCTCGGTGGAGTACACCTTGGTCGCGGAGGCATCGGCGATGAGCTCCGCCGGAGCGGTATCGGGCCGTTCCATATTCGAGGCGACCTGCCAGTTCAGCAGCTCGTTGAGCCGCACCATGGCGTGCAGCCGGCCCAGCGAGCGCCGCACATCGGCCTCGCCCAGCACGCCCTGGCGCTGCGCCCATTCGCGCACCCGCTCGTAGAGCTGCTCGATCTTGCCGGACGGTCCCAGGCTCACCCGCTCGTGATTGAGCTGGGTGGTGATGAGCTTCCAGCCGCCGTTCTCCTCGCCGACGATCATGTCGGCGGGTACCCGGACATTGTCGAAGTAGGTGGCATTGGTGTGGTGCGCGCCGTCGGCCGTGATGATGGGCGTCCACGAGTAGCCCGGATCCTTGGTGTCCACGATGAGGATCGTGATGCCCTTGTGCCGCGATTCCACCGTGCCGGTGCGCACGGCCAGCCAGATGTAGTCGGCCTCGTGCGCGCCCGTGGTGAAGATCTTCTGCCCGTTGACGATCCAGTCGCCATTGGCGTCGCGCACCGCGGAGGTGCGCAGCGCGGCGAGATCGGTGCCCGCCTCGGGCTCGGAGTAGCCGATGGCGAAATGAATGTCGCCGGTGAGGATTCCGGGCAGAAACTTCCGCTTCTGCGCCTCGGTCCCGAACGATTGCAGGGCCGGGCCGACGGTCAGCAGCGTGACCAGCGGCACCGGCACGTCCGCGCGCACGGCCTCGTTGTAGAAGATCTGCTGTTCCAGCGGGCCGAAACCCTGCCCGCCGTACTCCTTCGGCCAGCCCACTCCGAGCCGGCCGTCGGCGCCCATCCGCTTGACCACGGCCCGGTAGGCGTCACCGTGCCGGTTCACCAGCATCTCGGCCTCCTCTTCGGGAGTGACGAGACCGGCGAAGTACGAACGCAATTCGTCGCGCAGCTGCCGCTGTTCGGCGGTCAGTTCGATGAACATCTGGCTCCTAGACGATCCAGCCGGAACGATTCGCCGCCCAGCCAGCGCGCGATGTCCTTGGCCTGTGAGTAGTAGCGGTGCAGCGGATGGGTCACGTCGACGCCGATGCCGCCGTGCAGGTGATGGCATTTCTGCAGGGCCGCCGGCAGTTCCGAGGCGACCGTGTAGGCCAGCACGTCCAGGTCGTCGTCGGTGCGCTCACGGTGCGCGGCGCTGACGGCGTCCCCACCGTTCGCCACCGGCAGTTCCTGAGCGAGTGCCCAGGTGGCCGAGGCGGCGGCCGCGTGCAGGGTGCGCGAGACCACGTACACATCGGCGATCTGCTGGGCCACCGCCTGGAATTCGGCGAGCGGCTTGCCGAACTGCTCACGGGTGCGCACATGCTCGGCGGTCAGCGCCAGCACGCCTTTGAGCAGTCCGTCGGCGACCGAACCCAGACAGGCCAGGGCCAGCCGGTGCAGTTCGGTGAGCCCGCCGGGCAGCAGGTGCTCGACCGGAATCTGCACGGCGTCCAAACGCAGCGAGAACTCCGGCACCCCATCGGAAGTCGGCGAGGCGGTGCGGGTGATGCCCGGCGCGTCACCGTCGACGACGGCAATGCCGGCCTCGGTCGGCACCAGGATCCAGCGCGCGGTGTCGGCATAGGGCACCGCGACCTTCTGCCCGCTGATCCGCACCGTGGCGCCGTCGGCCACGGCCGTGGTCTCCGGCTTCACGGTGAACGGCGCGCCCGCCTCGTGCAGCGCCGCGGTGAGCACAGCGCCCGTGGCGACGGCCGGGAACACCTTCTCCGCCAGGGCATCCGGGACGCCGATGGCCAGCAGCGGCAGCACCCCGAACCCGAGCGTACTCAGCGCCGGGGTCTGCACGGCATCGGTCGCCAGTTCGGTGAGCATGGCGCAGACCTCGAGCAGACCCATCTCGTCACCGCCGAAGCGTTCCGGTAGTGGCACCGCTAGCAGGCCGCTGTCGGCAATGACCGGCCACAGCGCGATATCGCGCGCGCTTTCGCGTTCCAGCAAACTTACGACAACCTCGGCGACAGCGTCCTGGCTCTCGTCCCTGGTGAAGTCCAATTCCATGCTCCCGGTTGTGGTGTGGGTTAGCCGTGCGATTCGCGGGGCAGCCCGAGGATCCGTTCTCCGGCAACGGTCAAGAGAATCTGCTCGGTCCCGCCGGCAATCGACAAACAGCGTGTGAGCAGGAATTCTTTCACCAGGTCGGTTTCCAGGGCGCCCGCCACACCAGACAATTCGACGGCGAATTCGGCCACCGCCTGCCGGTGCCGCACACCGACCAATTTGCGCACGCTGCTTTGCGGGCCGGGATCACCGCCGGCAAGCAGTTTTTGTGCGGCGCGAGCGTCTAGCAAAGTTCCAGCAATTGATTCGGAGATGAGCCCTCCGAGTCGGTCGGCCACCAATTCCGCACCCGGACCCGAGGTCGGCGCGGCGGCGATCAGGGCCTCCAGCTCCTGGCCGATTCCCTTGCCGCCCATGGCGACCCGCTCGGCCGACAGGGTGGAGCGGGCGATCTTCCAGCCATTGCCCAATTCCCCGACCAAGCATTCGTCCGGAACGAAGACATCATCGAGGAAGACCTCGTTGAAACGCGCCTCACCGGTGATCTCCACCAGGGGCCGGATATCGATGCCCGCGCTCTTCATATCGACCAGGAAATAACTGATGCCCTTGTGCTTGGGCGCCCCGGCATCGGTGCGCGCCAGGCAGATACCCCAGGTGGCCCGATCGGCCAGCGAGGTCCAGACCTTCTGGCCGCGCAGCCGCCAGCCGCCCTCGACGCGTTCGGCCGTCGTGCGCAGCGCCGCCAGATCCGAACCGGCCTCCGGCTCGGAGAACAGCTGGCACCAGATCACCTCGCCGGTCAGCGTCGGCCGGGCGTAGCGCTCGATCTGCTCGGGCGTGCCCCACTGCAGCAGGGTGGGAATCGCCCAGTTGGCAATGGCGAGATCCGGCAGGTCGATACCGGCCCGGCGGATCTGGTCCTCGATCCAGGTGCGCTGGATCGGGCCCGCGCCCCGGCCGTACGGCGCCGGCCAGTGCGCGGCCAGCAGGCCGGAGGCGGCCAGCGCGGCGCGCTGTTCGGACTCCGGGAGCGCGGCGATATTGGTCAGTTCGGCGGCCAGCACCGCGGCCTCGGCCGCGTTCAAACCGACGGCATCCCAATCCGGTTCGCCGTCCCCGGCCGGGGAACCCAGGTCCACGCCGACGGTGCGGCGCACGCCCGCCTGCGTCAGCTCGGCGACCCGGGCGCGCCAGCGCGCGGAACCGCCCAGCAGCTGCCGCGCGGCGGTGGCCCGGCGCAAATACAGGTGCGCGTCGTGCTCCCAGGTGAAACCGATTCCACCCAGCACCTGAATACAGTCCTTGGCGGTCTCCACCGCGGCGTCGAGTGCGATGGCCAGTGCGACGCCCGCGGCCAGCCGCAGTTCCGCACTGCCGGTGTCGGCGGCATGCGCGGCATCGGCGGCCACCGCGCGAATCTGTTCGGCCCGGCACAGCATCCACGCGCAAATGTGTTTCACCGCTTGGAATTCGCCGATCTTGCGCCCGAATTGTTCGCGCACCTTGGCGTATTCGGTGGCGGTTTCCAGGCACCAGCCCGCAATGCCCGCGGCCTCGGCGGCAATCAGAACGGCGGCCAGATCGAGCACGTCCTGCGCCGGTTCGAAGATGCGATCCGGAGTTACAGCAACATTCGCGCACGTGACATTCGCGAGCGGCGTGCTGCGGTCGATCGCGTCCAGCGGTTCGACCCGCAGGCCCGCGGCGTCCGCGTCCACCAGGCACCACAGTCGCCGGTCACCGTCCCGCACCGGGACCAGCACCGCGACACCCGGGGCGGCGCCGAGCACCGAATCCCAGGAGCCGGAAAGGCTGAGACCGGATTCACCCGCCGATATTGCGATTTCACCCCCGAGGGCGACGCCGCACGGCGTATTCTCGTCGAGCATCTCGCCGGCAACGAGTCCCGCCAGCGCCGTCGAGAGCACGGGTCCGCCGACGAGATCATGCGCTGCCTGCTCCACCAGAACAGCGAGATCACCAATGGACCCACCCGCACCGCCGGCCTCTTCCGGAACCGCGACCCGGAATATCCCGAGATCGGCCAGGCGCGACCAGTATTCGCGCCAATAATCCGGTGCACCTGAACGCAGTGTTGCAATTGGGCGCACCGCGGCAGCCCATCCGCGCATCGATTCCTGAACGGCTTTATGCTCGTCAGTGGTGGCTATGGTCACACTCCATACCGCCTTTCCGGCGTGACTTCCACTCCTAGAACATGTTCTAATGTTCGAGCCGGGCGTAAGTCAAGCGCCGTCCGGTCGCGGTACGAACTCGTAGCCAGCCGACGCTGGGTGAGAGACCCGATGATTCGTGCAGGAAAGGACTTTCAACCGATGGCCAGTCCCTCCCGATCGCAGGCAGCCGATGGGGCGACGGCTGCGCGCACCGCGCCAGTCACCACCCTCAGCGAGGAGGATCTGAGTTCGGCCGCGCAACGCGACCGCCGCAAGCGCATCCTCGACGCCACCCTCGCGCTGGCGTCCAAGGGCGGTTACGACGCGGTCCAGATGCGAGCGGTCGCCGAACGCGCGGATGTCGCCGTCGGCACGCTCTACCGCTACTTCCCGTCCAAGGTGCACCTGCTGGTGTCCGCACTGGCCCGGGAATTCGAGCAGTTCGAGGGACGCCGCAAGCCGCTGGCCGGGGCCACCCCGCAGGAGCGCATGCACCTGCTGCTGACCCAGGTCACCCGGGCCATGCAGCGCGACCCGCTGCTCACCGAGGCCATGACGCGCGCCTTCATGTTCGCCGACGCCTCCGCCGCCGCCGAGGTGGACCGGGTGGGCAAGGTGATGGACCGCTTCTTCGCCCGCGCCCTGGCCGACGACAACCCCACCGATCGCCAGCTCGCCATCGCCCGCGTCATCAGCGATGTGTGGCTGTCGAATCTGGTTGCGTGGCTGACCCGCCGGGCCTCCGCGACCGATGTGACCGAGCGCTTGGAACTCACCGTCGATCTGCTCATCGGCGGCAAGGAGTGAGCGACTACACATAGCGCGAACGCCCACCGTGCATACGCACGAGTAACAAAGGAGGTCTGCCCGCCCCCGGAGAGCGGACAGGCCTCCTTTGCCGTTGCTGGAACATCACTGGTCAGAGGCACAGCGCCCGCGAACGATTCGCGGAATTCGGACATTCGGTGAACGACATGCAAGTGTCCTGTAAACGCTATGTATCACCACCAGAACGAGTGGGCAATCAATACCCAGTACCATCACTCGCGCCCTGAAAAAACTCCTCCGATCATTAGGTTGGATGCGTGAGCGCACAGGATTTGCCACTGGAACTTCGCCGTGCGTTGTCGGCCATCGCCCGCGTGCCGCGGCTGCTGGTCGCATCGGACTACGACGGGACCATCGCGCCCATCGTTTCGGACCCGGCGAAGGCTTATCCCCACCGGGAGTCCGTGAGTGCGCTGCGCGCGCTCGCCGGCCTCACCGGAACCACTGCCGCCGTGATCTCCGGGCGCGCCCTGCGTGATCTCGCGGCCCTGTCCCGGCTGCCCGTCGAGGTGCAGCTGATCGGAAGCCACGGTTCGGAATTCGATGTCGGCTTCGTCCATGCCATCGACAACGACGCCAAACAACTACTGCAGGAAGTGCAGGCGACGCTGACGCAGATCGCGACCGACAATCCGGGCGCGACCGTCGAGATCAAACCGGCCAGCGTGGCCCTGCACGTCCGCAATGCCAGCCCCGAAATCGGCCGCCGCGCACTGGTTCAGGTGCGGCAGGGCCCGGCCAGCTGGGTCGGCGTCCAGACCACCGAGGGCAAGGAGGTCATCGAGCTCGCCGTCGTGGAAACCGACAAGGGCGCGGCGCTCGATATCGTCCGGCACCAGCAGGGCGCCTCGGCGGCGGTGTTCATCGGCGACGACGTCACCGACGAGAAGGCCTTCAAACGGCTGTCCGGACCCGATGTGGGCATCAAGGTCGGCGACGGCGAGAGCCTCGCCGAATTCCGGGTCGCCAGCACCGAGGAGGTGTCCAAAGCCCTCGCCTACCTGCTGGAGGAACGCCGTACCTGGCTGGCCGGGGCCAGCGCCCCCCGAATCGAGCGGCTGACCATGCTGGCCAGCCCGCGCACCAAGGCCCTGGTCACCCCGGACGGCACCATTACCTGGCTGTGCCATCCGGAACCGGATTCGGCGGCGGTGTTCGCGCACCTGCTCGGCGGACCGGGCGCGGGCCACTTCACCATCCAGCCCGAACGCGCCGGCCTGCCGCTGTCCCAGCGCTACAAGGACGGCACCATGACCGTCGAAACCCGCTGGGCCAGTCTGCAGGTCGTCGACTACCTGCCGCACGACGTCGTCCCCGAGCGCACCGACCTCACCCGCATCATCACCGGTGACGCCAAGGCGGTCGTGACCTTCGCGCCGCGGCCGGAATTCGGCCAGGTGCCGGTGCGGCTGGTGCGCGCGGCCGGCGGGCTCGTGGTGCAGGGCACCAACGACCCCATGGTGCTGCGCTCCCCCGGCGTCGAGTGGGAGATCATCGACGAGGGCAATCACCACACCGCCCGCGCCGTGGTGGATCCGCGGCAGGGGCCGATCATGCTGGAGTTGCGCTGCGGCACCTCCGATCTGGCGCCCGCCATGACGCCCGAATCGGACCGGCGGCGGGAAGCCGAACGGTACTGGTCGGATTGGGCCGGCACGCTCGAACTGCCGCCGCTCAAACCGGATCTCATGAAGCGGTCCGCGCTCACGCTGCGCGGCCTGGTGCACGCCCCGTCCGGATCCATTCTGGCCGCGGCCACCACCTCGCTGCCCGAGGACATCGGCGGCGTGCGCAACTGGGACTACCGCTACTGCTGGCTGCGCGATGCCTCGCTCACCGCCTCCGCGCTGGTGTCCCTGGGCTCGCTGACCGAGGCCGAGGATCTGCTGGACTGGGTGCACCGGGTGCTGGAGACCCTGCCCGGACCCGAGCGCCTGCACCCGCTCTACACCCTCTACGGCGAGACCCTGCCGCCCGAGGCCGTCATCGACCAGCTGCCCGGCTATGCCGGATCGCGGCCGGTGCGCGTCGGCAACGCGGCGAACATGCAGGTGCAGCTGGACGTGTTCGGCCCCATCGTGGACCTCATCTCCCAGCTCGCGCACGCCCGCGAGAAGAAGGGCATCACCGATCCGAAAAAGGCGTTGCCGGACGCGGATTGGGAGCTGGTGCACGCCATGGTCTCGGCGGTGCAGCGGCGCTGGCGCGAACCCGACCACGGCATCTGGGAGATTCGCGGCAATCCGCGCCACCACGTGTATTCCAAGGTCATGGGCTGGCTCACCGTGGACCGGGCGCTCACCCTGGCCCGCCAGTTCGACCGGCCCGGCGATCCGGAATGGCAGAAGCTGCGCGACACCATTGCCGACGAGGTGAAGGTGGAAGGCTGGAACGAAGAGGTCCAGTCCTACACCGCCGCCTACGAGGGCACCGACCTCGACGCCGCCACCCTGCACATCGGGCTCAGCGGGCTCATCGACCCGTCCGATCCGCGCTTCGCGGCCACCGTCGTGGCGACCGAGGCGGAACTGCGCAGCGGTTCCACCGTCTACCGCTACCACCACGACGACGGCCTGCCCGGCGGCGAAGGCGGCTTCCACCTCTGCGCCGCCTGGCTGGTCGAGGCCTACCTCCTCATCGGCAAGCGCGAAGACGCCGAAGCCCTCTTCGCCCAGCTCGTCGACGTCGCCGGCCCCACCGGACTCCTCTCCGAGGAATACGACCCGGTCGCCGAACGCTCACTGGGCAACCACCCCCAGGCCTACAGCCACCTCGGCCTGCTCCGCTGCGCCCAACTCCTGAGCCAGCCGGTGGCCGCACTGACGTAAGCCGCGTCACAAACGCAGAAAAGCGGCCCTTGCGAACGGAAGTTCGCAAGCGCCGCCCGCGGTTTGGCGCCACAAGTGGGCGAAAATTTATATTGAAAAGGTTTGGTTTTTTTTTATTGTTTAAAGTGTTACCCCCCCGGGACGTGCTCCTGAGCCCCAAAATCCTCACCCCCGGGGGGCCCCCAGTCCCTCACGCGGCCCCACTACCCAAAATATGGCCCCCTGGCCAAGTTATTTGCTAATGGGCCGCCGTCGTTGTGCCTCGACATGTGCGCTACATTTTAATGGCAATCGTTTTCGTTTTAGTTAAGTGTTTCAGGAGTACCCCCGCGTGACCAAGAGCTTCGCCCGAGGATTCGCCGTGTTCGCCGCGGGTCTCGCCACAGTGGCGACCCTGACCGCCTGCGGAAGCGCGAAGAACGATTCCGGAGAACTATCCATCGTCGCCTCCACCAATGTCTGGGGCGATATCACCAAGGCCATTGCCGGCCCGGACGTGAAGGTCGAGTCGCTCATCTCGGACCCGTCCGCCGACCCGCACTCCTACGAGGTCACCGCCGTCGAGGCCGCCAAGATCACCGACGCCGACCTGGTCGTCTACAACGGCGGCGGCTACGACGAGTTCATCGACAAGGCCATCGACGGCAAGGACAAGAAGGCCGTCAACGCCTATCAGGTCGTCACCGGCGAGATCGGCGACGCGCACGGCCACGGCAGCACCGAGACGCCCGGCGCCACCGCGGAAGCCGGACACGGCGACGAGCACGCCAACGAGCACGTCTGGTACGACGTGGCCGGCGTGAAAGAGGTCGCCGAGCACATCGCCGAGAGCCTCGGCGAGCTCGACCCCGACCACAAGCAGGCCTATGCCGATCGCGCCGCCGCGTTCGCCGGTCAGCTGAGCGGCATTTCCGCCATCACCGCGAAGACCGCCGCCGAGCATCCGAATCAGCCGGTCCTGCAGACCGAGCCGCTGGCCTACTACCTGCTGGTCGATTCGAAGGTGAACGACCGCACCCCGCACGAATTCCAGGAAGCCGTCGAGCAGGGCACCGATCCGGCCCCCGCCGATGTCGCCGCCGTGCGGGACCTGCTGACCGGCAAGCAGGTGCGCGCCCTGGTCTACAACATCCAGACCGAGGACAAGACCACCAAGGACCTGCGCGCCCTGGCCGAGGCCAATGGCGTGAAAGTCGTCGAGGTGACCGAAACCCTGCCGGAGGGACTGGATTACATTCAGTGGATGACCCGCAACGCCCAGGCGCTCGCCCAGGCCCTCGCGTAGTCCGGCATCCTCGTGCCCGCCACCCTCGCTGCCCACACCGGGAGCACCACCATGAACACGAAACCATCCACAGCTGTGGATAATTCATCCACGGGCTCGGCCATCGAGCCCGCACCCCTGCCGAAAAACGTTGCGGAGAAGGAAATTCCGGGTCCCGATTCGGCAACGGCCGCGGTTCCGGCGGTGCGGCTGTCGAACGCCCGGCTGTCCTTCGGCGAGCGAACCCTGTGGCAGGGCCTCGATCTGGACGTCGCGCCGGGTGAGTTCATCGCGGTGCTCGGGCCCAACGGCTCGGGCAAGACCTCGCTCATGCGCATGCTGCTCGGGCAGCTGGCGCTGTCGGAGGGCGCGGCAGAGATCGCGGGATCGCCCACGCGCACCGGCAATCCCGATATCGGCTACATCCCGCAGCAGAAGACCATCGAGGCCGGCACGCAGCTGCGCGGCGTGGATCTGGTCGGACTCGGCGTGGACGGGCACCGCTGGGGCCTGGGCCTGCGCGGGCGCAAGGAGCGACGGCGCAAGGTGGCGCAGGCCATCGCGGCGGTCGGTGCGGAACATTTCGCCTACGCCCCGCTGGACGCGCTCTCCGGCGGCGAACAGCAGCGGCTGCGCGTCGCCCAGGCGCTGGTCGGCGATCCCCGGGTACTGCTCTGCGATGAACCGCTGCTCTCGCTCGACCTGGCCAATCAGCGCCTGGTCTCCGAGCTCATCGACAAGCGGCGGCACACCCACGACACCGCCGTGCTGTTCGTGACGCACGAGATCAATCCGATTCTGCCGCTGGTGGATCGGGTGCTGTACCTGGTGGACGGCAAGTTCCGGATCGGCACGCCCGACGAGGTCATGACCTCCGAGGTGCTCTCCGAGCTGTACCACACCGAGGTGGACGTGCTGCGGGTGCGCGGCCGGCTGGTGGTCGTCGGCACCGGCGACACCATGGACGCGCTCGGCGAGGCGGGCGCCCAGCATTGCCACGGCGAGACCCCCGAGGTGCGGCCGTGATCGACAAGCTCTCCGGCGTCTTCTCCAAGATGTTCGACTTCTCCACCACCGCGCACCTGCTGTCCTACGACTTCGTGCAGCAGGCGGTGCTGGCCGCGGCCCTGCTGGGCCTGCTGGCCGGGGCCATCGGCCCGCTCATCATCAGCCGCCAGATGTCCTTCGCCGTGCACGGCACCAGCGAGCTCTCGCTGACCGGCGCGGCCGCGGCGCTGCTCGCCGGAGTCGGCGTGGGACTGGGCGCGATCTTCGGATCCGTGGTGGCGGCCGTGCTCTTCGGCGTCCTGGGTTCGCGTGCCCGCGAACGCGATTCGGTGATCGCCGTGGTGCTGTCCTTCGGCCTCGGTCTGTCGGTGCTGTTCCTCTGGCTCGGCCCCGAGCGCGCGGGCTCCAAGTTCTCGCTGCTCACCGGTCAGGTCGTCAGCGTCGGCTACAGCGGTCTCGGCCTGCTGGCCACCTGCACCGCGGGCGTGCTCATCGTGCTCGCCGCCATCTACCGCCCGCTGCTGTTCGCCAGCTCCGATCCGGAAGTGGCCGTCGCCCGCGGTGTTCCGGTGCGCGCGCTGTCCATCGTCTTCGCCGTGCTGCTCGGCATCACCGCCGCCTTCGGCGTCCAGATCGTCGGCGCCCTGCTGGTGCTGGCCCTGCTGATCACCCCCGCCGCCGCGGCCGGTCAGCTCACCGCGGATCCGGTGAAGGCCACCATCCTCGCCATCCTCTTCGCCGAAACCGCCGCCGTCGGAGGCATTCTGCTCTCGCTGGCCCCCGGCGTCCCGGTGTCCACCTTCGTCACCACCATCTCGTTCACCATCTACCTGGTGTGCCGCGTGGTCGGATCGCGCACCCGCAACCGCCGCCGCGCCCTCATGCCCGCCTAGCGCACCCTTGTACCCGCGATCTACCGCATGAGGGGCGGCAGATCGCGTCCGCCGCACCCCTTTCCGCGTGACGCCCCCTCGTCCCGCGCCGGAAGGGGTGCGCGCGCAAGCGATCCCGCGCGGGCCACCGCACACGATCCTGCCCGGCCATCGCAAGCGATCCCGTCCAGCCACCGCACACGATTCGGCCCGGCCACCGCACACGATTCGGCCCGGCCACCGCACACGATTCGGCCCGGCCACCGCACACGATTCGGCCCGGCCACCGCACACGATTCGGCCTGGTCATTCCGGCATGTTCTTGGCCGGAATCTCCGCGTGCCAGGGGTGGATCCCGGCCAAAAGCACGCCGGGATGACGAAGGCGCAGCCGCCGTCAGGGCACAGCCGCCGTCAGGGCACAGCCGCCGTCAGGGCACAGCCGCCGTCAGGGCGTAGCCGCCGTCAGGGCGCAGCGCTGCCCTCACCGGCCAGTGCGAACAAGCCCTCGGGGGTCTGCTCGATCAGGCCGTCCACGAGCAGCGAATCCAGGGCGCGGTCGCGCTGTCCAGGGTCGCGAGTCCAGGCCAGGTCCAGGCGGATTCGCTCGACCGGGCCGGGGGCGTCGCGGAGGACGTCGAGCAGGCGGCCGCGGGCCTGGCGGTCGGTGCCCTCGTATTTCTGGACGCGGCGCACCACCTCGGAGGCCGGGCGGCCCGCCGACACCCAGGCGCAGGACGGCAGCGGGCAGCGGGCGCAGTCGGGATTGCGGGCGGTGCAGATCAGCGCGCCCAATTCCATGAGGGCCGCGGACATGACGGCGGCGCGGTCGACGCGCGCGGGCAGCAGGGCCTCGGTCTCGCCGAGATCGCGGGCGGCGGGATTGCCGGCCTCGGCCCGGCCGTGCACGGCGCGCGCGACCACGCGGCGAACATTGGTGTCCACCACGGGAACTCGCTGCCCGTAGGCGAAGCAGGCCACGGCGCGGGCGGTGTACGCGCCGATGCCGGGCAGGCTCAGCAGGGTGTCCACATCGGCCGGAACCACATCGCCGTGGTCGCGCGCCAGCACCTGGGCGCACTCGTGCAACCGGAGCGCGCGGCGCGGATAGCCGAGTTTGCCCCAGGCGCGCAGCACCTCGCCCTGCGGCGCGGCGGCCATGGCGGACGGCACCGGCCAGCGCACCACCCATTCCCGCCAGATGGGCTCGACCCGGACCACCGGCGTCTGCTGCAGCATGATCTCGCTCATGAGGATCTGCCAGGCGCTCACGCCGGGCCGCCGCCACGGGAGATCACGGGCCGTCGCCCCGTACCAGTCGATCAGCGCATCGCTATCCATTGCCACCAGCTCACCATGTCCGTGGGGTATCTGCCAGCGGGTAGTTGCGGGACCGTAACGCCACGGACTCGCCGGTAACCGATCCGCTATGGAGAATGGGACGCATGCCGCATACCAACCCGATCAGTGCCTGGAAGGCCCTGCGCGAGGGCAACGAGCGCTTCGTCAACGGCACGTTGCAGCATCCTAGCCAGGGCGCCGTCGACCGGGCCAAGCTCGTCAGTGGACAACAGCCCTCGGCGATCCTGTTCGGCTGCGGCGATTCCCGCGTGGCCGCCGAAATCATCTTCGACCAGGGCCTCGGCGATATGTTCGTGGTCCGCACCGCGGGGCACGTGGTGGACTCCTCGGTGCTGGGCTCCATCGAGTACGGCGTGCAGGTGCTGCACGTGCCGCTCATCGTGGTGCTCGGCCACGACAGCTGCGGCGCCGTGCGCGCCACCATCGACGCCCTCGATCACGGCAATGTGCCGGGCGGATTCATCCGCAGCGTGGTCGAACGGGTGACACCGTCGATTCTCATCGGCCGCCGCGAGGGCCTGGAGACCGTCGACGAGCTCGAGGCCAGGCACGTCGAGGAGACGGCGCGGCTGCTCATGCAGCGGTCGATGATCATCTCCCAGCGCGTCGCCACCGGCGAGTGCGCCATCGCGTGCATCACCTACAACCTGGCCGAGGGCCAGATCAAGCTGCACCGCGTGATCGGCAATATCGGCGAGGTGGTGTAACCGGCCCGCGGAATTTACCCGGCGCGTAGGCTGTTTCACCTCCGACACGCCGAGACCCTGCGGCTGCTGCGCCCGACCGTGCCCTTACCGTTGTCACCGTGCTGGAACCCAATGGACCACTGCCGCCGGAAATCTACTGGCGCCGTCGCCTGGTGGCGATCGGCGCGCTGGTGGTCGCCACCGCGCTGGTGATCTGGGTGGCGTTCGCGCTGCTGCGCGGCGGCGGCGAGGACAAGCAGGCCGACGCCGGAGCCACCACTTCCGCCGAGGCCACCAACAAGGCCGCCGGCAGCTCCTCCGCCCCGTCCGAGTCGGGCAAACCCTCCGGCAGCACCACCAGCGGCAGCGCGGCCCCGGTCGCGCAGGGCCAGTGCCCCGATCAATCCCTCGCCGTGAAGGTGAATGTCGGCCAGCCCACCTATAAGACCGGTGAGCAGCCGGTGTTCGGCATCGTCATCACCAATATCTCCAGCGCCGCCTGTGAACGCGATATGGGTTCGGGCCTGCAGCTGGTGTCGGTGCAGTCCCTGGACGGCGCGCGCCGGCTGTGGGCCAGCACCGACTGCTATCCGGACGGCACACCGGATGTGCGGACCCTGAATCCCGGCCAGCAGGCCGCCTTCACGGTCACCTGGACCGGCTCCACCTCGCAGCCCAGCTGCGCGGGCGAGCGCGTGCCGGTGCCGCCGGGCCCCTACACCGTTGTGGCGCAACTCGGTTCGGTGCGCAGCGCCCCGGAGCCGTTCAATATCGCCTGACCGCTGTCATTCCGGCGTGCTCTTGGCCGGGATCCACCCCGGCGCACGGTGCTTCACGCGTAGCCGTGCTCGCCCAAGCGCGCGATGCCTTCGCGAATCCTGCGCGCCAGTTGGGCATTCACGCCGTCGACCGCCTCCAGCTCGGCCTGCGAGGCCTCCAGCAGCGCCCGTAGCGTGCCGAACACGCCCACCAGGGGTTCGACCCTGCGGAAGGGCACCCGCGGGATCTGGGCGAGCAAACGGTAGCCGCGCGGGCCGACGGCGGTGTCGAGGGCTTCGAGGGTGGCCGGATAGCCCAGCGACGGAGCCAGATTCGACAGCTCCAGCAGATCCGGCTCCACCAGCCCGTCCAGCCGGGTGAGCGCGCGATCCACCTGCGCCTCCCCCGCCGCCTCCGCCACCACGTAGTCGCGCACCAGCAGCCGGCGCAGATTCTCGGTGTCGGCGACCAATTCGCTCAGCTGCAGGGCCAGCTGCCGGCCGTCCACCCCGAGTTCCATGACGTCCTGGTCGATCTCGCCGGCGGTGCGCCGCATGAGCTCCAGGCAGTGCAGCACCGTGAGCACATCGCGCAGCGTCGCGAAATCCTCGATCTCCAGCCCCGACAGCCGCCGCGTCACCTCGTCCAGCCGGATCCGGTAGCGCTGCAGGGTGGCCATGGCCTGATTGGCGCGGGTCAGGATGGCCGGGGTGGTCTGCACCAGATGCCGCGCCCCGTGCACGTACACGGTCACCAGCCCGGTGGAACGGCTCACCGAGACCACCGGATATCCGGTGTGCGCCGCGGTGCGCTCGGCCGCCTTGTGCCGGGTCCCGGATTCCACCGTGGGCAACGCCGGATCGGGCACCAGATGCACATTGGCGCGCACTATCCGGGCGCCGTCGGTGGAAAGCACCACCGCGCCATCCATTTTCGATAATTCCCGCAATCGGGTCGGCGCGAATTCCACATCCAATTCGAATCCGCCGTCGCAGATCCGCTCCACCCGCTCGTCATATCCGAGCACCACCAGACCGCCGGTGTTCGCCCGCAGAATTCGATCTATCCCGTCCCGCAATTGCGTTCCGGGCACCAGTCGCGCGATCACATCCCGCACCGCGTCCGCCGAATTCTCGTGCCCTCCGGGCGAATCCGCCGCGGGCCCGTCCGGAGTCGTCCCGGTGCGGCCCAGCAGCCCGCTCATCCACCGCCCGGCCATTATTCGGCCATTTCCGCGGCGTCGGCGCGCGGTCGGCCGCCGCGCCGCTGCCGCAGCCCGACGATCGCCAGCGCCGCACCCAGATCCGGAACCTCGCGAATGGTCATCTTGCGGCCCGTGCGCTCCACCCCGGTCGGCACCAGCGCCTCGGTGAACCCGAGCCGCTCGGCCTCGGCGAGGCGGCGGCTGAGCCCGGTCACCTGCCGCACCTCACCGGCCAGGCCGACCTCGCCGAGCACCACCATGCCCTTGGGCAGCGCCCGGTCGGTCGCCGCGCTGGCCACCGCCATGGCCACGGCCAGATCCGCGGCCGGTTCCACCAGCCGCATACCGCCCACGGTCGCCGCGTACACATCGCTCTTGGCGATGAAAACCCCGCAGCGGCTCTGCAATACCGCCAGCACCATGGCCACCCGGTTGTAGTCCAGCCCGCTGACCGCGCGCCGCGGCGCGGGCGCCTGGGTGTCCACGGTGAGCCCCTGCACCTCGCCCAGCATGGGCCGCTTGCCGTCCATGGCCACGGTGACCGCCGTGCCCGCCACCGAGGTCTCGCGGTGGTGCAGGAACAGCCCGGAGGGGTCGTCCACGCACGCGATGCCGGCCTCCCGCATCTCGAAGCAGCCGACCTCGTCGGTGCTGCCGAAGCGGTTCTTGATGCCGCGCACCATGCGCAGCGTCGAATGCTTGTCCCCCTCGAACTGCAGCACCACGTCCACCAGATGCTCGAGCGTGCGCGGCCCGGCCACCGCGCCGTCCTTGGTGACGTGCCCGACCAGCAGCACCGCGATACCGCTCGCCTTGGCCAGCGAGGTCAGCGCCGCGGTCACCGACCGCACCTGGGTGACGCCGCCGATCACGCCGTCGGCGTCGGCGGCCAGCATGGTCTGCACCGAGTCCACCACCAGCAGCGTCGGCCGCACCTGCTCGACATGCCCGAGAATCGTGGCCAGATCGGATTCGGCCGCCAGATAGACCTTCTCGTGCACCGCCCCGGTCCGGTCCGCCCGCAGCCGCACCTGACCCGCCGATTCCTCCGCGGTCACGTACAGCGCGATCTCGTCGCGCGCCCGCGCCCACCGGTGCGCCACCTCGAGCAGCAGCGTGGACTTCCCGACCCCCGGCTCGCCCGAGAGCAGCACCACCGAGCCGGGCACGATGCCCCCGCCCAGCACCCGGTCCAACTCCGACACCCCGGTCCCGCGCGCCTGCGTGTGCGTCGAGTCGATGCTCGAGATCGGCGTCGCCGCGGTGCTGGGCAGCATGGCGCGCCGCCCCACCGCCACCGCGGCGGACGAGGTGGCCATCTCCTCGATGGTTCCCCACCCCCCGCACCCGGGACAGCGGCCCACCCACTTGGCGACCTCGTGCGCGCAATCCGCGCACCGGTACAGCGATTTCACCTTGGCCACGCCCGGCAGCCTAGCCAGCGGCCCCGACAGTTCCATGCATCCGGGGACCTTCACGATTCTTTCCGGTCACCGGGCCGTCATCACTGTGAGATGCGCGCATCGTCAAGGCCCCGAAACAACAAAACCCGCTTCGGTGATCCGAAGCGGGCCCTGTCGTAACCGTCTCGTGTCTCAGTGGCCGCCGGCCGGCTTCGGCTCGCTCTCGCCGCCGGACTTCTCGTTCACGACGCGCTCGAGCTCGTGCCCGGCGTCGACCGGAACGTTCACCACGACGGTGCCGTTCTCCTTGAAGTTGAAGGTGACCGGGTAGGTCAGGCCGGGGGTGATGTCCTTGGTCAGTCCGGTGAACTCGACCAGGATCGGCGTGGCGTCCGGATCGGTCTTGCTCTCGGCCGGGGCCGCCGGGGTGGTGGGCGCGCCGTGCGTGTCGCCGTGCTGACCGGCGGCCTCGGCCGCGCCGGCGCCCTCGGGCAGGTTGGCCACGACGGTCCGCTGCGGGCCCAGCTCGATCTTGCCGCCGATCTTCACCGCGCCCAGATCGGAGGTGATGCTGACCAGCTCGTCGCTCTTGAACTCGCCCAGATTGATGGCGGAGAAGGCCAGCACGGCGCTGCCGCCCTTGGCATTGTTGTACTGCTCCGACTGCGGCAGCAGGATGCGCACGTCGCGCAGCGCCACCTGGCCGACATTGGCTTCGTTACCGTTGACGGCCGCGACCTGGGTCGCGGTCTGCGAGATCTGGCCGGCACCGCAGCCCGACAGCGCGAGCACCGCACCGGCGGCGAATGCTGCAACTGTCACGGCACGCCGTCGCATCTTCGACGCTGAGGTGGCTTTCAGGGCAGTCACGGGTTGTCCTCCATGTCGACCGGCTCACTCCACTATGGAGAGTAGTAGTCAAAGAGAGTAATGCGTGTCCCGCCACGCCTCACACGCGGGCGGTCTCATCCGACGCGCCCCGGAATAGGACACACCCGGTCATGCGTCACAATAGATGCATTGTCGTTTATGTGAGGGTGCGCAGTGCGTATGCGGAGAAGGCATCGGCATATGCGTTCTGACGGAACTGAGCGGTATCCCGTTATGGCACAACAAGATGCACACTCATCGCGTTCTGTCAACCCCCGCCGCTGGCTCGTTGTGGCCCTGACCTGCGCCGTTGATCGCGCCGTTACCGAGTCGCATGTTAAACTGTGAACATCGAAAGGGGCACGGGACACATGATTTTTAAGGTCGGAGACACCGTCGTTTACCCCCACCACGGAGCGGCGCTGATCGAAGCTATCGAAACCCGCACCATCAAGGGTGTGCAAAAGGAGTATCTGGTCCTGAAGGTCGCGCAAGGCGATCTGACCGTTCGGGTTCCCGCTGAGAACGCGGAGTATGTCGGCGTCCGCGACGTCGTCGGCCAGGAGGGCCTGGATCGGGTCTTCCAGGTGCTGCGCGCTCCGCATACCGAGGAGCCGACCAACTGGTCCCGCCGCTACAAGGCCAACCTCGAGAAGCTCGCCTCCGGCGATGTGAACAAGGTGGCCGAGGTCGTTCGCGATCTGTGGCGCCGGGAGCAGGACCGCGGCCTGTCCGCCGGTGAGAAGCGGATGCTGGCCAAGGCTCGCCAGATCCTCGTCGGGGAGCTCGCGCTCGCCGAGGGCACCGACGACGTCAAGGCCGAGACCCTGCTCGACGAGGTCCTCGCCGCGGCCTCCTGACCGTGAACGAAACGCACGGTTCTGCTCTGCTCGCTGAGCAACACCGCCGTGTCGTAGCGTTGGTTCCTGCCGCCGGCATGGGCGTGCGCCTGGGTGCGAATGCACCGAAGGCGTTCGTACCGGTCGGCGGCAGTCCCATGCTCACACTGGCGGTCAGCGGCTTGATCTCCTCCGGTTCCGTCGACGAGGTTGTGGTTATGGTGCCCGCCGAACTCGTCGACGAGACCCGAGCCCTGCTCCCGGTGACCGACACGCCGGTGCACGTGGTGCCCGGCGGCGCCGAGCGCACCGATTCGGTGCGCGCCGGCCTGGCCGCCGCACCCGATGCCACCCATGTGCTCGTGCACGATGCGGCCCGTGCCCTCACGCCGCCGTCGCTCATCGCGCGCGTGGTGGCCGAACTGCGGGCCGGCGCCCGGGCGGTGGTGCCCGCCCTGCCGGTGACCGACACCATCAAGGCCGTGGACGCGGCGGGCGCGGTGACCGGCACGCCCGATCGGTCCGGCTTGCGCGCCATTCAAACTCCGCAGGGCTTCGAGGCCGAATTGCTGCGCGCGGCCTATGCGACCGGAACCCAGGCGACCGATGACGCGGGCCTGGTCGAATTGCTGGGGGCCACGGTGCGGACCGTGCTCGGCGATCCCCTGGCTTTCAAGATCACCACGCCCCTCGATTTGGTATTGGCGAATACACTGGTGGCCCAGAACGATTCCCGGGAGGTGGTGGCGGCCCCATGATCGATCCCACCTCTCTGCGCACCGGTATCGGCAGCGATGTGCATCCCATCGAGCCCGGGCGGCCCTGCTGGATGGCGGGCCTGCTCTTCGACGGCGACAGCGGCTGCGCCGGTCATTCCGATGGCGATGTCGCGGCGCACGCGCTGTGCGACGCGCTGTTGTCGGCCGCCGGCCTCGGCGATGTCGGCGCGGTTTTCGGCACCGGACGCCCGGAATGGGAAGGCGTTTCCGGCGCGGCCATGCTGAAGGAAGTCCGGCGGCTGCTGGACGAAGCCGGCTTCACCATCGTCAATGCCGCAGTGCAGGTGATCGGCAACCGCCCCAAGATGGGGCCGCGCCGCGCCGAGGCGCAGCAGGTCCTGGGCGAGATTCTCGGTGCCCCCGTATCGGTTTCGGGCACCACCACCGACGGCCTGGGTCTGACCGGCCGCGGTGAGGGCGTGGCGGCCATCGCCAATGCCCTGCTCTGTTGTCGGTCCTGAAGTCGTACCGGCGTTAACGCGATTTCCTTTCACGGCGAACCAACAGCCGTATCCGCCCGAATTCCGCCCTATCCCAGAAGCTAGGATGCTCTGTCGTGACTCTGCGCCTTTTCGACACCGAGACGCGGACCCTGCGTGAATTCACGCCGCTGGTCCCCGGCCACGCCTCGGTGTACCTGTGTGGCGCGACCGTGCAGGGTGAACCGCACATCGGGCATGTGCGCAGCGGCGTGGCGTTCGACGTATTGCGACGGTGGCTGGGCGCCAATGGTTTCGATGTCGCCTTCATTCGCAATGTCACCGATATCGACGACAAGATCCTGAACAAGGCCGCCGAGCACGGCCGGCCGTGGTGGGAATGGGCCGCCACCCACGAGCGCGCCTTCGACCGCGCCTACGAGACCCTCGGTGTGCTGCCGCCGTCCGCGGAGCCGCGCGCCACCGGGCACATCACCCAGATGGTCGACATGATGGAGCGGCTCATCGCGCGCGGGCACGCCTATCCGTCGGAGGGCAATGTCTACTTCGATGTGCTGAGCTATCCGGAATACGGGCAGCTGTCGGGGCACAAGCTCGACGATGTGCACCAGGGCGAGAGCGCCGGGCAGGGCAAGAAGGATCAGCGCGACTTCACCCTGTGGAAGGCCGCCAAGCCGGGTGAGCCGAGCTGGCCGTCGCCGTGGGGTCCGGGCCGGCCGGGCTGGCATCTGGAATGCTCCGCCATGGCCGAGTTCTACCTCGGACCGGAATTCGATATCCATTGCGGCGGAATGGATCTGGTCTTCCCGCATCATGAGAACGAGATCGCGCAGTCGCGCGCGGCCGGGGACGGGTTCGCCCGCTACTGGCTGCACAACGGCTGGGTGACCATGAGCGGCGAGAAGATGTCCAAATCGCTGGGCAATGTGCTGTCCATCCCCAATGTGCTCGAACGCGTCGGCGTGCGGCCGGTGGAGCTGCGCTTCTACCTGGGCAGCGCGAGCTACCGGTCCATGCTGGAGTACTCCGATCACGCGCTCACCGAGGCCGCGACCGCGTATCAGCGGATCGAGGCCTTCGTGCACCGGGTGGTCGAGCGCGCGGGCGATGCTCCGGTCGGAACCTGGACCGAGGGTTTCGCCGAGGCGCTCGACGACGATCTCGCGGTGCCCAAGGCGCTGGCCGAGATCCATCGCGTGGTGAACGACGGCAACCGGGCCCTCGAGTCCGGCGATCTGACGGGTGCGCGCCTGCTGGCCGGTCAGGTCCGGGCCATGCTGGGTATTCTCGGCGTGGATCCGCTGGACTCGCACTGGGCCGCGCCCGCCGACAATTCCGCCGCCATCGGCGCGCTCGATGTGCTCATCGGCGCGGAGTTGCAGCGCCGCCAGCAGGCCCGCGCGGACAAGGACTGGGCCACCGCCGATGCGGTGCGCGACCGGCTCAAAGCCGCCGGTGTGGAGGTCACCGACACCCCGCAGGGTCCGGAGTGGACCCTGACCAAGGAGAATGGGTAACCAGCACCGCCATTCGGCGGCACAAGATTTACAGTGGCGCAGCCGTTCGCTGCGTCGTCCGGATGCAGGTATCCCGCATGATCGACCGTGAGCGGGTGCGCCCGCGGCCGGCTCGATGCGGGATGCCCGCGTGATACGGAAGGCGAAGTGATGGCAGGGAATTCTCAGCGACGCGGTGCGGTGCGCAAGTCGGGCAGCAAGAAGGGGCAGACCGTCGGGTCCGGCGGGCAGCGCCGCCGCGCCCTCGCACCCAAGGGCGCCACCCCCAAGGCCGAGGATCGCGTCTATCACCCCGCGGCCAAGCGCGCCAAGGCCAAGGCCAAGGCGGAGGCCGGCGCCGCCAAGGCCCGCACCCGCGATGCCAACCGCCCGATTCCGGGCCGCAAGGACAATGAGGGCCCGGAGCTGGTGCTGGGCCGCAATCCGGTGGTGGAGTGCCTGCGCGCCGGCGTGCCGGCCACCGCGCTGTTCGTGGCCGTGGGCACCGAGAACGACGACCGGCTCACCGAATCGGTGAAGATCGCCGCGGATGCGGGCATCTCCATTCTCGAGGTGCCGCGCACCGACCTGGACAAGATGAGCCACAACGGCATGCACCAGGGCCTGGCCCTGCAGGTGCCGCCGTACCGCTACGCCCATCCCGACGACCTGGTCGACAAGGTCCGCGCCTCGGGTGAGCCCGCACTGCTGGTCGCGCTGGACAATATCTCCGATCCGCGCAACCTGGGTGCGGTCATCCGCTCGGTGGCGGCCTTCGGCGGTCAGGGCGTGGTCATTCCGCAGCGCCGCAGCGCCAGCGTCACGGCCGTCGCCTGGCGCACCAGCGCCGGTGCGGCCGCCCGGCTGCCCGTCGCCCGCGCCACCAATCTCACTCGCACGCTGAAGGATTGGGCGAACCAGGGCTTCCAGATCGTGGGCCTGGACGCCGGCGGCGACACCACCCTCGACGAATTCGACGGCAGTGCACCGACGGTCATCGTGGTCGGCTCGGAGGGCAAGGGCCTGTCGCGACTGGTGCGCGAGACCTGCGATTCGATTCTGTCGATTCCGATGGCCGGTCCGGTCGAGTCCCTCAACGCGTCCGTGGCCGCGGGCGTGGTGCTCGCCGAGGTCGCACGCCAGCGCCGCGCCTGACACCGAACCACGGCGCGAACTTGCCTCGTCATCCCGGCGTGCTCTTGGCCGGGATCCACACCCTCAGTGCGCCAACGAATGTCGTGGATTCCGGCCAAAAGCGCGCCGGAATGACGGATTGGCGACCGATCCTGCGCGTCAGCCTGCCCACAGGCGGCCTGCGACCGTAAAATCGGGCGGTGGTCATCCCCGAGAAGCCCATCGGCCCAACCGTCGAGCACGAGTATGCGACGACGGTGCTGCTACTCGGGGTGCTCAGCGTCTTCTGCTGCGGCATCCTCGGACCGGTGGCCTGGGCCATGGGGCGGCGGGCGCTCAATGAGATCGAGGCGTCCGGCGGTGAGTACGGCGGCCGGGTGCAGGTGGTGGTCGGCTATGTGCTCGGTATCGTCGGCACCATTTTCATGATCATTATGGGCACCTTGTTCCTGCTCATGGCCATCGGCGGAAACGCCTGAGGCTCAATCCAGCCCGGGTCGCGCCTCGCCGCCGGTGACGGCGTCCCAGCCCGGCCATTCGGTGCTCACGCTGCCGCTCCACTTGGGCTGGCGGCGATCCTTGAGCGCGGCCACGCCCTCCCCGCCGTCGGCGCTCTTGGCGACATAGTCGTTGAGCTCGGTTTCCAAGCGGCCCACGGTTTCCGGGGTCATGGCCGGGGCCTCCCACAGCAGGCGCTTGGACAGGGCGACCGGGAGCGGGGCGGACCCGTGCGCGATATCGTGCGCCACGGCCAGGGCGGTGGGCAGCACTTCGCTGGCGGGCAGGACCGAATTGGCCAGGCCCATGGCCCGCGCCTCGTCGCCGTCGAAGGTGCGGCCGGTGAGCAGCAGATCGGCGGCATTGGCGCTGCCGATGAGCCGGGGCAGGGTCCAGTGCGCGTACCCGTCGGCGAGCGCGCCGCGGCGAACCTGGTTGAGGCCGTACACCGCATCGCGGGCCACGTAGCGCAGATCGCACTGCAGCGCGATCTCCAGCCCGATGCCGACGGCATGCCCGTTCACCGCGGCGATGACGGGCTTGCGGATCCGGAACGGCGGCGGATCGATGAGGCCATTGACCTCACCGACCTGCAGCGACAGATCCGCGCCCGCGCAGAAGGCGGGCGCGGTGCCGGTGATGACCACCGCGCCGATGGCGTCCTCGGTATCGCAGCGCCGTAGCGCCGCACCGAGTTCGGCGGCCATGGCGGGAGTCAGCGCATTCTGCTGGGCGGGACGATTCAGAGTGAGGACGGCGACGCCGCCGGAGACGTCGACGTGCAATTCCGAACTCATACGCGCAAATCCTAGTGCACCTGCCGCTTCGCCACGCCCGAGCGGAATTCAGCGGAGAATTTTGCGGCCGATCGCGTACTTGTGCACCTCGGTGGGCCCGTCGTAGAGGCGGAAGGCGCGCATATCGCGGAAGATCATCTCCACCACGGTCTCATCGCTGATGCCGATGCCGCCGAGCACCTGCACACAGCGGTCGGTGACCTTGAACAGCTCCTCTGAGACATACGACTTGGCGATGGAGCTCTCGTGCCGGGCCTTCTCGCCCTGATCCATCAGCCAGCAGGCGTGCCAGATGGTGAGGCGGCACTGGTGCAGCGCGATCTCGTTGTCCGCCAACATGAACGACACGCCCTGATGCTCGCCGATGGGCTTGCCGAAGGCGGTGCGGGTCTTGGCGTAGTCGACGGCGATGGACTGCGCCCGCTCGGCCGCGCCCAGCCAGCGCATGCAGTGCGTGAGGCGGGCGGGGGCCAGCCGCAGCTGGGCGTAGCGCAGCGCCTGGCCGGTCTCGCCGAGCACGGATTCGCGCGGCAGCACCAGGTTCTCGAAGTTGACCACCGCGTGGCCGCCGACGTAGTTGCGGTCCATGGTGTTCATGACCCGCTCGATGACGATGCCGGGAGTGTCGCCGTCGGTGAGGAACAGCGTCGGGCCCTCGGGCAGATGCGGGTTGGCGGCCAAGCGCGCCATGATGATCCAGGTCTTGGCCCCGTCGGCGCCGGTGATCAGCCATTTGCGGCCGTTGACGGTGAAGTTCTCACCGTCGAAGGTGGCCTCGGTGGCCAGCTGGTTGGGGTCGGAGCCCGCGCCGTTCGGTTCGGTCATGGCGAAGACGGACCGCTGGTGGCCGTCGATGACCGGCTGCAGGTATTTGGCGGTCTGCTCCGGGTTCGCGATCTTGGAGAGCAGGAACATATTGCCCTCGTCGGGGGCGGCGCAGTTCATGGCGACCGGGCCGAGGGTGGACCAGCCGGCGGCCTCGTACAGCACGGCCTGCTCCACATGGGTCAGCCCGCGACCGCCCAGTTCGACCGGGGCCTGAATGGTCAGCAGCTTCTCGGCCCGGGCGAGCTCGACCAGTTCCTGGCGCAGGTCGTCGTTCGGGCCGTGCGCGGTCAGCCGCGGATCACGCTCGAAGGGGACGATTTTGTCGATGACGAACTGCCGGACCCGATCACGTTCGGCGGCGAGCTCTGCGGGAATCGAGAAGTCGATCATTGGTCACCCATTCGTTCCGATGTGGCTGCGAGCCGAGCATACGACGCCGACCCCGGGCGACTGAAGGCACCCGCCATCAAATTCTGATCCGGCGCAGGAACGCCTCGACTTCGGCCCGGTAGACCTCGGGTTTCTCATCGTGGATCAGATGTCCGGCGCCCGGAACGAGGACATGCCGCGCATCGGGATGCACCGCGGCCATCTCGCGCATCTGCCCGGGCGGGGTGATGGTGTCCTCGCCCTCGATCAGCAGTGCCGGGACGGTGATGGATTTCCACTCCGCCCAGAAATCGCGGGTGCCCCACTCCTCGGAGATATCGCGGAAGGTGGCGACCTCACCGTGCAGCCGGTACCCCTCGGGACCGCGCTCGAAGGAGTCGAGGAAGTAGCGACCGGCGACCGGGCCGAAGAACTCGACCATGGCGGCCTCGTCGGCGAACGGCTGCGGCCACGCCTCGATCATGGCGGCCCAGTGCGCGGCGGTGCGGCCGCGGAAATCGGGCGCGATGTCCTCGACCACCAGCGCCCGCACCCGCTCCGGATGCGCCGCGGTGTACACCCACCCGTGCAGGGCCCCCATCGAATGCCCGATCACCACCATGGGTTCGGTAATGCGCGCGGTGGCCGCTTCCAGATCGGCCACGAAGGCTTCCGTGGTGAGCTCGTCCGGCGCGGGGCGGCCGTGCCCGGCGGCGTCGAACGTGTACACGTGCCCGAATTCACGCAACCAGTCCAGCTGACTCCGCCAGGTGCGGGCACTGCCCATCAACCCGTGCAGCAGCAGAATCGGCGCGCCCGCGCCGCCCTCGTCGTACAACACCATGCCGACAATACGACGACCCTCCTTCCCTTTTCGTGCCCGCCGCGGGTACCGCGGCGGGCACGAGGAATCCCATGGAGTGGGGAGTAACCTCCACTCCATGGCAGTCGTCAAGATCAACGCAATCGAGGTCCCCGAGGGCGCGGGCCCCGAACTGGAGAAGCGCTTCGCGCACCGCGCGCACGCCGTGGAGAACTCCCCCGGCTTCCTGGGTTTCCAGCTGCTCCGTCCCGTCGCCGGTGACAACCGCTACTTCGTTGTCACGCAGTGGGATTCCGAAGAGTCCTTCGCGGCTTGGCGGGACGGCCCGGCGCGCGAGGCGCATGCCGGCGAGGCCCGCAAGCCGGTCGCCACCGGCGCCTCGCTGCTGGAGTTCGAGGTGGTCCTGGACGTGGCGGGCAAGCACGCCTGATTGACGTATGGCCAGGTGAGCTGTCACAGTTCGAGATGAAGTACGCGACGGTGGCGAGTAACCCGGTGTGATTCCGGGGCGGTCGCGCCACTGTAGTTCCAAGCACTCGAGCCGAGTCAGGTGAAGTGCCGGGAGAGCCAGACACCGGCACCGTCGCACCCAACTCGATGGGGACGCGAAATCCCCAAGGAGGACTCGAATGGCCATCGTCCACTCTCCCGGCCGGACCGGCGACGCGCTCACCGCGCTGCTCGTGTCCGCGGCTGTCGTTCTTTTCGCTTTGCTCACGCTGTACCTGGTCGGCTTCGATCAGGGCGCGATCTCGCGCAGCGGCATGTTCATGCACGAGCTCATGCACGATGGACGACACCTGCTGGGCGTCCCGTGTCACTGAGTGAATCCCAGCGGCTGACGGGTTCGCTCAAGACGCTGCTGCTGCGCGGCCTGCTGGCCGGCCTCATTGCGGGCCTGCTGGCGGGCACCGTGGGGTACTTCATCGGAGAACCCAAGGTGGAAGCGGCCATTGCCATCGAGGAGGCCCAGGCCGGCGGGCATTCCCACGGCGACGAGGAAGAGCCGCTGGTGAGCCGGACCGGTCAGAAGGCCGGTCAGTTCCTGGCATTGGGCATCTACGGTCTCGCCATCGGAGCCATTTTCGCGACCGTGGCCAATGTGGCCCGCCGCTACACCACCCTGCCGGGCGCGCAGCTGTCGCTGGGACTCGCGGCGGGCGGCTGGCTGGCGATTGTCGCGGTGCCGTTCTTCAAGTACCCGGCCAATCCGCCCGCCGTGGGTGATCCGGAGACCATCAATGACCGCACCTGGCTGTGGGTCGCGGTGGTGCTGCTCGGTTTCGCGGCCGTGGGCGTCGGCGTGTATGTGTTCAAACTGCTGCGCCACAGCCTGCCGACCCTCCGATTGATCGGTGCGGTAGCGGCTTTCGTGCTCGTCACGGCCGTGGGCTACATCCTGCTGCCGGGCGTCAACGAGGTGAAGTCCGACTTCCCGGCTTCGCTGCTGTGGGAGTTCCGGGTGGCCTCGCTGGCCGAGACCGCCACGCTGTGGCTGTCGCTGGGCCTGGCCTTCGCGGCGCTGACCGAATTCGCGTCTCGCGGGGTGCGCGAAAAGGATTCGGCCGCGGCGTAGTTTCCGACGATCCGAACGGGCGGTGCCGGTTATCCGACGGGCACCGCCCATTTCGCTGTGCGCCAGCTGATCTCGTGCAGCGCCCATTCCGCCGGTCCGCGGCGGGAGGCGCTGCGCCACAGGGTCGCCAGGGTCAGGGAGCCGAGCGCCAGTAGCGCCAACAGCGGCCAGCCCGGACCGTGGATGCCACCGGGGAGCGCCTCGGCGTCGGCATCCGGGATCGGTACCAGCACGCTCACGGCGACGGCCTGCAGGATGTAGAGCGACAGCGCGCACGAACCGGCGGCGATCAAGGGCCGCAAGGCGATCCCGGCGCGCGGCGTGATGGCCAGCAGTGCGCCGATGACCAGGAAGGCCGCACCCGTCGCGCCGATCACCTCGAACGGGGTACCGCTGTGTGGGGTGGCGACGGTCAGCCACCACCAGCTCGTCGTCGAGACGGTCCCGAGATTGCCCGCGTCGATAATCGCCCCGAGGTCGATATCCGTCACTCCGGCCTCGCTCAGGCCGTGGGCGAGCAGGTCGGTGAGATGCGCGCGTCCGCCGCAGGGATGCTGTAGCAACCACGACCCGCCGTAGCCGAGAACCATCAGCCCCGCACCGGCCAGCATGACCGAAACCGGTTGCAGTGCACGGATTCCGAGCCGCCCCAGCGCCATTCCGGCCAGCACGAACGGCATCCACGACAGCACCGGATACGCGCCGGTGAGCAGCAGCATCTCCGCCATTTCCCGCAGTCCCGACAGCGAGGTCAGCATCTCGGGAGTGGGGCTGCCGCCGAAGCTGTTCTGCTCCATACGGCTTCGGATCAGGAACGAGACGACGGGACCGGCAATCGCCCACGCTGCCGCGAGCAGGGCCAAGGTGCGCGCGCTCGCGCGCAGGAACGGCAGCGCGAGCAGGAAGTAGAGACCGTAGTAGGTCAGGATGAGCATGATGCCGATACCGGATTGCAGCAGCGCGAGGGCCAAGCCGAGCAGCGCCACGATCACCGCGCGGGCGGCGATGCGGACCATGCCGCGCTGTGCGGCCTTCCCGGTGTAGGGCCGCTGCCCGCCGGACATCAGGGCCAGCGAGACGCCGGCCAGTATGGCGAACAGTGCCGCCGACCGCCCTTGGAAGATGGTCAGCCATGATTCGCCACCGGGCACGGCCGGCTGCGGTCCGACATGGACCGCGAACATACCCAGCACGGCGATACCGCGCGCGGCATCGAGCGCCAGGACCCGGGGCAACGAGTCGGCGGGGCCCGATCGCTGCTGTGCATCTACGGTTTTCGACGACCACATGATCGCCAGGCTAATAACGAGCAATGGCCAATTACGAGCCCAATGTCCGATTCAAGGCAAAGAATAGACGAAAGAGTTAGCCCACAGCCAACTATGGGAAACGGCTCCGGCCCGGGCGTAGCTCTTTCGATTACGCCCGGGCCGGAACCAGGAACTCACGCCTCGAAAGTGGCGTCCAGCTCGATGGTGTCGACGCCCGCCAGCGCCTTGGAGATCGGGCAGCCGGCCTTGGCGGCCGCGGCGGCGGCGAGGAAGCCCGCCTCGTCGATGCCCGCGGCCCGGCCGACCACGGTCAGCTTGATGTTCGAGATGCGGAAGCCGCCCGCCGGATCCGGGCCCAGCGTCACGTCGGCGGTGACATCCAGGCTCTGCGGCGTGCCGCCGGCCGCGGCGATCTGCGCGGACAGCGCCATGGAGTAGCAGGAGGAGTGCGCGGCGGCGACCAGCTCCTCGGGGCTGGTGGTGCCGTCGGCATTGTCGGCCGAGCGCTTCGGGAAGGAAACGTCGTACTTGCCGACACCCGAGCTGACGAGCTCGACCTGGCCGGAGCCGTCCTGCAGCCCGCCGGTCCAAGCGGTGCGTGCGGTACGTACTGGCATCACTGTCCTTTCGATTGATGGAAGCCGTCCGCGTTCGAACGTACTCCGCGTCAGACCGGCGCGGTGGCCCGCTGGTCCAACTGTTCCAGCACGAGTGGCCAGGATTTTTCGTGCCGGTCACGCGCGGCGGCATGGGGGAATCCGGCGTGGGTGAGCAGCAGGGCGGTGCCCGCGCCGTGCGGCGTGAGTTCCACGGTGAGAACGGTTTCCGCACCCTCGGTGCCGCCGGCCCCGGTCACCCAGGTGAGCTCTACCAGTTGATCGGGGATCAGGCGCAGGAAGCGGCCGTAGTGCGGGTGGCCGCCGCCCGCCGTGAAGAAGAACGGTTCGTTCACCGCGGGGCGGCTGAGCACCGAGCCGGGATCGGCGAACCAGAGGCTCAGCTGCTGGGTGATCATGCGGTACAGCTCTTCGGGCGAAGCCGCCATGATTCGTTCGGCGACCAGGAAGAAGGGCCGCGCGGAGAGGTCGGGCGGCCGTATCGGCGCAACGTCCATGCGCGAGAAGATACCGCTCGCCCCGCCGATCATTCGGGATTGGTCACCCGAGCCAGCACGATGCCGCCGACGATCATGGCCAGCGCCAGCACCCGACCCAGGCTCATGGGATCCTTCTGCACCAGCACGCCCAGCCCGATGGCGCCCACCGCGCCGATGCCGGTGAAGACCGCGTAGGCGGTGCCGACGGGCAGGGTGCGCATGGACACCGAGAGCAGGTACACCGCCGCGGCTCCGAGCACGAAGCAGACCAGGGTGGCCAGCGGCTTGGTGAAGTTCTCCGTCGGCTTGATGGACTGCGACCACGCGATCTCCACCAGCCCGGCCAAACCCAATATCAGCCAGTTCATTTCAGTGCTCCTTGCCGAGTCGGCGGGCGGCGTCGAGCGCGGCGGCGTACGACGCATCGTGCTTGTCGCGCAGGTGCGCCAGCGCCGGGTCGTGGCGCGAGTTCACCAGCTCCGCATTGATGAAAACCGTGTCGTGCACGGCGAAATGGCCCGCGAAGAAGTCGCGCAGGTAGCGCTCCTGGTAGTCGTAGATCGCCTTCGGCGCGCCCGGCGAGTAGGCCCCGCCGCGGGCGGTGGCGACAACGAAACGCCTGGGGGCGAGGGACATTCGCGGGAAGGTGATCTGATCCAGCCAGGCCTTGAGGCTCGCCGGAATGGAGTAGTTGTACATGGGCGTGCCGATGAGGATCACGTCCGCGGCGCGCACCTGGGCGAGCAGGGGTTCGACAATGGCCCAGGCCGCGCGCCGGGCGGGCGAGACCGCGAGCTCCGCGAGCCGATCCAGATCCGTACTTCCTTGTGCGAGAACGGCATCGCAGAGTTCGGTCCAGCCCTCGCCGATGAACGGGATCGGCTCGGCGGCCAGATCGCGGTGGACGTACTCCCCGCCGGGATGTTCCGCGCGCCAGGCATCGGCGAAGACGGAGCTCAGCTCGCGGCTGAGGGAGTTGCGGCGGGCGCTGGCGTCGAGGTGCAGCAGGGCGGGCATTTTCGAACCTCCAATAAGTGGACTGCGTGTCCGTTTCCGTATCGATAATGACCTCAACCGGACATTCTGTCCACTTATTCCGCGATTCGGATACAGTGGTCGGCATGGTGGACTTGCCCCTGGTCACGGAATCGGGCCCGGCCGCACGGGCCGAACGGGCCGATGCGGCGCGCAATCGCGCCAAGATCCTCGGCGCCGCGGCGGAGCTCTTCGCCGCTCGCGATCCGCGCGGCGTGACCATGGACGACATCGCCAAGGCGGCCGGCGTCGGGCGCGGGACGCTGTATCGGCGGTATCCGGATGTCGTCTCCATTGCCACCGCCCTGCTGGATGAGCACGAGCGCGCGATCCAGGAGCAGTTGCTGCGCGGGGAGCCGCCGCTGGGACCCGGCGCACCGCCCGCCGCACGGCTGGCCGCGTTCTATGCGGCGATGGTGGAACTGCTGGAGACGCACGCGAATCTGGTGCTCGGCGCGGAGGTCGGCGGCGCCCGGTACCGGACCGGGGCGTATCAGTTCTGGGCCGTGCACGTGCGGTCGCTGCTCGTGGAAGCCGGTGTGGCGGAACCGGATCCACTGGTCGACGTGCTGCTGGCCCCGCTGGCCGCGGAGGTCTATCGGCACCAGCGCGAGCGCGGACTGAGCCGGGTACAGATCACTGCCGCGCTCAGTCGGCTCGCACACGGCGTAATCCACTAGTCATCCCGGCAGGGGTCGACCGCCCACGGTCGGCGGGCGGTCGCTGTCAGTGGTATTCGGTTGTCGCTCAGATCATGTCGCGCCGGCGAATCAGCCACACCGTGCCCGCGACGAAGATCACGAGGTAGGCGCTCAGCACGAGCAGGGACTCGGTGCGGCCGAGCACATCCAGTACGCCCGGGGTGGCCGGGCCGCCGCCGCCCACCGTGCGCATGGAGCCCGCGAGCGATCCGGCGGCCGTACCCGGCAGGTAGTCGGTCAGGATCTCGATCGGCTCGAAGATGCCCGCGACGCCGCGCAGCAGATTCTCCACCACCAGGACCCACACCAGGCCCAGGCCGACGGCCAGGGCCGGGCCGCGGGCGATCGCGCCGATGAGCGCACCCGCCAGTGTCCACATGCCCAGAATGGCCGAGCCGACGCCGATTCCGAGCGCAGCCTGCTGGGGTGCGGGCAGCGCCAGGGACTGCCCCTCGGTCGCGGCGATGAGCGCCGCCACCCCGGTGTCGATCACGAAGGCGGCGATCACCAGCGCGACCACGGTCACCGCCAGCGCGATCACCACCCCGCCGACGGCCGCGACCCGCGACGGGCCTTGGGTGAGAACGGTTTTCCAGCTGCCCCAGCCGTAACCGCTGCCGATGACCAGCGCGCCCAGCACCAGCATGAGCGCCCCGCCGAACATGGCCATGCCCTGGGTGAACACCTCCGGCACGGCGGCCGGAAGCATCAACTGCAACAGCACATCTCGCGGCTGACCATTGGACATCCGGCCGCTGTCACCGGAGGTGTAGGCCAGATAGTTGAACAGGTAGGCGAAGGTGAGGTTCAGCAGAATCCACGTCCCGAGCACGATCCAGAAGGCGGGCCAGGTGCGCAGGCGCAGCAGTTCGGCCCGGGTGGAGGCCAATAGATCGTTCATTTCACGCTCTCCGTCATCTCGAAAAAGACTTCTTCCAGGGACTTCTCATCGCTGCGCAGTTCCAGCAGATCCGCGCCCGCCTCGATGACCGCGCGCGCCACCGCGGGCGCCTGTGCCACACCGGCATCGACTCTGATGCCGGTGGCGGTGAGCAGCGCGGACCGGTCGCCGACCGCCCGGCGCACCGCCGGGAAGGCCAGCTCGAGGGGTTCGGCGCGGACGAACAGCGAAGCCGCGCCGCGCAATTCCCGCACCGTGGACTCGGTGAGCAGCCGCCCGCCGGAGATGACGCCGACGCGATCGCAGATCTCCTGCACTTCACTGAGCAGGTGACTGGACAGCACGACGGTGTGCCCGTCGGCGGCAAGTCCGGTGATGAGCTCCCGCATCTCGGCCATGCCGGCCGGATCGAGGCCATTGGTGGGTTCATCGAGAATCAGCAGGTCGGGATGGCCGAGCAGGGCCGCGGCCACGCCGAGCCGCTGCTTCATGCCGAGGGAGTAGGTGCGGAACTTGTCGCCGCCGCGGGCGGTCAGGCCCACCCGCTCCAGGGCGTGATCCACCTCGTCGCGGCCGGCGCCCCGATAGCGGGCCAGCACCCGCAGGTTGTCGCGGCCGGACATGTACGGGTAGAAACCCGGGCCCTCGATGAGAACACCGATGCGGCGCAAGGTTTCCGGATGGCCCGGCGATCGGCCGAGCACGGTCGCGGCGCCGTCGGTGGGCCGGATCAGCCCCACCAGCATGCGCAGGGTCGTGGTCTTGCCGGCGCCGTTCGGGCCGAGGAATCCATAGATCTCACCGCGCCGGACACTCATACTCACGGCGTCCACCGCGGTGTGGGAGCCGTAGCGTTTGGTCAACCGGTCGGTGCTGACGACCGCGGCCGTCGCGTCAAGCCCGGAGGAGGCAGCCTGCGTAACCACGGAGGGCTCGCGACGGCCGCTATCGGATTCTGCTTCGTTCATGGGTTCAACGATCCGCTCCGACCTGCGGTGAAACATCCGCCGCGGAGCCCGATCCGGTGTACGTATCCGGACGTATTTCTGGCCCGGAGCGGTGCCGCCGGGCCGCGTACGGCGCTACGGTTCAGCTATGGAGACGAGTGGGGGACGAATCGGGCGGTGGGACGTACCGCTGGCCGCGGCGGTCGCCGCGATCACGGTGATCGCGGGAACCTTCGCCAATCAGCACCAACCGGACATGCGCGCCCTCGACGTGCTCGGCTACGCACTACTGGTGGCCGGGCCGCTGCTGCTGATCGTGCGGCAGGTGTACCCGTATCCGGTGTTCTACGGGGTGCTGGCCGCCAGCGCCGCCTACGTGCTCATCGGCTACGGCTACGGCCCGATCTTCCTCTCGCTCATCATCGCCTTCCTCACCGCGGCCGTCATCGGATCCCGTTGGTACACATACGCTGTCGTCCCGCTCGGCTATCTGCTCATGGTGTGGCCGGTGCCCGGCTTGCGCGGCTACGAGAGCAATGGCTGGCAGGAGTTCGGGCTGCTGGCCTGGCTCGTCGTGCTGGTCGCCATTGCCGAGGGCATCCGGCAGCGCCGCGCCGCGGTGCTGGCCCGGCGGCAGCGCGAGGAGGAGGCGCGGCGCAATGAGCAGGCGCAGCGCGCCCGGGAGCTGGCCGAGCGCGAGCAGCGGGCCAGTGCGGAACGGCTCGCCATTGCCCGCGATCTGCACGATGTGCTGGCGCACAGCCTGTCGCTGATCAATGTGCAGTCCTCGGTCGCCCTGGAATTGATCGATCGCAAGCCCGAGCAGGCCGCCACCGCCCTGGCCGCCATCAAGACCGCCAGCAAGGACGCGCTCGGCGAGGTGCACGCACTGCTGCGGTCCATCCGCTCCAGTGCGGGCACCACCACCGCGCCCACCAGCCCGGCCATCGGCATCGGCGATCTGGACGGGCTCACCAAGTCCGCGCGGGCCGCGGGGGTGCAGGTGCGCACCATTGTGACCGGATCGCCCAAACGGCTGCCGTCGGTGGTGGACGTGACGGCGGCGCGCATCGTGCAGGAATCGCTCACCAATGTGGTGCGGCACGCACCCGGCGCGAGTGTCCTTGTCACCGTGCGATATTCGGCCGACCGGCTGCACCTGGCCATCGACAACACCCGCCCCGACCGGCCGCCGCTCGCCACGCCCAGCGGCGGGCACGGCATTACCGGGATGACCGAGCGCGCGCACGCCCTGGGCGGCCGGCTGCTGGCCGAGCCCAAACCCGACGGCGGCTTCCGGGTGGAGGCGCGCCTGCCCATCCACCTGGCACATCCGGAACCGGCCGCCTAGGTTCGAAGTGCCGGCGATACGGGAGGTTTCGTGAGCATTCGGGTTCTGATCGCGGATGATCAAGCGCTGGTGCGCGGCGGATTCGTCGCACTGCTGAACGCGCAGGACGATATCGAGGTGGTCGGCGAGGCCGACAATGGCGAGCAGGCCGTGGCGCTGGCCCGCGAACTCGTCCCCGATGTGGTGCTCATGGACATCCGCATGCCGGTGCTCGACGGGCTGGCCGCCACCCGCGCCATTGCCGCCGCGCCCGAGCTGGCCGAGGTCAAGGTGGTCGTGCTGACCACCTTCGAACTGGACGAGTACGTTTTCGAGGCCATGCGGTCCGGGGCTACCGGATTCCTGGTCAAGCACACCGAGCCCGCCGATCTGGTGAAGGCGGTCCGCGTGGTGTCCGGTGGTGAGGCGCTGCTCTCGCCCAGCGTCACCAAACGCCTGGTGGCCGAATTCGCCACCCATGCCAAACCCGCGCCCGAGGGCAGTTTTTCCGAGCTCACCGACCGGGAACGCGAGGTCATGACGCTGGTCGCCGAGGGGCTCACCAATGCCGAGATCGCCGAGCGGCTGTTCATGAGCCCGGCCACCGCCCGCACACATGTCAGCCGAATCCTGTTGAAGCTCAATGCGCGCGACCGCACGCAACTGGTGGTCATGGCCTACGAATCGGGCCTGGTCCGCCCCGGCTGGCAGTGACTATTTCAACGCGTCCGGCTCGATGCCGAGCAGATCACGCAGTCCCGCTTCGCCTTTCGCGGTGACGGCGATGGCGCGGCCGGCGCCGATCCGTTTGACCCACTCGAGTTCCTGCAGCCGGCGGCACACCTGCGCCCCCGCCGCGCCGCCGAGATGCGTGCGCCGCTCGGTCCAGTCCAGGCAGGGCTTGGCCACCGGGCGGCGGGTCCTGCGCAGGGCCGCCGGATCGACGCCGAGCGGTCCGGTCAGCAGGGCCAGACCGCTGCCGGTGAGCGCGAAACCCGCATCGGGATCGAGGAATTCGCGCGCGGTGAGCGCATCGGTGATGGCGACGCCGAGCCGGCCCGCCAGATGGTCGTAGCAGGTCCGCCCGCGCGCCAGGGTGGCCGCGACGGTGACCGCCTTCAGCCCCGTCACCTCGGTGCGCGGCGGCCCGGCATAGGCGACCATGGCCTCCAGCAGTTCCGCCACCCGCGAATCCGCCAGCTGCACATACCGATGCCGCCCCTGCCGCCGCTCCGCGAGCAGCCCGCCCGCCAGCAGCCGGTTCAGATGCTCGGTCGCGGTGGAGGCCGCCACCCCGGTGTGCCGGGCGAGTTCACCGGCCGTCCACGCCCGGCCGTCGAGCAGGGCCAGGCAGATATCGGCCCGCGTGCGGTCGGCCAGCAGGGTGGCCAGCGCCGCCAGTTCGGCTCCTCCGGATCGCATGCCGCCATGATCGTCCGCAATCACTTCGGCGGCCACCGAAATGTTCCGGGCATACCGTCTGACCATGCCCCGGACCTGCCCCTTCCTGACCGATCCCGACCAGGTGCGCACCGCCCTGACCGAGGCGCCCGTCCCGCACGCCCCGCCGGTTCGCGACCCGATCGGCCTGGCCTGGCTGCGGGCCCACGTCCCGCGCTTCTGCGACGGCCCGGACCACGCCCGCCGCCGCGCCCTCGTGCTCGCCGAACTGGACCGCCTGTCCCCCGCCGGCCTCCGCGCCCGCGCCCGCGCGGCCGCCGACCGGCCGGTCGCCCACGTCGAGGTGTTGATCGAGGCCCTCGCCCTGCCCGGCGCCTCGGTCGACGCCGTGAAAATCGTTGCCGCCCACTATCATCCGCACGAGCCGGGCAGCCCCGCCGCCGATGCCGCCGTCGCCGAGCTGGTCGCGGCCTGCGGCGGCACCGCCGACGAGGTGACCGCCGCCAAGATCTGCGTCCTGGTCCAGGCCTGCGCCGCCACCGACGCCCTGCTGGCAAACGTCCGCGAAACCGAAACCACCGGCACCCCCGACGAACGCATCGCCCGCACCATGCACGAGAACCCGCCCCTGCGTTCCACCCGCCGCGTCATCGACGGCGAACTCGTCGAGCTCGATATGCGCCACCCCGGACTGGGTTTCGGCGTCGGGCCGCACGCCTGTCCCGGCCGGGAGCACGCCATCGCCCTCGCCGCCGGAATTCTCGAAGGAGCCCAGCAATGACCAACACGGATGTCTTCCACGCCCTGCACCACGGCCCCGGCCCGCTGATCCTGCCCAACGCCTGGGATTTCGGCTCCGCCGCCATGCTCGCCGCCGCCGGATTCCCGGCTGTCGCCACCACCAGCCTGGGTGTGGCGGTCGCGGCCGGTCTCGCCGACGGCGAAGGCGCGACCCGCGCCGAAACCCTCGCCCTGGCAACCCGGCTCGCCCGCCTGCCGATCCCCGTGACCGTCGACATCGAAGCCGGTTTCAGCGAGAACCCCGGCGAGGTGGCCGAATTCGTCGCCGAACTCGCCGAATTGGGCATAGCCGGGGTCAACCTCGAAGACGCCCGCGCCAATACCGCGCTCGCCGCACCCGAGCACCACGCCGCCCTCATCGCCACCGTCAAGGCCCGCACCCCCGGCATCTTCGTCAACGCCCGCACGGACACGTACTGGCAGCAGCGCGACGAGGATTCGACGATCGATCGAGCCCACCGCTACGAACAGGCCGGAGCCGACGGCATCTTCGTCCCCGGCCTCACCGCCCCGGACCGCATCGAAAAGTTCGTCGCCGCGGTACCCCTCCCACTCAACCTCCTCTACTCGGCGACCGGCCCCTCCCTCACCACCCTCACCGAACTGGGCGTCGCGCGTATCAGCACCGGTTCCCTCCTGTACCGGGCCGCCCTGGGCACGGTCGCCGACCTCGCCCGCACCATCCTCGACGACCGGCCGGTCACCCCCACCATCCCGAGCTATCGCGACATTCTCGCCCTGACCGGCGCGTGACGGTCAGCGTCCCGGATTCGACTGGTCGCGCTCGGCATCGGTGAAGCCGTCATCGGTGAAAGCCTCGCCGGGCGCGGCCGATTGGATGCGGCCGGTGTAGGAGGCGGCCGCACGGAAGACACCGGAGACGCCCTGCGGAGCGGCGGCGTAGGTAATGGATTGGCGGGGCGAGAAGCCCATCTCGGTGCCGATCGCCACCGCGTCCATATTCGCGCCGAGGAACAGGAAGTTCCATTTGTAGACATCCTGCTGCTGGGTGATCAGGGATTTCACGGCGGAGTGGGACCACTCGCGGCTGGAGTTCTCGTGGCCGTCGGTGAGCACGACGATGATGACCGTGCCCGGGCGGCGGTGATCGGGGCGGGCGGCCAGTTCGGCGCCGATCTCGGTGGTCAGCTTGCCGACCGCGTCGTAGAGGGCGGTCATGCCGCGGGGCTCCAGTTTCAGGGGCGGCACCTCGGCGAGGGGGCGATTGGCGTAGACCACCTCGTATTCGGTGTCGAACTGGGCGAGGGTCACCTCGATGGTCTTGGGCACCTCTTTCTGCTGCTCCATATAGGCGTTGAATCCGCCTTCGGTATCGGACTTGATGGACTGCATGGAGCCGGAGCGGTCCAGCAGTACGGCTATGAGTGTGAGATCCGGATTCGTCATGGTCGACCCCTGAGCGGCTTGTTACCAACCCCATCGACGCTACGCTCGCCCGCTTACGATCGACCGGGGCAAAACCTTGCGGTACCGGCGGTTTCGGTGTGGGGCGAAGGCGCGAATACGTCAGCGGACGTAGTCGAGGTGCCGCCTGGAAACCGATTCGCCGACAATCGGCCGCGCGCATGCTCGAACCATGAGCATGAACTTCGGCATCGTCACCGTCCCCCGCTCCGGCAGCGACTGGGTTCGCACCGTTCGGAATGCGGAGCAGCAGGGCTACGGCTCCATCCAACTCCCCGACACCCTCTACACCCCGTCCCCCTTCCCCGCCCTGGCCGCCGCGGCCGCCGTCACCTCCACCATCCGGCTGCGCCCCAATGTGCTGGCCGCCCCCATGCGCTCGGCCGCCGCCACCGTCCGCGAAACCGCGGCCCTGCAAATGCTGTCCGACGGCCGCTTCGAACTGGGCATCGGCGCCGGGCGACCCGACGCCCAGGCCGAGGCCGAGAAGTTCGGCGTGCCTTGGGGTTCCGGCGGCGACCGCCGCCGCCACCTCGTCACCACCATCGAAGCGGTCCGCGCCGGAGTGCAACCCACCCCCGCCATCGTCATCGCCGCCGGCGGCCCCCGCATGCTGGCCACCGCCGCCGACCTCGCCGACCGCATCCACCTCGCCGTGGACCCCTCCGCCACCGAGAACGACATCGCCGACATCGTCGCCACCGTCCGCGACCACACCGACCGCCCGATCGCCTTCACCCTCCAGGCCGTCGGGGTCGGCATCCAGCTCCCCTACTACCTGTCCGCCCGCATGGGACTGACCAGCGACCAGCTCCGTGATTCCGGCGCCGCCGCCCTCATCCCCGCCGATCCGGCCGAGGCGGCCGAGCTCCTGGAATACCGCCGCGAGAAGTACGGCATCGACGAACTCCTCGTTCCCGGTGAGCTCGCCGAGCCGTTCGCCCCGATTCTCGCGCGCTGCCGCTAAGCGGCCAAACCCTGCCGAATCGCCTGTTCAACCGGCGAATACGCGCCGTCCGCCCGATCCAGGACGCACGGTTCGCGCAGCAGCAACGGCGGCTGGGCCAGGAAACGGGGGTTTCGACCATGGTGGGGTTGTGCGGCATGCACGAGGAACGGATGGCAGAGGTACACATCACCCGCGCGGCCGGTGGCGAGAACCTGGCGTAGATCGGCGGTAGACCGATCCATGGTCAGCTGCCCCAACATCGCGCCTGCTGTGCCGAAGGGCTGCAACAGTTTCGGCAGGCGCAGGTGCGAGCCGACACGAATGCGGGTCGGCGCGTCCTCGTCCTCGATATCGGAGAACAGGAAGAGCATGAGCAGTGCGCGACCCTTCGACTGCACATTGACCCGCCACCGCATGTAGTCCAGCGGCTCGTCGCCGGGAAAGCTGACGTCGATATGCCAGCCGTCGTCACCCGGGGATTTCCGGCTCGGGAAGCGGATGGGAAAGGTGCCCAGACTGTTTCGAGGTAGCCAACGTCCCGGTCCGACAAGTTGGTCGAATGCCTCGCGGAGTGCGGGTGCGGTGGCGGCCTGCGCGAACGGCGCTTCGGTCTGCTCGCCGAGCCGGATCACCGGCTGGGTCCAGGTGGCCGGATCGTCCGGATCGCATCCGCTCGCCTTCCAGAGGATCGCCCGACCGGCCGCGGCCACCTCGGGCGCGAACGCCGCCTCCACTTTCACGAATCCGTCGGCAATGAATGCGGCAATCTGATCGTCGGTGAGCAATACGGTCCTTTCGTCGCCCCGCCCCCGATCGAGGATGGCCGAAGCCATCATCGAGACGCCATCGAATTTCCGTGCCCGGAAACGGCGAAAGCCCCTCTCACCAGTGGTGAGAGGGGCTTTCGAGCGAACCGTTACTCGCCGGAGGCGGCAGCAGCCGGGGCATCACCCGCGAGGGCGACGACCGGCTTCTCCTCGCCGGAGTCCTTCTTGGTCAGCTTGGCCTTGCCGGTGAAGGTGAACTTGGCGTTCTCGCCCTGGCCTTCGCCGTCCCAGCCCTCGACGTCCACGACCACGGTCTGGCCGGCACCCAGCTCGCCGAAGAGGATCTTCTCCGAGAGCTGATCCTCGATCTCGCGCTGGATGGTGCGACGCAGCGGGCGGGCACCGAGCACCGGATCGAAGCCGCGCTTGGCCAGCAGGGACTTGGCCTGCGGGGACAGCTCGATCTCCATGTCCTTGTTCTTCAGCTGCTTGGCGACGCGGCCGATCATCAGGTCCACCATCTGCACGATCTGATCCGTGGTCAGCTGGTGGAAGACGATGACATCATCGATGCGGTTGAGGAATTCGGGGCGGAAGTGCTTCTTCAGCTCGTCGTTGACCTTGAGCTTCATGCGCTCGTAGTTCGAGCCCTCGACGTTCGACTGCGCGAAGCCGAGGCCGACCGCCTTCGAGATGTCCTGCGTGCCGAGGTTCGAGGTGAAGATCAGCACCGTGTTCTTGAAGTCGACCGTGCGACCCTGACCGTCGGTGAGGCGGCCGTCCTCGAGGACCTGCAACAGGGTGTTGTAGATCTCCTGGTGGGCCTTCTCGATCTCGTCGAACAGCACCACCGAGAACGGCTTGCGGCGCACCTTCTCGGTGAGCTGGCCGCCCTCTTCGTAGCCGACGTAGCCCGGAGGGGCGCCGAACAGCCGCGAGGCGGTGAAGCGGTCGTGGAACTCGCCCATATCGATCTGGATGAGCGCGTCGTCATCGCCGAACAGGAAGTTGGCGAGGGCCTTGGACAGCTCGGTCTTACCGACACCGGACGGACCGGCGAAGATGAACGAGCCCGAGGGACGCTTGGGATCCTTCAGACCGGCGCGAGTGCGGCGGATGGCCTTGGACACGGCCTTGACCGCATCCTCCTGGCCGATGATCCGCTTGTGCAGCTCGTCCTCCATGCGGAGCAGACGGGTGGTCTCCTCCTCGGTGAGCTTGAACACCGGGATACCGGTCCAGTTCGCGAGGACCTCCGCGATCTGCTCGTCGTCGACCTCGGCCACGACATCCAGATCGCCGGAGCGCCACTGCTTCTCGCGCTCGGCCCGCTTGGCGACGAGCTGCTTCTCCTTGTCGCGCAGCCGCGCGGCCTTCTCGAAGTCCTGCGCGTCGATCGCGGATTCCTTCTCCCGGCGCGCCTCGGCGATCTTGTCGTCGAATTCGCGCAGGTCCGGCGGCGCGGTCATGCGGCGGATGCGCATGCGCGCGCCCGCCTCGTCGATGAGGTCGATGGCCTTGTCCGGCAGGAAGCGGTCGTTGATGTAGCGGTCCGCGAGGGTGGCCGCCGCGACCAGCGCGCCGTCGGTGATGGACACCCGGTGGTGCGCCTCGTAGCGGTCGCGCAGACCCTTGAGGATATTGATGGTGTGCTCGACGGTCGGCTCGCCCACCTGCACCGGCTGGAAACGACGCTCCAGCGCGGCATCCTTCTCGATGTACTTGCGGTACTCATCGAGAGTGGTGGCGCCGATGGTCTGCAGCTCACCGCGAGCCAGCTTGGGCTTGAGGATGGAGGCCGCGTCGATGGCGCCCTCGGCCGCGCCCGCACCCACCAGGGTGTGCAGCTCGTCGATGAACAGGATGATGTCGCCGCGGGTGTTGATCTCCTTGAGCACCTTCTTCAGGCGCTCCTCGAAATCACCGCGGTAGCGGCTGCCCGCGACCAGGGAACCCAGGTCGAGGGTGTAGAGCTGCTTGTCCTTGAGCGTCTCCGGGACCTCGCCGTTCACGATGGCCTGGGCCAGGCCCTCGACCACGGCGGTCTTACCGACACCGGGCTCGCCGATGAGGACGGGATTGTTCTTGGTGCGGCGGCTGAGCACCTGCATCACACGCTCGATCTCCTTCGAGCGCCCGATGACCGGGTCCAGCTTGCCTTCGAGGGCGGCCTGGGTCAGGTTGCGGCCGAACTGGTCGAGCACCAGCGAGGTGGACGGGGTGCCCGCCTCGCCGCGAGTGCCGGACTCCACGGCCTCCTTGCCGCCCTGGTAGCCGGACAGCAGCTGGATGACCTGCTGGCGCACGCGGTTGAGGTCCGCGCCCAGCTTGACCAGCACCTGCGCCGCGACACCCTCACCCTCGCGGATCAGGCCGAGCAGGATGTGCTCGGTGCCGATGTAGTTGTGGCCGAGCTGCAGCGCCTCGCGCAGCGACAGCTCCAGCACCTTCTTGGCACGCGGGGTGAACGGAATGTGACCGGACGGCGCCTGCTGGCCCTGCCCGATGATCTCCTCGACCTGCGACCGCACACCCTCCAGCGAAATGCCCAGGGACTCCAGGGACTTCGCCGCGACACCTTCACCCTCGTGAATCAGGCCAAGCAGGATGTGCTCGGTGCCGATGTAGTTGTGGTTGAGCATCCGGGCCTCTTCTTGGGCCAGGACAACGACCCGCCGCGCGCGGTCGGTGAACCTCTCGAACATCGCTCCCTCACTCTCCTGCTCCGCCGTCTACGGCATCCGGCGCTTCAGACCCTGTGCTGCCCTTCTGGTCGCCAGCCTGCCATGAAGCCCTGGGGTTGCATCCCCCACCTCCCACTCTAGTTGGCAGGGGTCACGCCCGTCGTCCGTCCACCCTATTGCGAACCGGCGACAGTACGACTCATTCCCTCATAACGGGGCTGTAGCCGGGAACGTTTCCGTCCCGGCTACGCCGACAGCGAACACGGGAGAACTACCCCGTGAAGGGCGGGATGAACTCACAGACGACGGGCCGCGGATGTGCGGGATCGAGGGCGTTGAGCATGAAGCCGGCGGTGCGGGGACTGCCCGCGATGGCCATGTGCTCGGAGAAGTCGGTGGCGCAGCCGTCCTGCACCACGATGTTCACCGCATTGGGCGCTTCGACCAGACCGGCCGTGTACGGGAAGGCGATCTCGTCGTATCTGGTCGCGATATTGGTGTAGCTGACCTGCGGTGCGTAGACCCCGTCGGCATTGAGCGCGGTCATGAAGCCGGAACCGCCCAGCATTTGCGAGCAGACGTAGCAGACGCTGCCCACGATCATGTTGTCCACGGTTTCGGGCTCGATGCCGAGCTGCCGCCCCATCGTGCGCACCATCTCCATCTGATCGCCCGCGCCGCCGATCCAGGGGCCGGCGATGGAGACGAACCGCTCCACCTTCGCCGCGCCGCCGAGGCGCTTCACGACGTACTGGCCGACAATGCTGCCCTGCGAGTGGCTGACGAAATCCACGCGCGCGGCGCCCGTGGCGGCCAGCACCCGATCCACGAAAGCCGAGACCTGCGCGGCGCTTTCGGGCACCGGCCGCAGACCGCCCAGGGCGTTCAGCGGGAACGGCAGATCGAGGCTGCCGTAGGTGAGCGCGTACACGCAGTAGCCCTCATTGGCCAGCAGCGGGGCGTAGGCGCCCCAGTTGGTCTGCGCGCCACCCGCGGTGCCGTGCAGCAGCACCACCGGATTCGGATGCGCGGCGGTCGGTGTGCACGACCAGTCATTGGAACCCGGCAGGGAGCCACCGGGATTCGCGAGCTCGTACGGGATGCCCGCGAAGAAGTTGTAGTCGACCGGATATTCCGCGCGAGCGGTGCCGCTCGCCCCCACCCATAAAACCGCCAGAACAGCCATGACCAGCATTGATCCCGGCGAACGGCGCAGTAGCGCACGTCGCATGAGCCCCTCCAAAAAATAGAACGCGTTCCGGTAACGTAACCGGAACGCGTTCCAGGCCGGAGCCTTACCCGCGGGTAATTTATGAAACCTGTTGCTGTCAGTACCGGTTATTACCGGCCCGGCGCGTAACCCACCGCCGCATGCGCCGGCAGCGCCGCCGACTCGGACTTGCCGTGCTGCATGCCCGCCACGAACAGCGCGCCGCACAGCACCAGGAAGGCCAGGGTGTGCAGCACCGCGCGCAGGATGTTCCAGCGGATCCAGGCGGATTCGAACTGGGCGCGCACCGCCGCCAGATCGGTGATCTGCGCCGGATCGCCCGCCGCCTCCAGCTGATTGTTCAGCGGCACGTTCAGCCCCGAGGTCACCGCGAACGCAATGATATTGAGTACCAGGGCCACCACGAGCCAGATCAGCGTGGTGCGGACATCCTTGCCGAGGTGCAGGGCCACCGCCAGCACCGAGAAGCCGACGGTGCCCAGGAAGCCGATCATGAACCACGGATTGATGATCACCACGTTGATCTTCTGCATCACGTCGATCATGGTGCGATCGTCGGCCTGCCGAAGCGCCGGCATGACGGAGTTCGCGTAGGCGTAGAACACTCCGGCGACCAGCCCGGTCGACAGCGTGGCCGCCACCAGTGCGGCGATGCGAAGTGCGAACATGAAACTCTCCTGACTGGATCTGCCACCCGCGGAATTCCCGGGCGATCAACGACTTCCAGTCAACCGGGACCGGGAGCGGGTCTCCATGGCTGAGAAGCTCGCACACATGAGCGGGAGTCCACAACACCGCCGTGCCCCCAATTCCGGGGGCTACAGATCCCGTTCGGAGATGACTCCGGATTGCAGCGCCAGATTGGCCAGGCGCACCCGCTTGGCATTCTGCGGCAGGTCTTCCACGCCGAACTTGGCGAACAGCGCGCGCAGATGGGTCTTGATGGCGTCCACGCTGAGGAAGAGTTCGGCGGCGATCTGCTGATTGGAGGCCGGCGAGGCGAAACCGTCATTGCCGCGCAGCGGACGGCACAGCGCGATCAGGACCGAGCGCTGGGTTTCGGTGAGCGAGCGCAGCGTGGGCAGGCCGCCGGTGGAGGTCTGCGTGATATCGCCTGCGGCGCCGCTGAAATCGTGGAAGGTGACCCGGGAGGTGCCCATGCGGATGACGTCCCCGGGCTGGAGCCGATGCCTACCGACCAGTCGGTCTCCATTGACGAACGTGCCGTTGCGCGAGAGCCCGTCATCGACGATGGTCCAGTGCGCACCCAGATATTCCGCGGTCGCGTGCAGCCGCGACACCTCGGCATCCCAGAACAGCGACAGGTCGGCCTGGGGCGAGCGGCCGATGGTGATGCGCGGCTGATCAGGAGTCAGCATCAGCTCGTGCTGCTGGCCCTCGTGATCCTTGACTCGCAGGAATGAACCCGGAAATGCGGTCACTGCGCCGATACCTCTTCTCTACATCCAGCCAGTGACATCGTTCGCACAGTTTCAATGGTGCCGTGCCGCAGGGGCACGAGCAAGATCGTGGCTCGGAGATGGGCAGGCACTACCCAAACGAGTTATACGCAAAGCGTATGAAAAAACCACTGCCGCCCGGGTTCGCACGAAACACCCGAGCGGCAGTCGCAAAGAGCACTAGTTCTTCGCCGCAGCCTTGTTGTACGCCTCGGTGATGTCCGCGGAGATACGTCCGCGCGCCGAAACCTTGTGTCCATTACGGCGAGCCCATTCACGAATCGCGGCACTTTGTTCGCGATCGATCGAGACCCGGCTCTTCGGGCCCGCGGTCGCCGCAGCGGCGGCCTTGGTACGACGACGGCCGCTCACGCGACGAGCGTTGGAAACCCAAACCTCCAGACCGTCCCGCAGCTTGGCCGCATTTGCCGTCGACAGGTCGATCTCGTACGAGACGCCATCGATAGCGAACTCGATGGTCTCGTCCGCGATGGACTCACCGTCGACATCGTCGATCAGGCTAACGGTGACCTTCTTTGCCATGAGATGAACGTCCTCTCGAAATCGTGCGACCCGCATAGTTAGGCCGATTACCCGACGCCAGAATACCGCTAATTCCGATAGTCCCAGAACGGGCATCGACAATGCAATCCAGCGAACTCAACGAGCCGATGGACGCACAATTGGAAAGAGTATCGTTTCCCGGATTCCCAAGCCAGTCAGGGCCATCAGCAAACGATCGATACCCATACCGGTTCCGGTCGTAGGCGGCATACCGTGCTCCATCGCCGCCAGGAAGTCCTCGTCCAGACGCATTGCCTCATCGTCGCCCGCCGCCGCCAAACGCGCTTGGTCCATGAACCGTTCGCGCTGGATGACCGGATCCACGAGTTCGGAATAGCCGGTTGCGAGTTCGAAGCCGCGGACATAGAGGTCCCACTTCTCGGTAACTCCGGGCTTGCTGCGATGCTGACGCGTCAGCGGAGAGGTCTCCACGGGGAAGTCGCGAACGAAAGTCGGCGCGTACAGCTTGTCGCCGTACACGTGCTCCCACAGTTCCTCGACCAGTTTGCCGTGACCGTAGCCCTTGTCCTGCGGAATTTCCAGACCCACCCGATCGGCGAGTGCCAGCAATTCCGCGACGGAAGTTTCGGGCGTCACCTCCACACCGATCTGCTCGGACAGCGACGGGTACATCTCCACCGTCGCCCACTCACCGGACAGATCGTATTCGGTACCGTCCGCCAGGGTGACGACCTGCGTGCCGTAGACCTCCTGCGCGACTTCCTGGATCAATTCCCGCATCATCTTCGCGGAATCGTCGTAGGTTCCGTACGCCTCGTAGGTTTCCAGCATTGCGAACTCGGGCGAATGGGTGGAGTCCGCACCCTCGTTGCGGAAGTTCCGGTTGATCTCGAAGACCTTCTCCAGCCCACCCACAACGCAGCGCTTGAGGAACAACTCCGGTGCGATACGCAGGTAGAGCTCCATATCCAGGGCATTGGAGCGGGTCACGAACGGACGCGCCGCCGCACCGCCGTGGATGGTCTGCAGCATCGGGGTCTCGACCTCCAGGAAACCCCTGCGCTCCAGCGCATTCCGCAGCGCGCGCACCGCGGCCACACGGGTGCGGGCCATCTCCCGGGCCTCCGGGCGCACGATCAGGTCGACATAGCGCTGCCGGACCCGCGACTCCTCGCTCATCTCCTTGTGCGCCACCGGCAGCGGGCGCAGCGACTTGGCCGCCATCTCCCACGCATCGGCCATGACGCTCAATTCGCCGGTGCGGGAAGTGATCACCTCACCGTGCACGTACACGAAGTCGCCGAGGTCCACATCGGCCTTCCAGGCCGCCAGCGCTTCTTCGCCCACCCCATTGAGGCTGATCATCGCCTGCAGCTTGGTGCCGTCGCCCTCTTGCAGGGTCGCGAAGCAGAGTTTGCCGGTATTGCGCACGAAAATGACGCGCCCGGCAATCCCGACCCGCAGGCCGGTCTGCACATCGGCTGCCAGATCCGGATAGGCGGCACGGATTTCGGCGAGGGTGTGCGTGCGATTGATCACCACCGGATAGGCCTCGCGGCCCTGCTCCAGCAACCGCTCCCGCTTCTCCCGGCGAATCCGCATCTGCTCGGGAACATCGGGCTCGGCAGCGGCGGCCGCGGCACGGGTTTTCCCAGCGGGAGCCGCGGTATCAGCGGAAGAAGAGGGATTGGAGGTGCTCACGGGGCTCAAGCCTATCGTGCCCCGGAAACCCTTTTTCCCGCCGCCCGGGCAAACGAATCAGACCCAGGCGAGAGTCGCGACCTCGCGTTCGAAGTGCGGAGCGGTGGCGGCCACCATGAGCAGCCCGGCGGCCTTCAGGGCCTGGTAGCCGCCCACCAGATCGGTGGCCCGGCGCAGGCCCAGCTGCTGTAGGGAGGAGGCGGCCAGGCTCGAGGTGTAGCCCTCCGAGCAGACGATGATCCATTCCACGTCATGGTCGGTGGCCAGCGCCAGACGCGCGTCACTCGACGGATCCAAACGCCATTCCAGGACATTTCGCTCGATGACGAGCGCGCCCGGCAGCGTGCCCTCGCGCAGCCGCTGCGCCTGCGGGCGAATATCCACCAGAATGGCGCCGCGGGCGATGGCCTGCGGCAATTCCACCGGATACAGCCGGCGCAGCCGCTCGCGCGCCTGGGCGAGCATGCCGTCGATGGTCAAGTGCGTCATTCGAGTTCACCTTCGGGCTGGTCGGTGAGAACGGAACGGGTGCGGCGAAGCGTGCCGTGACCGGTGACCTCGTAATAGGACATGGCGGTCAGCGGCGGGGAATAGGCGTGCACGCTCAGCGTCGGATCGAGCGGACCGGATATACCGGCCTCGACATCGGGGGCGCGCACCACGTCGTGCACCCAGCCGAGCGGGAAGGAGGCCTGATCACCGGCGGTCAGCGTGCGCCGGCGCAGATCGCGGCCGTTCCACCGGTACTCCGAGAGCGCGCCGGAGAGCACCGTCAGCGCGCCCAGCGAACCGGCGTGATCGTGCAGTTCGGTGTGCTTGTCGGCCACCCAGCTGATCAGCCACAGATCCACCTCGTCATCGGCGATGAGCCTTGCGGCCCAGCGCTTTTCGGTGGGCCACAGGCCGCCCTCGGGCAGCAGGTGATCGTAGCGGCCGGCCAGCACGTCCTCGGCGCCCTCATCGGTCAGGCGCAGCAGATCGGCCGGGCGCAGCCGGGTGGGCAGGGCGGAGGCGGTGGCGCGTTCGGTCACCTCGGGCAGCAGGCGCGAGGTACCGGCGACAGGTAGGGAAAGAACAGAAGATCGCACGAGCGAAATCTCCAAGGAGTTGTGTGGTTGACGAGGGCTATACGAAGCCTCGACAACGGCCGAGGCGGGTTAGCCTCGACAACACTCCTGGATGCTCACGCGGTAGGACACGGGGCAGAGTCTAACAGCGGATCGCTGCCGGTCAATAGCCCCCGGCAGGGACGAATACATCACAAGCGCCGCTGTTAACGCGCCCGCCGCTGCTGGTTGCGCTCGTAAACGAGCCGCAGACCGTCCAGTGTCAGATGCGGCTCATAGTGCTCGATGGTCTCCGATTCGGGCACGATCAGCGGCGCGCTCGCGCCCGTCGCCACCACCGCGACGTCATCGCCGGCGAAAGTGTCGAATTCGTCGCGAATGCGATCGATCAATCCGTCCACCAATCCGGCGAAGCCGAAAATCGCACCGGACTGCATGCACTCCATGGAGTTCTTGCCCACCACCGAGCGCGGGCGCGCCAGTTCCGCGCGGCGCAGCGCACTTCGCTCCACCAGGGCTTCGGTGGAGATCTCCACACCGGGGGCGATGATGCCGCCCAGGAATTCCCCCTTGGCCGACACCAGATCCACACAGATGGCGGTGCCGAAATCCACCACGATGGCCGGGGATTGGAAGCGGTGATAGGCCGCCAGGCAGTTCACGATGCGATCCGCGCCGACTTCCTTGGGATTGTCGACCAGCAACGGAATTCCGGTTCGCACACCGGGTTCCACCACCACGTGCGGGACGTGACCCCAGTAGCGGTTCAGCATTTCGCGCAATTCGCGCAGCACCGGCGGCACCGTGGACAGCGCCGCCACGCCCACCACCTGATCGGCGTCGGCGCCGATCAAACCGCGCACCTGCAAAGCGAATTCATCCGCGGTGAGCAGCGGATTGGTATGCGTCCGCCACTGTTTCACCAGCTTCGCGTGGTTCCCGCTGCCGGAGAACAGCCCCAGCTCGATGCTGGTATTGCGGACATCGATGGTCAGCAGCATGGCTCAGCGCGCGTAGGACAGCGAGCGCGGCGAGATCAGGTCCGAGCCCTCGGGCGCGTGCGCCGGATCCGAGCCCAGCTCCACCTGGCGGTTGGCCTCGTCCACGAACACCACGCGCGGGGCGTATTCCTTCAGCTCGGCCTCGTCCATCATGGCGTAGGCGATGAGGATGACGAGATCGCCCGGATTCACCAGATGCGCTGCGGCGCCGTTGATTCCGATGACGCCGGAACCGCGCTCGCCGGCGATGATGTAGGTCTCGAGCCGGGCGCCGTTGGTGATGTCGACAATGCAGACCTGCTCGCCTTCCAGCAGATCGGCGGCGTCCAGCAGGTCCTGGTCGACGGTGACCGAGCCGACGTAGTGCAGGTCGGCGTGCGTCACCGTGGCGCGGTGGATCTTGGACTTCATCATGGTGCGCAACATCGTCGTCGCCTCCTAAACGGTTGCCTGGGTGGGCTGGTCGGGGGTGGTCGGGTGGCCGTCGATCGGGGCGCCGACGGTGACGGGGATGTTGTCGATCAGCCGGGTGCTGCCGACGCGGGCCGCGATGAGCAGGCGGGCATTGCCGCTGGCCTGCACCGGGCCCAGATCCGAGCCGCGCAGCTCGATGTATTCGAGCTCGATGGCGGGCGCGGTGGCGAGCACCTCGTGCGCGGTCTTCAGCACGGCCTCGGGGCCGAAGGCGGCGGCATGGCGGCCGGCCGCGAGGGCCGCCGACAGCGTGGTCGCCAGCTCGCGCTGCTCGGGATCGAGGAAGCGGTTGCGCGAGGACAGCGCCAGGCCGTCCGCCTCGCGCACGGTCACCACCGGGACGATCTTCAGATCGAAGTTCAGGTCGCGCACCATCTGCCGGATCAACGTCAGCTGCTGGTAGTCCTTCTCGCCGAAGAACGCCTCGTGCGGCAGGCAGATCTGGAACAGCTTGGCCACCACGGTCAGCACGCCCGCGAAATGCCCCGGGCGGTGGGCGCCTTCGAGCTCGTCGCCGAGCGGGCCGGCCTGCACGGTGGTGCGCGGGCCGTCCGGGTACATCTCGGCCGGGCTGGGCGCGAACACCAGCTCCACGCCCTCGCCGCGCAGCAGTTCCACGTCGGCGTCGAGGGTGCGCGGGTACTTGTCCAGATCGGCGGCCTCGTTGAACTGCAAGGGGTTCACGAAGATCGACACGATGACGACCTGATTGGTCCGCTTGGCCAGGCGCACCAGCTCGAGATGACCCTCGTGCAGCGCACCCATGGTCGGCACCAGGGCAACCTTGCGGCCGACGGAGCGCAAGGCCTTGGCAACCGACTGCACCACCGCCGGATCGTGCAGCACGGTGAGCTCACCGCGCTTGTAGGCGCCACGCAGTTTCGGGTCCATCAGTGTCCTTTCTCCGCCTGGTCAGGGCCCTCCGTGGTTACGCTCCGCTGCCGCCTCCGGGCCTGACTGTCCAGGCGGGGTCCTTCCAGCAGATCGATCAGGGCGGGATTGGTCTGCGCGCGCTCGGCCGACCGCAGCGACAGCGCGCGATACCCCGCGGCCAGCTTGGGATCCAGCTCTTCCAGCGCCTCGAGATGCGCGGCCACCGCCGCCACATCGCCGCGCGCCACCGGCCCGGTCAGCGCGGCCTGGCCGCGGCGCAGCGCATTGTCGAGCGCCGCGGAGACCAGCGGGGCGAGCATGCGCTCGGCGAGACCGCCCGGCTGGTCGTCGACCACCTGCTGGCCGAGCAGTCCCGGACCGGACAGCGCGGCCCGCAGCGCCTCGACGGCATCCACGATCAGCGTGACCAGGTGATTGCTGCCGTGCGCGAGGGCGGCGTGATAGAGCGTGCGGTGCTCCTCGGCCACCTTGACCGGCTCGCCGCCCATCTCGATGACCAGCGACTGCGCGATGGCGTAACCGATCTCGTCGGCGGCGGTGATGCCGAAGCAGGCATTGCCCAGCCGGGCGATGTCCTCGTCGTGACCGGTGAAGGTCATGGCCGGGTGAATCGCGATGGGCAGCGCGCCCAGTTCGGTGAGCGGGGCGAGAATGCCGATGCCATTGGCGCCGGAGGTGTGCATGACGATGGTGCCCGGCCGCACGGCCCCGGCCGCCGCCAATCCGGAGATCAGCCCGGCCAGCTCGCTGTCCGGCACCGCCAGGATCAGCAGTTCGCTGCGCGCGGCGACCTCGGCGGCGGGCAGGATCCGCGAATCCGGCAGCCGCGTGGCGGCACGCCGCAACGACGCATCCGAAATCGCGGAGACGCCGAATACGACATGACCGGCACGCTCCAGTGCCGCACCGAGTGCGGATCCGACGCGTCCCGCCGAGACGATTCCCACCGTCAACCGTGCGGGCGCAGGATCGGTTCCGCAGACATCCTTGTCCGAGGTCACCCTTGTCCTCTCGAAAGTCGTTCCAGTCCCGCTGGGCGGGTACCGGACGTTACCGCCCGAGAATATCGGCCCCGATTCGCCGGGGCCATCGACTGTGGGATGTCTTACAGCGGGTCCGGATCAGGCGGGCTATTTGCCCTCCGACCGCAGATTGGCCATGATCTCGGCGACCGACAGGCGGGGGGCCGAGTCGGTGTCGTCCTCTTCGGCCCGGCGACGCCGCCGGGCGCTGGCGGTGCCCATGGGCGCGGGGGTCGGCTCGGGGGCCAGCCGGGGCGCGGGCGGCGCGGGGGCCGGATCGGCGCTGCCCGTGAACGGCACATCAGCGCTGCCCGTGAACGGCACATCGGCACTGCCCGTGAACGGCACATCGGCGCTGTCCGCGGGCGGCGCCGTTGCATTGCCCGCGGGCGGCAGATCGGTTTCGAACCAGGGCACCTGGGTCAGCGGTTCACGCTCCACACCGGTGATCGGCTCGGTCCGCTTGGTCGCGGTGTCCGCGGCGGGCGCCGCGCCGGATTCGGTTTCGGGCTCGGCGAATTTGGCCGCGCGCATATCGAAGTCCTGATCGGTGACGACCATGGTCTCCGCGGTCACCGGATCGTCGTACGGGCTGGCGAAGGCCGGCGGCTCCGGATGATCGGGTTCGAAGACCGGCGTCACGCGGCTGCGCGGATCCGGCACGTCGTCGTCGATGGGCGCGGACCACGGATCCCAGTGGTCGCCGGTGTCGCGCCAGTTACCGTTCGCGGCAGCATTGTTCGCCGGGGGCTGCCGGCTCGGCAGTTCCTGCACCCGGAAGGCGTCGGCGTGCAGGGCCGGGCGCTCGTGCGGCAGTTGGCCTTCGAAGAGCAGCTGCAGGCTCTCGCGCAGCACCGTGAGTTCGGCGCGCAGCGCGGCCATCTGCTCGGCGTCCGCGCCGACCTCCTGGCGCACCCGCTGCTCCACGCCGAGCTCGTATTCGCGGCGCGCAGCAACCTCGCGCTCCAGCTGCAGGTGGTAGACCTTCTGCAGGTCACCGATTTTGGCCTTGTCGACCGCCGATTCCCTGCGATAACGGGTCGCGGCGAGGGCTCCGATGGCGGCCGCCCAGAGCGCCGCGACGAGCCCGACGCGCACCATTTGCACGCTGTCGCTGAAGACCAGGAAAACGCTGGCTACCAGACCCAGAAGGATGAGTACGCCGGTGAAAAGTTTTCCCGCGTCCTCCCGCCGACGACGGGTGGCACTGGTACGGGAGGGTGAAACCATGTCAGCCAGCGTAGCTTGATCTTCGGGCCCTGGCTCCCGCCTCGGGCACGATCATCGCCAATCTGTTAGCTATGAAGTAGCTGCTTCATCGGGCGGATCGATCGGCGCGCGACAGCAATATTCCAGCCACAAAGCCGCAGCCACCAAGGCGATTCCGGCCAGCAGCCCCACCACCGCGCCCGGGGTGTCCGCCGCCACCGCACGCAGTTCCGACCGCTCCGGCAGCAGCCAGATCAGGAAGCCCAGCCAGATGCCGGCGACCAGGGAACCCACCTGCGCCGACGCCTTCGCCAGCGCCACCGCCCGCGCCGCGGTGATGGGATGCAGCTGCCGCTCGTCGGTGCCGATGCCGCGATTCTCCACCCGCTGGCGAATCACGAAGGCCAGCACCACCTCCAGCACCGCCACCGGAATGAGCGAGGCCCCGGAGAACACCGAGATGGGCGGGAAGCTGGAGTACGCGACATTGGTGGCGATCCAGGCGACCGCGGCCGCCAGCGCCACATTCGCGCTCAGATCCAGGACGCGGGTGGGCTTCACGACAGCCATCCGAGCGTCAGTTCGGTGCGGCGCACCCCGGCCACCTCGCCGGTATCCAAGGCGGCCAGCCAATCCCGCAGCGGCCGCCGCGCACCGGCCGCCTCCAGTTCCGCCTCCGGCTCCAGCTCCAGCCACGGCACCAGCACGAAGGCGCGATTGTGCGCCTGCGGATGCGGCAGCGTCAGCGTGGGATCGCTGCTGCGGACCGCCATCTCGCCGTCGCGGCGGCGCTGTCCGGCCCACACCACGTCCACATCCAGGGTGCGCGCGCCCCAGCGGACCTCGCGCACCCGCTCGGCGGCCTGCTCCAGCTGCTGCCCGAGCCGCAGCCAGTCGCTGGGCTCCAGGTCCGGATCCTCGGCCACCAGAACGGCATTGAGGTAGTCCTGCTGCGGCACCCCGCCCCACGGCGGGGTGGAGTACACCGAGGACACCGCCAGCAGCCGCGGCCGCAGCGCCTCGACCACACTGCGCAGATGTGCGAGCCGATCGCCGAGATTCGAACCGATCGACAGGACTACCCGACTCACCCGCTACTCCTCCGCGTCGCGACGGCGGGACGTGACCACCCGGACGTCTTCGAAGGTATGCGGAATCGGCGCGGAAGGCTTGTGCAGCACCACTTCCACGGCCGCGATGCGCGGATGCGCGGCGATCACCTGATCGGCGACCTCGGAGACCACCGTCTCCACCAGATCGCGCGGTTCGCCGCCGACAATGGCCACCACCTGATCGGCCAGCTCGCCGTAGTGGATGGTCTCGGCGAGATCATCGGATTTCGCCGCGGCCGAGAAGTCCGTCCACACGGTCAGATCGACCACGAACTCCTGACCGTCGCGCTTCTCGAAATCGAAGACCCCGTGATGGCCGTACACGCGCAGGCCGCGCAGCTCGATGCGATCGGTGCTCAAATCCGTTCTCCCGGTTCACGACGGCGAGCGGCCCGCCGCTCGGACTCGACGGCGGCCCGCCGCCAGGCATCGGTCACGGCAATGGCGTCCAGCGAGGCGCGCACATCGTGCACCCGCACGCCCCACGCACCGTGCTCGGCCGCCAGTGCGGAAATGGTGGCGGTGGCGACCTCGCGGCCGTCCGGCGGGCGCGGCCCCTCGGCATCGGCGAGCAGCGCGCCCAGGAATCGCTTGCGCGAGGCCCCGATCAGGATGGGCAGCCCGGTGCCGACGAATTCGTCCAGCGCGCCGAGTAATTCCCAGTTGTGCTCGGCGTTCTTGGCGAAGCCCAGGCCGGGATCCAGCAGCAGCTTGCCGGGATCCACACCGGCGGCCACCGCCAGTTCGATCTGGTCGCGCAGTTCCCCGAGCACCTCGCCGACCACGTCGTCGTAGTGGTCGGCCGGCCCGGTGTGGCGGTAGTCCGCCCCCGCGCGCCAGTGCATGAGGATCCACGGCACCCCGGCCGCCGCGACGACCTTGGCCATATCGGCGTCGGCGCGCCCGCCGGAGACGTCGTTCACCACCGAGACGCCCGCCTCGACGGCGGCCTCGGCCACACTCGCCCGCATGGTGTCCACACTGGTCGGCACACCCGCCGCGACCAGCGCGCGAATCACCGGAACCACCCGCGCCGCTTCGGTTTCCGGATCGATGCGCACCGCGCCGGGACGAGTCGACTCACCGCCCACGTCGACGATGTCCGCGCCCAGCTCGTACAGCTCCAGCCCGTGCGCGACCGCCAGGCCCGGGTCCAGGTAGCGGCCGCCATCGGAGAACGAATCGCTGGTGACATTGACGACGCCCATCACGACGCACGAGCGGCCCCCGCGAGGAACTACCAGTTCAGCCCCCCGGGAACCGCTCGAGGTCATCGTCGGTGCGCTCACTTTCGCAGAATGAGGTCCAGGGCCTCGGCCCGCGAGGCGGAACTGGTCTGCAGCAGGCCGCGCACCGCCGAGGTGGTGGTGCTGGCGCCGGGCTTGCGGATGCCGCGCATGGCCATGCACAGATGCTCGGCCTCCACCACCACGATGGCGCCGCGCGGATCCAGCTTGCGCATGACCGCGTCGGCGATCTGGCTGGTGAGCCGCTCCTGCACCTGCGGGCGCTTGGCGTAGAGATCGACCAGGCGGGCCAGCTTGGACAGCCCGGTCACCCGGCCGTGCGGGCCCGGAATGTAGCCGACGTGCGCGACGCCGTGGAAGGCCACCAGGTGGTGCTCACAGGTCGAGTACATGGGGATGTCGCGCACCAGCACCAATTCCTGATGCCCCTCGTCGAAGGTGGTGTTGAGCACCGCGTCCGGTTCGGTGTAGAGGCCGGCGAACATTTCCCGGTAGGCCCGGGCCACCCGGGCGGGGGTCTCGGCGAGACCGGGGCGATCCGGATTCTCGCCGACCGCGAGCAGCAGCTCGCGCACGGCGTTCTCGGCGCGCTCCTGGTCGAACGGCCGACCGGTGTCGAGCGCGATCGGGCCGGAGACGACACGGTTGTTGGCCGACAATCGACACCTCCTGTGTTGAAAATGCCGCGCCTACGGGGGCGGCGCGTTCGCGACGGTCAACGGCCCGGGCCCGTCCCGGCATTCCGGGCCGAACCCGAGCCGGGTCACGAACTGTGTCTAACTCCGCGTCACCGGCTCGGTGAAACCTGGTCCGAGCCGGGCCGCGAACATATCGAGCGTATCCGGGCCGCGATCAGCGGCGACCGTTCGGTCCGTCCCAGTCGCCGTTGTCGTCGTCCTCCCGCCCGGCGGTGGGCTGCTGGGCGGTCTGCCCGTAGTCCGGACGCTGCTGCGGGGTGTACCGCTGCCCACCGGCCGGAGCCCAGCCGCCGTATTCGCCGCGCGCCGGCGGCTGCTGCGCACCGCGCGCCTGCGGCTCGTCCTCCTGCGGCGGCCAGCCCGGCGCCGACCAACCGGCCGGAGCGCCGTAATCCGGACGCGAACCGTGCGTGCCGCCGCCGTGCCGCGGGTAGGCGGGCTGCGGCGCCGGGTACCCGGCCGGGGCGGGCGCGGGATAGCCGTACGGCGGCTGCGGTTGCGCACCGTAGGCGGGTTCGGGCGCGTACCCGCCATTGGCGGGCTGCCCGGCCGGAACCGGGCGCACCGGCTCCTCCGGCCACGGCTCGCCGCGTTCGGCGGCCAGCTCGCGCGGGGTCTTCACCGGCGGGCGGTCCGAGGGGACGCGATCGCCGAAATCATTGAAAGCCGTGATGCGCGGCCGCTTTTCGACCGTGGAGAGCACGGTCTCGAGATCCTTGCGGTGCAGGGTCTCGCGCTCCAGCAGGGCGGTCGCCAGCGAATCGAGCTCGTCGCGGTACTCGTTGAGCACGGCCCACGCCTCGGTGTGCGCGGCCTCGATGAGATTGCGCACCTCCTCGTCGATCTCGCGGGCCACCTCGTGCGAATAGTCCGAGCTCATGCCCATGGACCGGCCCAGGAACGGATCGCCCTGCTCCTGTCCGTAGCGCACCGCGCCCAGGCGCGCGCTCATGCCGTATTCGGTGACCATGGCCCGCGCGATCTTGGTGGCCTGGTCGATATCGGAGGAGGCGCCGGTGGTCGGCTCGTGGAACACCAGTTCCTCGGCCGCGCGGCCGCCCATGGCCATGACCAGCCGGGCGATCATCTCCGAGCGGGTCATCAGGCCCTTGTCGTCCTCGGGCACCGTCATGGCATGACCGCCGGTGCGGCCGCGGGCCAGAATGGTGACCTTGTAGACCGGCTCGATATCCGGCATCGCCCACGCGGCGAGGGTGTGGCCCGCCTCGTGATAGGCGGTGATCTTCTTCTCTTCCTCGCTGATGATGCGGGACTTGCGCCGCGGGCCGCCGATCACGCGATCGACCGATTCCTCCAGCGAGGCGCCGGTGATGACATTGCCGTTCTCGCGCGCGGTGAGCAGCGCGGCCTCGTTGATGACATTGGCCAGGTCCGCGCCGGACATGCCGACGGTGCGCTTGGCCAGACCGTCCAGATCGGCGTCGGGCGCGATCGGCTTGCCCTGCGAGTGCACCCGCAGGATGGCGCGCCGGCCCGCGAGATCCGGGTTGCTGACCGGGATCTGGCGATCGAAGCGGCCCGGGCGCAGCAGCGCCGGATCCAGGATGTCGGGACGGTTGGTGGCCGCGATGATGATGACGCCGGTGCGCTCGCCGAAACCGTCCATCTCGACCAGCAGCTGGTTCAGCGTCTGCTCGCGCTCGTCGTGACCGCCGCCCAGGCCGGCGCCGCGCTGGCGGCCGACCGCGTCGATCTCGTCGACGAAGATGATGCAGGGGCTGTTCTGCTTGGCCTGATCGAACAGATCGCGGACGCGGGACGCGCCGACGCCGACGAACATTTCGACGAAGTCCGAACCGGAGATGGTGAAGAACGGCACCCCGGCCTCGCCCGCCACGGCGCGCGCCAGCAGCGTCTTACCGGTGCCGGGCGGGCCGTAGAGCAGCACGCCCTTGGGGATCTTCGCGCCGAGGGCCTGATAGCGGGCCGGGTTCTGCAGGAAGTCCTTGATCTCGTAGAGCTCTTCGATGGCCTCGTCCGCGCCCGCCACATCGGCGAAGGTGGTCTTGGGCATGTCCTTGGACAGCAGCTTGGCCTTGGACTTGCCGAAGCCCATCATGCCGCCGCGGCCGCCGCCCTGCATGCGGGCCATCACGAAGATGAACAGGCCCAGCAGAATAATCATGGGCAGCATGAAGAGCAGGATCTGGCTCAGCCAGCTGTCCTGTTTGACCGAGGTGTTGTACTTCGCCCCGGACTCCTGCACGTCCTTCAGGATCTCGGCGGAAATATCGCTGCCGCCCGGATATTTGGCGATGATCTTGGTCTGGCCGTCGGTCGCATCATTGCCGTTCTTCAGCGTGATGCGCAGCTGCTGTTCTTTGTCGTCGATCTGAACGGAGTCGACATTCCCCTTGTCCTGGAGCTGGGTGAGCGCCACGGACGTGTCGACGCTCTTCCAGCCGCGCGTGTCGTTGCTGAAGTAGCTGACCAGGTAGATCACGAGCAGGAAGCCCGCGACTATGGCCAGGTTGCGGAACACAGTCTTGCGGTTCATAGAGCGTCGGCCGGCGGCCAGTCCTTTCCGGGGGGTGTATCCGGTCATGCCCGAGATGCCTCGTGGCGTGTCCGGTTCCGGTGAACGGATGCGGACATGCCACGTTACCGCGTACGGTCTAGTCGATACATCGCGCAGTTCGGCAGCTAGTGCAGTTCAACAGGTAAACGGCTGAAGAACGCGGGTGGTTCCCCAACCATCTGCGGCAACACGTCGGGACGACATCGCCGAGGTGTCGGACCGAGTGGTCACAATCATGGCATGGTCGTCCTATCGTGAGTGACGACACAACAGAGCGCAGGGGGTATGGACATAGTCGAGCTACGGACACCCACAGCGATCGTGCGTCATGGCAACGGGCGGTTGACGGTGCTGCGGCCCGGAACGGACGGCGAGCGCGTGCTCGACGTACCGGTTTCCGATCTTCTCAAGGTCAGGTTGAACCGGCGCGCCGATGACGCCGTCGTCATCGAGATCTATCTGCGGTACCCCACACCGGTGCTCACCGGTGTCCCGGCCGACCGGACTCCCCTACCGGTGCTCATCGCCGAACACGATGTGCCCGCCGCGACGGTCATCGTCGAGCGGATCAACTCCCAGATCCTGGCCACCCAGCGGCTGGATGTGGCGGCCCCCGATCTGAACCCGCCCACCCCGTCATGGGGGCGCAACGGCCCCACCCGCGCCGATGTGGATCGCGCGGTGCGGCGGATGGCCCCCAAACGCGATGCCAAACCGGCCATTTCGGCCCTGCACCGCTATGTCACGCCGGACGAGTACGTGCTGGAAGCCGCCATCGCCACCGCCGCGCCCCCGCAGGCCAAGGGGACCGGACTGCTGGCGGTCACCACCACGCGGCTGATCTTCGTGTCCATCGGCGCGCACAAGCGTTTCGCGCACGAGCTACCCATTGCCGCCCTGCTGTGGGCGCGCACCACCGATGAGGCGTCGGCCGCCGGCGTGGCGCCGGGCGAATACGGCGTCGAGGTCAATGACGGCAATCTGACCTGGCATTTCATCGGCGCGGACCGCGCCGACACCGAACGGGTTTCGGGCGCTTTGAATTTCGCCATTCAGCGGGAATCCGCCGATGGGGCCGCCGGGCCCGCCGATCCGGGTGTGCACAAGCTCTATTCGGAATGGGAACTGCTGGTGGAGCGGCATTCGCTCGGCATGGTGGACGATGCGCAGTTCCAGCGCTACGGTCGCGGAATTCTGCGGTCGCTGCCGGACTGAATCGGCCGGGCCCGGATTACTCTTCGTCGGGTTGCAGGGAGATGCGGCGCCACGGGCTGGTCGGTCGCATCCACAAGCGGAGCAGTTCCATGCGGCGGTCCACCCCGCCGGATTTGAGTTCGGCCAGGTCCTCACAGGCCTGCCAGTAGGTCCAGCCCGCGAGGTAGGCGTCGCCGAATTGCCGCCAATTGCGGTATTTGCGCTGCGCCAGCGGTAATGCGCGCATGAGGTAATCCCACGCGGTCTCGGCTTCCATATAGCCGGCGGTGTAGGCCATCCGCGCGACCGCCACCACGCGCGCCAGATCCCAGGCCTGAATATCGGTGGGCAGCGGGCGGACCAGATGATCGGTCAGGCCGAGTTTGATGGCTTGCGACCAAATGTCGTAATCGCGCACCAGCGCTTCCGGATTCTCCATCCCGCGGAAGGAACCCACCTGCCGCAGGAAGGCCCGGTGCCGATCGGCGCGTTCGCCGAAACGGTCCCGCTCCGGGGAATTGATGGCGGCCTGCACCAGCGGATGCACCAGCGCGTAGAGCGGTGAGTGCATACCGTCGAGGAGTTGCTCCATGGATGCCATGGCCTCGGTGCCGTCGGTGATTCCCCACGCCCCGGTCAGCGTGTCGATGGCGAGTTCGCGCCGGTCGCCGAGCGGATGCTCGCGTTCGGGGCCGAGCAGCAGCGCATCGTGGAAGGCGTCCCAGCGCGCCGAATAGAAACCGCCCAGCGACAGGGCGCGCAATTCGTCGTCGGAGACCTGCGCACCGGACCAGTGGTCGTCCTCGCGCTGGTCGAGCTCCGGGTAGGGGAAGGTCGTCAGCGTGGGCACATCGCGGGCTGGCATACCTCGATTCTGTCTCATCGATCTTGGAGTGGCCGAGAATTCGCCGATCGCGTGTGGCGGCACACACCCGCGACCGGGTTCGGGCGGGAAAGTTAAGACCTGATTCTTGGCCTGTCACACAATGAAATCGGACGCTAGTCTCTGGGCCATGAGTAGGAACATCACCCTCCTGCGTGGTCTGGAGCCACCGGCCACGGAGCAGGAAATCTACGCGGCCGCACAGGAATACGTGCGCAAAGTCGGCGGCGTATCGGGTTTGACCACGGATACCAAACCGGCTGTGGACAAAGCGGTCGCGGCCATCGCGGCGGCCACCACGGCGCTACTGGCCGAACTGCCCGAACGCCGGGGCGCGGCGCCGGCCGAATCGGCGCTGCGCGGCGGCGCGCCGGCCAAGGACGCGAGCTGATCGCTGCGGCGCGCCCCGAGCCTCACACGCCGTAGACGGCCACGCAGTCGAGCGCGATATCCAATCGCGGCCCGCGCTGGTCGATGGAGTGCCCGAGCAGTTCCTCTATGCGCTGAATCCGATAGCGCACGGTGTTCTTGTGTACGCCGAGCATTTTCGCGGCGGCGTCCGGACTGCGCCGGGCCCGCAGATACGCGTGCAGCGTCTCCCGCAGCCGGGCGGTCTGCGCGTCGGACGCGGTGAGCGCGCCCAGTTCCCGCTCGATGAGCGCCCGCATGGCCGTCTCGTCGGCCCCGGCCAGATAGGCCACCTCGACCTCCGGATAGTGCAGCAGCCGCGCGGCCCCCGGGCGCGCCCGTTCGGCCACCTGCCGCGCCGCCACCGCCTCGCGGTGACCGGCGCGGAATCCGGCGGCGTGCGCCGCGGGAATCCCGGCCGCGACGCGCACGGGCGCTTCCACCGGCACGGTGACGGCGGCGGGATCGACGCCGTCGTCCACCCCGATCCACGCCCACAGGGCCGAGGCCCCGGACGGCACGGTGAGCACGCTGCCATTGCCGAGCGCGGCCGCGCAGCGCGCCACCACCCGGTCCAGCAGGCCCGCCGCCTCGTCCACGCCGTCGGGCCGCGCCGGTGCGGCATCCTCGTCGGTCCACAGCACCAGCGCGAGATGCCGCTGCGCGAGCCGGTATCCGAGCCGCGCGGAGGCCTGCTCGATATCGAGGTCCGCGCCGTCCAGCAGCGCCCGCACCAGCTCGGTCCGCTGGTTCAGCGCGGCGCGCAGCCCGCGTTCGCGCTCCTCCATGTAGGTGTCGGTGAGTGTTTCCACCGAGGCGCTGACCCAGCGCGTGGTGCGCTCGAAAAGTCTTAGCAGAACCGCTCTTTCGATATCCTGCGGCAGCTGCCGCTGATCGATGACCTCGGCCATGTAGTCCACGACCGCGTCCTGCCCGATGTGGTAGACCCGCAGCAGCAGGCGGACATCGTGGCCGCGGCGGGCGATGGTGCGGGCGAAGGCGTGCGCCTGCTCGGGCACCGGATATTCGAAGCGGTCCTGGGTGAGCCCGCTGAGCACTTCCAGGGCGTGCGCGCGGGTGCTGGCGGCGAGATCGCGGCGCATATCGCGATCGCGCAGTTCCGGGACGCGGGCGATGATCGCATTGTCGAGCCGGGTGACCACCTGCTCGAGGGTCTCGGTGCGCAGCGTTTCGGCGACGAAGTCGGCGATCCACTGCCGGATCACCGGACTGGTGGCGGTAATGGCCATGAGCGACCTCCGAATTTGTATCCCGAGCACAAAACCGACCGAAACACTTGAGCATATGAGCCAAGAATGTGCCGCCGGAATTGTGTCACGATCATAGTTCAGTGAGCTGACACACAGCTCGCGCAGCAGTCCGGTTCGCAACGAAGCGCACGTGGGAGAGCACATCGTGACCAATACCGAACCCGCCGCGGGCACACCCCGCAAAACCACGGCCCGGAAAGCCACGGCCCGCAAGGCCGCCGGGACCGCCACCACGAAAGCCGCCGCGACACCGGCCGCCGCCCCCACCGAGCTCGAGGTCCGCAATCCCGCGACCGGTGATCTCGCGGGCACGGTGCCGATCGTGTCCGCCGAAGCCGTCGCCGAGAAGGTCCGCGTGCTGCGCGCGCATCAGGCCGAATGGGAGGCCATCGGCCCGGACGGCCGCAAGGAATGGCTGCTGAAACTGCAGGACTGGCTGGTCGACAACACCGACCGGCTGGCCGATGTGCTGCAGTCGGAGACCGGCAAGGCGCGCGTCGACTCGCTCATCGATCCGGCCTTCTCCATCGACCTCACCGGCTACTACGCCCGGCGCGCCGCGAAATTCCTTGCCGACGAACATCCTTCGCCGCACAGCCCGCTGGCCCGGGTGAAGACGCTCACCACCGTGTTCCGCCCCTATCCGGTGGTCGGTGTCATCACGCCCTGGAACTTCCCGCTCGCCATGCCGGTCATCGATGTCATCCCGGCGCTGGCGGCGGGCGCGGCCGTCATCCTGAAACCCTCCGAGGTGACCCCGCTCTCGGCCGTCGAACTGGCGCGCGGCTGGCGTGAGATCGGCGCGCCGCCGGTCTTCGAGGTGGTCACCGGCGCGGGCGAGACCGGTGCGGCCGTGGTCTCGAATGTCGACTACGTGCAGTTCACCGGTTCCACCGCCACCGGCCGCAAGATCGCCGCGGCCTGCACCGAGCGCATGGTGCCGTTCTCTCTCGAACTGGGCGGCAAGGATCCGGCCATCGTGCTCGCCGACGCGGATCTGGACCGGGCCGCGCACGGTATCGCCTTCGGCGGCATGTTCAATGCCGGGCAGGTGTGCATCTCGATCGAGCGCGTGTACGTGGAAGCGCCGGTCTACGAGCAGTTCCTGACCAAGCTCACCGCCGCGGTCAAGGAGGTGCGCCAGGGCGTGGACGGCCGGGAGCCCAAGTACGACATGGGCGCGCTGGCCAACGAGAACCAGGCGCAGATCGTGCAGAAGCACGTCGAGCAGGCCATCGACGCGGGGGCGCGGGTGCTCACCGGCGGCAAGCGCACCGGCGTGGGCACGCTCTTCGAGCCGACCGTGCTGGCCGATGTGGACCACACCATGACCTGTATGACCGAGGAGACCTTCGGGCCCACCCTGCCGGTCATGAAGGTGGCCGATGAGGCGGAAGCCGTTCGGCTGGCCAATGATTCGATCTACGGGCTGTCCGCCTCGGTGTGGAGCGGCGACAAGGATCGCGCCGAACGCGTTGCGCGCCAATTGAATGCGGGCGCGGTGAACATCAACGACGTGTTCTCCAATATGTTCAGCTTCGCGCTGCCCATGGGCGGCTGGGGACTGTCCGGGGTGGGCGCGCGCTGGGGCGGCCCGAACGGGGTGCGCAAATACTGCCGGCAGCAGGCCATCACCAAACCGCTGCTGCCCACCCAGACCAAGGAACTGCTCTGGTTCCCGTACAACACCAACAAACTGGCCTTCGCCCTGACGGCCATGCGCGCCGCGGGTGCGCGCGGACTGCGGCGGCTCTCGGTGCAGTCGGTATTCGAGACCGTGAAGGGGACCAAGCGATGACCGATTCCCATTCCATCTCCGGCAAGGTGGTCGTGATCACCGGCGGCGCCCGCGGCATCGGCCTGGCCACCGGTACGGCGCTGCAGGCGCTCGGGGCCCGGGTGGCCATCGGCGATATCGACGAGGCGACGGTCAAGGAATCCGGCGCCGCACGGGGATTCGAGGTGTACGGTCGCCTCGACGTCACCGATCACCAGTCGTTCGAGGATTTCCTGGACGAGGTGGAGCAGCGGCTCGGCCCGATCGACGTGCTGATCAACAATGCCGGGATCATGCCGACCGGACGGGTCGTCGACGAGCCGGATCAGATCACCCGCCGCATTCTGGACATCAACGTGTACGGCGTGATCCTGGGCTCCAAACTCGCCCTGGCGCGGATGCTCCCGCGCGGCCGCGGCCACATCATCAATATCGCCTCGCTGGCCGGCGAGAGCCATATCCCGGGCCTGGCCACCTACAACGCCAGCAAGCACGCGGTGCTGGGCTTCACCGACACCCTGCGCGAGGAGTACCGCGGCACCGGCCTGCACTTCTCCTCGGTGCTGCCGACGCTGACGAAAACCGAACTGGGATCCGGGGTCACGCCGCCCAAGCTGCTGCGCCCGGCCGAACCGGAGGAGATCGCGGACGCCGTCGCCAAACTGATCGCGCAACCGCGGTCGAAGGTCCGGGTCACCGCGGTGGCGGGCGCCATCGCGCAGGTCTTCGGGCTGCTGCCGGAATCCGTCGCCGATGCGCTCGGCCGCGCCCTGGGCTCGGGCACCGCCTTCCTCGACGACGTCGACGGCGACGCCCGCAAGGCCTACGAACACCGCGCGCGCGACTAGTTCGCACCACGGGCACGCCCGCACCGGCCCCACGCTCTCCCGGCCGGTGCGGGAGTGCGCCGCGCCTTGCCGCCCTGATCCCCGCGATTGCCTATGGTCGCAAGCATGGATGACACCGCTGCGGTTTTCGTCGGCCTGTCGACCCTCGACCTCGCCTATGCCGTCGACCGATATCCGGTCGAGGACACCAAAACCCAGGCCGCCGAGCTGTTCCTGGGCGCGGGCGGACCGGCCGCCAATGCGGCTGTCACCTACGCCTTCCTGTCCGGCCGCACCCCGGCGCTGATCACGGCACTCGGCAAAAACACACTGGCCGAACCGATCCGGTCCGACCTGGGACAGCACAGCGTGGCCATTGTCGATCTGACACCCGGCGGCGATCAGCAGCCGCCGGTGTCTTCCATCATCGTCGCCACGGCAGCGGCCACGCGAACCATCGTGTCGCTGGACGGATCTCGTATCGACGCGACCTCCGGCGATTCGGTGCGGGCCGATCTCGGCAGCGCCGCAATCGTTCTGGTGGATGGTCACTACCCAGAGCCCGCCCTGCGCATCGCGGCCGCCGCCCAGGCCGCAGGCGTACCGGTGGTGCTCGACGCCGGACGCTGGCGCAGCGTACACGCCGACCTGTTGGCGCACATCGATATCGCCATCTGCTCCGAGGCGTTCACACCACCGGGCGCGCAATCCGATTCGCCCGATGCGGTCTTGGACTACCTGCACGCACACGGACCACGCTGGGCAGCCGTCACCCGTGGCGCCCGGCCGATTTGCTTCTCCGCGCCCGATGCCCGGGGCGAAGTGGCGGTACCGGCCACCGAAGCTGTGGACACCCTCGGCGCGGGCGACATCCTGCACGGCGCGTTCTGCCATTTCCATACCGCGGGCGAAACGTTCCCCGACGCTCTGCGCCACGCCGCCGAAGTCGCCGCCGCCTCGTGCCGGTATATCGGCACGCGAGAGTGGATGCGGCACTGAGTCGGGGCGAACCCGTTCGGCTGCAGTCGATGTCGTCGGCGGCACGGCATGGGCAGATCCTCGCGACGCGTTCGGCCCCGCGACCGGGGAATGGTGGAGGGTCGGCGGTCAGCAGATGCGATAGTGGCGGCCGGATTTGCGCAGGACCAGGTCGGCGGTGGTGCGGGTGCGTTCGACGAGGCCGGCGTTGGGGAGATCGGATTGGGCCACTTTGGTTCTGGCGGCTTCCATGGTGCGGCCGCCGCGCATGTGACGGCGGATCAGGCGCTGTTCGATGATCGGGCGCGGGACGTCGAGGTACCAGGTTTCGTCGAGCAGGGGCCGCACCGCGGACCAGCCGGTCGTATCGCCGTCGTCGAGAAGCAGGTAATTGCCCTCGGTGACCACGATCGTCTGCCGATCGAAAACCACACCGCCCGGAACGGGTTCGTGGATTTCCCGGTCATAGGTCGGCCACGGCACCTCCACGCCCGGCGCGCTGGCGCGCAAGGTGCGCAGCAGCTCGACATAGCCGCCCGCATCGAAGGTATCCGGTTCCCCCTTGCGCACCAGGTTCCCGGCAGCCCGCAACTGGGCATTGGTGAGATGGAACCCGTCCATGGGCGCGACTTCGGCAATGCCGGTTCCGGCCGCCAGATTCAGCTCGTCCCGCACGCCCCGGGCCAGCGTCGACTTCCCGGCGCCGGGCGGCCCGGCGATCCCGAGCACGAAGCGCCCGGTATGCCCCGCGGCGCGCTTGCGTACGCGCGCCGCCAATTCCGCCAGGGATATCTCGACGCTGCCGCGGGTCACGGCCCTACCCTACGGAATTCACCTCCTGTTTCGGTGCGGGCGCGGCCGATGTCATCGGCGATTGAAGGCGGTGCGGTAGGCGCTGGGTGTCAATCCGACGCGGCGGGTCAGATGCTGGCGCAGTGATTCCGCGGTGCCGAGTCCGGAGCGCCGCGCGACCTCGTCCATGGGCAGCCCGGTGATCTCGAGCAGTTCCCGGGCCCGGTCGATGCGCTGGTGCAGCAGCCATTGCAGTGAGCTGGAACCGGTTTCGGCGCGGAAACGGCGGGTGAGGGTGCGCGTGCTGACGTGCGCGTGGGCGGCCAGATCCTGGAGGGTGAGCGGCCGGTCGAGGCGCGCGACCGCCCAGGCGCGGGTGCCGGCCAGGGAGGTCCCGGTCTCCGGCGGCAGCGGCGTCTCGATGAACTGCGCCTGCCCGCCCGGCCGGATGGGCGCGACCACCGCCAGCCGCGCGACCGCATTCGCCACGGCCGCACCGTGATCGCGGCGCACCAGGTGCACGCACAGGTCGAGCCCGGCGGCCAGCCCGGCCGCGGTGAGGACCTGTCCGTCGTCCACGAACAGCACATCCGGTTGCAGATCCACCCGCGGGAAGCGTTCCCGCATCTCCGCGGAGAACAGCCAGTACGTGGTCGCGGGCCGCCCGTCGAGCAATCCGGCCTGCGCCAGCACGAAGGCGCCCGTGCAGATGGAGGCGATGCGCTTGCCCGCCGCGGCGGCCTCGCGCAGCACCCGCAGGACCCGTGCATCGCCCTCGGCCCGCGCCCCGGTCCCGGTCACCATGACCGTGTCGGCCGTGGCCACCTCCTCCAGTCCGAGTTCCACCAGCACGGACCGGCCGTTGTAGCCGGGCACGATCCCGGGATCCGGTGTGCACACCACCACGTCGTACACCGGCTGCCCGTCCACCCGCGCCGCCGGGAACACCAATTCCGGGATGGCGAGGTCGAAGGTGGTGACCGGAGGTACCGCGAGAACGACGATTCTGTGCATGGCCCGAACCTTGGGATATCTGGCATTCCGGCCACTACTGTAGCGCGATCCGCAGGGGCACAGTGGTTTCCGGGTCGCCGCGAGCGGCCCCCGAATCCAGGAGGAATCAGATGTCCTTGCACGTCATCACCGGTGCGGGCAGTACCGGCGGCCGGACGGCGCTGCTGCTGGCCGCGGCCGGGGAGCGAGTGCGGCTGATCAGCCGGCGCGGGCTGGGCCCGGAGCATCCGCTCATCGAACGAGTCGCCGGCGATACCGCCGACGCCGACCGGCTCACCGAACTGACCGCGGGTGCGCGAACTCTGATCAATTGCAGCGCACCGCCCTACGATCGCTGGCGGACCGAGTTCCCGCCCATGGCGACGAGCCTGCTCACCACCGCCGAACGCACCGGCGCGAATTACGTCTCGCTGTCCAATGTGTACGGCTACGGCTCGGTCGGCGGACCCCTGACCGAGGATCTGCCCATGACCCCGCGGGCCGTGAAAGGCGCTGTGCGGGCGCGCATGTGGCTGGACGCGCTGGCCGCGCACGAGGCGGGCCGGGCCCGCGTCACCGAGGTGCGGGCCGCCGACTTCCTCGGCCGCGATGCCGTATCGCTCTACAACCTGCTGGTGACGCCGAAAGTGGTGGCCGGCGCACCGGCCGCCTATCCCGGCGATCCGGAGGTGCTCAAGAGCTGGTCGTATCTCGACGATGTGGCGCTCACCCTGGCCACCGTCGCCCGCGACGACCGGTCCTGGGGCCGGGCCTGGCATGTGCCGTCCACCCATATGTCACTGCGGGAGCTGACCATTCGCCTGGCCAAGGTGGCGAATGTTCCGGAACCGCGGCTGTCGGCCATGACGCCGGTGGAGCTGGCCTGGGCCGGTGCGGAGGATGCGATCGCGGCCGAGGTCGTCGAGATGTACTACTCGCTCGAGCACCCCGCCATCCTCGATTCCACGCGCACCGAAAGCACTTTCGGGCTGTCCGCCACGCCGATCGATACGGTGCTCGCCGATACGGCGCGGTTCTCCGCGCCCGCCTGATCGATCAGGTGGTCGTGCTCTGCGGGATGGCGCGGGCCAGGGCGCGCAGGTCGGCCTCCAGGAGCCGGGACAGTTGATAGGTGAGCGCGAAGGCGAGCACACCGCCGACGCTGAGCCAGCGCACCGTGCCGATCACCAGCTCCAGGTCGGCCGGCGCCACGAAGGTCGCGGTGGCCACGCCCAGCAGCGGCACCGACGCGGCGGCCGCGAGATAGAAGTTGCTGCGGCGGCTCAGCGCGAGGAGCTGCCGCCGATCGTCCGGCCCGACCGCGCCGCGGGCCAGCAGCTGCGGGTACAGCGAGCGCAGCGCGTACACCGTGACCAGGAAGAACGGATAGGCCAGCGCAATGGCCGCGCACACCACCTGGGCGGTGAAGAAGTAGCCGAAGGCATTGGGCGGCAAGGCCGCTCCGGAGCGGGACAGGGCCACCGGCCAGGCCACCCCGGCGAGCAGCCACATGGCGAAAGGGATCCACACCGCGCGCTCCCCCATCAGCAGCGTGTCGGCGCGGGCGCGGGCGAGTTCGGCGGCGGTGTAGTGGCGGCCGTGGGCCAGCCGGTAGGAGACGGCGAGCGGCCGCCGCGCCAGCCACAGCAGCAGCGCCGCCGCCAGGGGAAAGGTGATGGCATTGTTCACCAGCGCGACCGTCGCGAACCGCTCCTGGTCCGCGGCCGCGAGCCGATCGACGATGAGGCTCTGGTTCAGCCGGATGTTGTACACGCTGGCCAGGGCATTGGGCAGCCCGACGCACACCACCGCGATGGGCACCGGCCAGCCGCGCATCCTGGCGCGCAGGCTCTTTCGCGGCGGATCCACCAGATCGCGGGCGCGCGGATCCAGGCACAGGTCCAGCTGCCCGGCCAGTTCCGCGCCCCGCTGCCAGCGCCGGTCCGGATCGGGATGCAGGCATTCCAGCAGCACCCGGCGCAGCGCGGCCGGGGTCTCGGCCGGCAGGGTGGCCAGCGCCGCCGCGGACACCCCGGCGCGGCGGCGCGCCAGCATGTCGGCCACCGTCGCGGGACCGGAATCGCCGGCGGAATCCTCGAATGGCGCTGTGCCGGTGAGCATCTCCCACAGCAGCACGCCCAGCGAGTAGAGATCGCCGCGAGCGCCCGGCAGCGGCGCGGTGGGATCGAGCATGACCGCCAGGGCTTCCGGCGAGCGGTAGCGCAGCGCCTCCGGATCCTCGGCCCGCCCCGTCGGCCGGCCGCCCGCCCAGGACAGCGGCCCGAGCGCGAAATCCGCCAGCTTCGGCACGCCCTCGGCGGTGAAAACCACATTCCCGGGCCGGATATCGTGATGCAGCACGCCGTGCCGTTCGGCGTACTCGAGCGCCTCCGCCAGCCGCCGCCCCACCCAGGCCACGGTCTCCGGCCAGCTCAGTTCCGCGATCTCGGCGCGCACCCGGGAATCCGCCGGCCGGATCTCGCCCCGGGCCTCCATGGCCGCGTCCACCGCGCGCAGCAGCAGGCGGCCGCCGAGCACGGCGATCGAGGCCGGGCCGGGCTGGGCGCGCCGCTGGGCCAGCACATCCGCGGCGGTGCCGCCCGGCAGATACTGCATGTACAACAGCCGCAAGGGTTTTCCGGTGCTGCCATCGGCGATCAGGCGCTGGTCGAACACCCGCACGATGTACTGATGGTCCAGCTGCGCGACGGTCGGGGCGTCGCTGTCGGCCCCGGCTTCCACGCGCACCGCGACCAGGCGCTGCATGGAGCGCTGCCGGGCCAGGAACATGCGACTGTGCGCGCCGCCGCCGAGATCGGTGAGCAGATCGAAATCGTCGAGGCGGCGGCCGGTTCCGATGCCCTCGGGCAGGCTCGGCGGCGGGGTCCGGCGCGCGTCGTCCCCCGCGGCGAAGCGGGCGCGGAGCTCACCGGCCACCTCCGGATATTCGACGGCGAAGGCGTCGACATCGATCACCCGGTAGCGGCTGCGGACCACATACTCCTCGCACACCAAGTCCACGAAGTCCGGACTGGTAGCGACTTCGGGAAATTCGGTGCGGTACTCCGCGATCCGCTTCTCCATTCCGGCGCGCCGCCACCGCTGCCGCATATCCACGCGCACCAGATCGGTCAGCACCGCCAGGCGCGCGTCCCGCCCGTCGGGCACATAGCGGTCCAGCGGCGGCGGCTCCGGGCGATCGCCGCGCAGCGTGGATTCCCAGTCGGCGGCGAATCGGGCGACCGCGTGCATCGGATTGCCGCTCACAAGCGGATACCCGGCCGCTCATCGTCCGCGTGGGCGGAACGACCGGGCGCGACCACGCGCTCCAGGGCCCGCAGATCCGCCTCGAGCGCCCGGAACATGATGTACACCGCCACGAACGCCACGATGCCACCCACGCTGAGCACCCGCACCGCGACGATCACCAGCGGAATGTCATCGGGCGGCAGGAAGGTCACCCCCGCCACCGCCAGCAGCGGCACCGAGGCCGCGATGGCCAGATAGCCGGTGCAGCGGGTGCCCAGCCGGTGCAGCCAGGCGGCATCGTCGGCGCTGATGTCGCCGTGCCGCAGGAACATCGGATAGATGCAGCGCACCAGATAGAAGGTGACCAGGAAGAACGGGTACGCGGTGGCGATGGCGCCGCAGACCCACAGCGAGACCAGGAAGTGCACCATGCCGCGCGGGGCGATATCGCCGGTGGCCAGGTGCAGCGAGAGCGGGAAGGTGATGCCCGCCAGCACCCACGCCGAGATCACCACGAACGAAATGCGTTCCCCGCACAGCAGCACATCGCGGCGGGCGCGCGCCAAGGTCCGCGGGTCGTACTCGCGGCCCTTGCGCAATCCACGCGGCACCGTGATCACGTACCGGCACAGGTAGATGATCACCGCCAGCCCGATCGGATAGAACAATCCGTTCACCGTGGCCGTGGTGAGCGTGAAGGTCCGCATGGCCTGTTCGGAGAGCCGGCTCACGATCAGCGTGTCGTTGTGCATGATGTTGTAGATCGAGGCGATCACGTTCGGCACCGTGACGAACAGCGTCACCAGCGGAATCATCCAGCGCCGCAATCGCATTCGCGGGCTGTGCGGCGGCGGGTCGACCAGATCGCGGGCCCGCTCGTCCAGGCACAGCTCGAATTGCTTGGCCAGCACCGACCCGCTGCTCCAGCGCTGATCGCGCTCGGGGGCCAGGCAGGTGAGCAGGACCCGGCGCAGCGCGGCCGGGCAGTCGGGCGGCACCCGCTCCAGCGCACCGGCGTCCACGCCGCTGCGGCGGCGGTGCAGCATGGCCTCCAGGGTGGTGCGGTCGCCGTGCCCGCCCGGACCGGCCGTGGTGTCGTCGAACGGCTTTGCGCCGGTGAGCAATTCCCACAGCACCACGCCCAGGGAGAAGATGTCGGCGCGGGTGTCGAGATCACCGGCGGTGGTGGTGCTGCCGGGATGGCAGGCCTCCAGCTGCTCCGGCGACATGTAGGACAGCGAGCCGCCGAAATAGGAGACCGGGCTGGCGCCGTCCAGATTGCGGCTGAAGCTGATATTGAAATCCGCCAGCTTCGGCACGGCCTCCGCGGTGAGCAGCACATTCGCCGGTTTCACATCGCGGTGCAGCACCCCGTGGCCGTCCGCGTAATCGAGCGCCTCGGCCAGCCGGCGGCCCAGCCACGCAACGGTTTCCGGCCAGCTCAGCCCGGCCAGTTCGGCGCGCACGCTGGAATCGGTGGGCCGGATCTCGCCCTTCTCCTCCATGGCCGCGTCCACCGCGTCCAGCAGCAGCTGCCCGCTGCGTTCGGCCGACGGCGTGGCGCGCACCCAGCGCAGCACGCCCAGCAGGGTGCCGCCGGGCAGGAACTGCATGTACAGCAGGCGCAGCCGCCGCCCGGTCTCGGTGCGCACACCGGACATCAGCCGCTGATCGAAGACGCGCACGATGTAGTCGTGGTCGAGCTGGGCCAGCGTCTGCGGCTCGGTGCCGTGATCGGCGGAGATCTTCACCGCCACCAGGCGCTGCAGCGACCGCTGCCGGGCCAGGAACACCCGCGCGAAGGCGCCGCTGCCGAGACTGGTGAGCAGATCGAAATCGTCGATGCGCTGGCCGATTTCGATGCGGTCGAGCAGTTCGGTGGTCTCCGGGGCGCTGATCCCGCTGGTGGCGCGGGCCGCGTCCGGGGCGGTCCCGGTGAGTTCGCCGAGGTCGGCCTGGGTCAGCTCGCCGGGATCGGGGACGCGGGTGCTGTCGCTGTCGAGGTCGATCCCGGGCCGGGTCGATTCGTCGGGCGGGGCGCCGGCGCGGGTGGAATCGTCGAGTGTGAAATCTGGTTGGGTCAGACCATTCGGCGCGAAGGCCGCACGCGTGGATTCGTCGAGCGGCGATCCGGCGCGCGTGGACTCCTCGAATCCGGGCCGCGTGGAATCCTCCAGCACCGACCGCCGGGTGCTCTGGTCCTCGTCATCGGCATTGAGCAGCTCCCGCAGCTCGGTGGCCTGATCCGGGAATTCGCGCACATAGTCGCGCGGATCCACCCGCTCCCCGCTGTGCCGGCGGATGACGAACTCCTCGTAGACCAGTCCCGGGGGCAGGTCGCCGACGGTGAGTTCGGGGAATTCGGAACAGTATTCGGTCAGACGCTTGGGCGCCTGCGTCCGGCCCGGCGGCAACCCGGATCCGCCCAGCCAACGGTGCCGCATATCGACGCGAATGAGCTCCACCAGCGCACCGCGGCGCAGCGCGGCGGCATCGGGCAGGAAGTCGGCGATCTGCGGCGGCGCGGAGCCGGTATCCCAGGCCGCCGTGAACGCGGCAACCACATTGAATTCCGTTCCAGCCGAATATCGGCCGGAGCGGTGGTCGGCACCAGAAGCCATGTCCGCACCCATCGTGGCTCGGCACGGATACCGTCGAATCCGTACTGTCGATGGATGTCGCGGATAAAATCCGCCACACCCGACACCATCATCCCCGAGCAATTGCGGGAATGATAACTTGCGGCTCAACAGCGGATCACCCGATTTCGACACGAGGCGACGGGGGAAAACCAGCATGTACGACGAGGGCACCGCACTGGCGGACGGCACCGCGGCGGTGAACGAGGTAGTGGTGAGCACAGACGACACGGCAAGCAATCCCAGCGAGACGGCCAACCCGGCCGTCCCCGAGACGGCGAGCGCCGACCGGCAGGCCGAATCCGGCTCCCCGGTAGACGAGAGCACCGCGGCCGGTATCGCCGCCGCCGTGCGCGAGGGCCTGCGCACACCGGGCGATCTGGTGGAGGGCGCCATCGAGCGGATCCGGTCGCGGGACCGGAAAGTCAACGCGTTCAGCCTGCTTCGCGTCGACGCCGCCCGCGCCGAGGCGCGCGCGGTGGCCGAGCGCGCGGATCTGGACATGCTGCCGCTGGCGGGCGTGCCGATCGCGGTGAAGAACAATATCGACGTCGCCGGCGAGGTCACCCGCGGCGGTTCGCTGGCGGGCTCGAATCTGCCCGCCGAGACCGACCATCCGGTCGTGCGCCGACTACGCTCGGCCGGCGCGGTCGTCGTCGGCCTCACCACCGTTCCCGAATTCGGCCTGTGGGGCGCCACCGACTCCCCGGAGCGCATTACCCGCAGCCCGTGGAATCCCCGTTTCGGCTCCGGCGGTTCCTCCGGCGGCTCCGGCGCCGCCGTCGGCGCGGGCCTGGTCCCCGTCGCGCACGGCAATGACGGCCTCGGCTCGGTCCGCATTCCGGCCGCCTGCTGCGGCGTGGTCGGCCTCAAGCCCGGCCGGGGCCTGGTGCCCGCCGAGGTCGGCGTCGACTCCTGGGGCGGCATGACCGAAAACGGCGTCCTGGCAACGACTGTCGCCGATGCCGCGCTGGTGCTGTCGGTCATGGCCGACCGCCCCGCCCTGGCCGAACTGGAAACCCCGCCCGCCCTGCGCATCGGCCTGGCCGCCGCCGCACCGGTCCCCTTCGCCCGCGTCGACCGCGCCTGGACCGCCGCCGCCCGCAAGGCCGCCTCCCTCGCCGCGGGCGCCGGTCACGCCGTTGCCGTGGCCGAACTCCCTTATCAGGGCACGACTTTCGCCCTGGCCCTGCGCTGGCTGGCCAATGCCGCCCGCGAGGCCGCCACCGTCCCGCATCCCGAACGCCTGCAACCGCGCACCCGCACCCACGCGGCCCTGGGCCGGGCGGTCCTGAAGACCGGGCTGGTGCGTTCCGGCCAGGTCGATCGCATCGAGGCCCGCCTGCTCGACTACTTCGAACGCTACGACGTGGTCATCACCCCCACCCTGGCCACCGCCCCGCCCCGCGCCCGCAACTGGCACACCCGCCCCTGGCTCGCCAATGTCATTGCGAACGTGCGCTTCTCTCCCTTCACCCCGCTGTGGAACCTGGTCGGCTGGCCCGCCATCTCCGTCCCCATGGGCATCCACCCGCGCACCGGCATGCCGGTCGCCGCGCAACTGGCGGGTCCCCCCGGCAGCGAATCCACCCTGCTGCGCCTGGCCGCGCAGCTCGAAACCGCCCAGCCCTGGAAACGCACGGCCCCCTGATCGACCTCCGGACAATAAGAAACCGGGTCGTCACCGAATGACGACCCGGTTCCACGGGTTGGGGGCGAAGCCCCGAGTATCGCCTGGGGGTTCGGGGGCGAAGCCCCTGCGAGCCCCGGGAGTTGGGCAGCGGCGCTGCCTCCGACTCACCGCCGCTGCCCTGTGCGTTCCTACTGTGCGGCGACGACCGGTTCCCGATCGGCGAAGCCGCCTTCGAGTACGCGTGCGGCGAACTCGATGATGGTCGGTCGATCGTCGTCGGCGCGCCAGGCCACCGCGAGCTCGCACGGCGGCAGGCCGGTGACCGGGCGGGCGGTCAGGCCGGGCCAGCGGTACATGGGCACATTGTTCTCGGCGAGCAGGCACACGCCGAGGCCGAGGCTGACGGCCTCGAGACGCTCCTCCGCCGTGGCCGCTTCCGCGCCGATGCGGGCCTGACGGCCGCCGCGGGCGTCCGCGCCGAGCCAGAAGTCGCGTGCCGCACCGGCTTCGGCGGGCATGGCGATGAACGGCTCATCGGCGAGGTCGGCGAAGTCGATGGTCTCCTGCCCGGCGAGCGCGTGGTTCTCCGGCAGCAGCACCCAGCGCGGCTCGGTGCGCAGCACCTGCCACCGGTAGCGGCTGGTGTCGGGCACCGGCAGCCACATGAGGGCGAGGTCGGCCTGCCGGCCGGCCAGCCCGCTGGAGGGATCGGTCCAGGACGCGGAGTGCAGGGCGAGCCGATGGCCGCTGGCGCTCTCCAGGTCGGTGATCAGGCCGCGCCCGATGGAGGACTGGATGCCGACGCGCAGCACCTCGCCGGCCTCCTGCAGGGCGACATTGGTCACCTCCCACAGCTCCAGGATCTTGCGAGCGCCTTCGAGCAGTTCCTTACCGGCGACGGTGAGGGCGACGCTGCGCTGGTTACGGTCGAACAGGACCACGTCGAGCTGGCGTTCCAGCTGACGAATCTGCCGCGACAGGGTGGGTTGTGCGATGTGCAGCCGCTGGGCGGCGTTGGTGAAGTGCAGTTCCTCAGCGACGGCGACGAAATACCGCAGGTCGCGCAAATGCGGGTCCATAGCCCCTTGCTATCAGAATCGGTCTTGATTTTCCAGCCGTATCCGACCCAAAAGTTTGCGATCAGATCAGAAAACAGCCGTCAGGTTTGTTACAGACAGCATAATCCGCCCGCGAAACATGCTGTTAACCGGACCCGCGAATTCCTGGCCATTCGACGAAGATCAATGCCCGGCCAGCTATGCGGACAGGTGACCAGCAGTTACCTCCGCCACGCCGCCCCGCCCGAAAAGCGGCCCGGACGGCCCGCGGCCGTCCAGCAACAACCGGCACGGGCTCACGACGTCGCCGTAAACCCGGTGAGGTGAGTTTCGTCACATGAGGCTTAAAACCGCTCGCGATTGGGTCCGCGCGCGGCTCCCCCGAGGCTTATTTGCCCCCGTAGACCTTCGGGTCCAAGGTGCCGATGTAGGGCAGATCGCGATAGCGCTCGGCGTAGTCGAGCCCGTAGCCGACCACGAACTCGTTCGGAATGTCGAAGCCCACGTGCATGACGTCCACGTGCGTGCGCAGCGCATCGGGCTTGCGCAGCAGCGTCACGACCTCGAGCGAGGCGGGGTTGCGGCTCTTCAGATTGCGCAGCAGCCACGACAGCGTGAGACCGGAGTCGATGATGTCCTCGACGATCAGCACATTGCGGCCGGCGATGTCCTTGTCCAGGTCCTTCATGATGCGCACCACGCCCGAGGACGAGGTGGAGGAACCGTAGGAAGAGACCGCCATGAACTCCATCTGCGTCGGGATGGTGAGCCGCTTGGCCAGGTCGGTCATGAAGAAGATGGCGCCCTTGAGCACACCCACCAGCAGCAGGTCGCCTTCGGGGGCGTCAGCGGGATACCGCTTGGCGACGAGGTCCGCGATCTCGTCGATCTTTTCCGCGATTTCGTCCTCGCTGATCAGCACCGACGCGATGTCGTCCCCGTACACGTCCGCTGGTTTCCCTTCAGTGATGATGTCTATCCGAATCGGATTCGCTCTGGTCCGAGCCCAGTATGAGCCTGCCATGTTCACGCGCGGCAACCAACCTGGTCCCATCGGGCAAACCACCCACGGCCACCCCGCCCTGACCCCGCCAATTCGTGATCAGCGCGTCGACGGCCCGTAAATTATTGTCCGTCAATGATTTTGCGCCACGTTCCAGCAACCAGGCGCGAACGACGCGGCGGCGGAGTGCGGGCGGGGCAGTGGCGAGCGTCTCGAGCGACAGCGTTTCGCCGTCCAGCGCCGCGGCCAGCAACTCCGCGGCGAGCGTGTCCAGCACCGCGCCGTCCTCTTGCAAATGGGCGGCCGTGCGCGCCAGCGCGGCGGCGACGCCACCGCCCAGGACATCTTCCAGCAATGGCAGCGCCTCGGTGCGCAGCCGCACCCGGGTGAACTCCGGTGCGCTGTTGTGCGGATCCTCGTGCGGCGTCACCCCGAGATCCGCGCACAGGGCCCGCGTCACCGGCCGCCGCACGCCCAGCAGCGGCCGCCCCCACGGTTCGGCGTACTCCGGCATGCCCTGGATCGAGCGACCGCCCGACCCCCGCGCCAAACCGAGCAGCACGGTCTCGGCCTGATCGTCGAGGGTGTGCCCGAGCAGCACGGGCAAGCCGTCGCGGGCCGCGTCCAGCGCCGCGTACCGGGCCCGCCGCGCCGCGGCCTCCAGCCCGCCCGCGCGCCCGACCTCGACCGACAGCACCCGGGCCGACCGGCAGCCCAATGCGATGGCCGTCGCGGCCGCCTCCGCCGCCACCGCGGCCGAGCCCGCCTGCAATCCGTGATCCACCACCAGCGCGTCCACCGCTTCGGCCTCGACCACGGCGGCGGCCGTCAGAGCCAGGGAGTCCGCGCCGCCGGACAGCGCGACCGCGACCTCGCCGCCGGGCGTGTACGCGGCCAGCCACTCCCGCAGGGCGTGCCGCATCTCCAGGGCGGCGCGCGTCTCGGGCAGCCGGGGCCGATCGTTCACGCCCCCGATCGTTGCACGCGCCCGCGGCCGGCCCGACTCGGCTCGGCCGGTTTCCGCGCCCGGCTCAGCCCAGCACGCGGGTGACCCAGCGCTGCGGATCGCTGATCTCGTCTGTGCGGGGCAGGGTTTCGGGATTGGTCCACACCGCGTTGAACCGTTCCATGCCGACGGTATTGACCGCCTCGTCGACGAAGGCCTTGCCGCGCACATACTGCTGGACCTTGGCATCCATGCCCAGCAGCGCGCGTAGTAGGCGCTGCAGCGGATTGCCGGGCCGCTTGCGCCGCTGATCGAAGGCCGCGCGAATGCGCGCGACCGAGGGCACCACGGCCGGGCCCACGGCATCCATCACATGGTCGGCATGGCCCTCCAGCAGCGTGCCGAGCATGAGCAGATTGTCCAGCGCCTGCCGCTGCGGTTCGGCCTGGGTGGCGCGCAGCAGCCCGATGACCCCGCCCGCCGGATCCTCCACCCCGCGGCGGCGCTCGCGCACCGCCTCCAGCAGGCGCTCGAGCATATCGGCGATGGGCTCGTCCCCGGCCGCGCCGAGCACCTCCACGTTCTCCCGCATGTACTCGGCCAGCCAGGGCGCGGAGGAGAACTGCACCCGGTGGGTCACCTCGTGCAGGCAGACCCAGAGCCGGAAATCGCTGGGCGGCACGCCGAGTGCGCGCTCCACCGCCATGATGTTGGGCGCGACCAGCAGCAGCGTGCCGTCGGGCCCGCTGAACGGGTCGTACTGGCCGAGGATGGCCGTGGACAGGAAGGCCAGCATGGCCCCCGCCTGCACCCCGGCCGGCTTGCCCAGGAGCTTGCCCTTCGCACCGGCGTCGACGCCGGTCCCGGTGAGCTGCGCCATGGAGTCGGCAGCGGCCCGAATCCAGCCGGGCCGGTCCACGATTCGGGCATCGGGCACCACGGAGCCGTCGATCAGCCCGCTCACCTCCCGCACCGGCCCCTCCGCGCGCACCGAGGCGGCGGCGAGTTCCAGCACGGCCTGTTCGGCGGCCTGTCTGGTGGTGCGCGGCCCGGCCGGCACCAGCGCCGCGCCGGTGCGCGCGGCGAGGGCCCAGTCCACGGAACCGGCCAGCCCGGAACGGTGCTCGGGCGCCGGCTCGCCGGTCAGCAGCACCTCACCGGTCTGAGCGACGCCGTTTCCCGCGCGGTCGGCGTCGGCCGAATGGTGTTCGGGTCCGGTCATAGTCATCCACCCGTCAGGAGCATCCGCAATTACGCAGTGTGGCGGCGATGGCGTCCAATGCCGGGCGGCTCAGGCCGGGCAGGCGATCGTTCGACATCAACGCGAAAGTGAGTACGCGCCCATCGCGGTCCAGCACATACCCCACCAACGAGCTTGCCACGTCCAGAGTTCCGGTCTTGGCGCGAACCCAGCCCGCGGCGGCGCGATCGCGCACGGTGTAGCGGTCGGACAGGGAGCCGGTGGCGCCGGCGACCGGGAGGTAGTCGAGCAGCGCCGCCAGCGGTGCGGGTGCGGCCTCGGCCGCGCCGTCCCCGGCCGGATTGCTCTGATTGAAGGGCGAAGTCGGCAGCGCCGCGACGGTGACGATCCTGTCGAGCAGGCTTGGCGTGATCTTGTCGTCCACCGAGAGCCCGCCCGCGTCGTGCAGCGTGGTTCCGGTCAGGTCGAAACCGGCGGCCTGCAGGGTCGTGGTCATGCCGGTGACCGTCCCGGTGAAGGACCGCTCCGCGCCTGCGGCGGCGGCGATTTCGCGGCCGATGGTCTCGGCCAGCACATCGTCGGAGTGGACCATCATGTCCCGCAACCGGTCTCGCAGCGGCGCGGAACGCACGGCCGCGACCTGGGTGGCGCCGGCCGGAGCGGTGCCCAGCCGCACCCGATTCGGGTCCAGCCCCAGCGCGGTGGCCAGGGCCTTGCCCGCGTCCAGTGCCGGGGTCGGGGTGCGCGGGGAGTACTCCACCAGCGGCTCCAGCCGCCCGCCGTCGATCATGACCGGTTCGATGGGCGCGATGGAACCGCCGGCGATGTCCTCGGTCAGCCAGCCCTGCGCCATGGTCGGCCCCGTGTACGCGGAGACGTCCACCACGATGGTGTCGGCGGTCCGTCCGGACGCCTTGATCTGCGCCACCAGATCCGAAAGTTTCGGCCCGTCCGGGTAATAGCCCTTGCCGTCCGGCTGCGCGGTCAGCGTGGGATCGCCGCCGCCCACCAGTACGAGCTCGTTCGCCGCGCCGCCCGTCACCACCTTGGTGGTCACCCGGTGATCGGCGGGCAGCGCCAGCAGGGCGGCGGCGGTGGTGAGGATCTTCGCGGTCGACGCCGGGATCATCGCCTTGTCCGCGTCGTGACCCCACAGCACCTCGCCGGTATCGGCATCGGACACCTGCGCGGCGAACACGCCCAGATCCGGATTGGCGACCACCGCCGCGAGCGCCGCGGTCAGCCCGGCGGCCGTGGGCGCGGGCCCGTTCGTCGGCGCGGGCGCGACCTGCGGCAAGACCCGCACCGGCGAGGGCGGGGCGGCAATGGTCAAGCCACCGTGGCGGAACTCCTCCGTCCACGGTTTCACCGTCAACACCACGGCCGCGGCCGCCACCAACACCACGACCAGCGCCGATGACACCACGATCCAGGTTCTGCGACGGCGCTTGGCCTCCAGCCCACCGATGTTCTGTTTGTTCCGACCTGCCACCTGCCGCTACTCCCTGATACCCGTGGTTCGGTATTGCCCGAGAAGTCCCTGCCGCACCCACACGACCCCCGACCACACTATCCTCGTTGCGCAGTCGTTCCCCCGAACGAGCTGGCGAGTCGGCAGCCATACCGCCCACCGAAGAAGGAGATGACGTGGAGTTCGACGTCACCATCGAGATCCCCCGGGGTCAGCGCAACAAGTACGAGGTAGATCACAAGACCGGACGCGTGCGGCTGGACCGCTACCTGTACACGCCGATGATGTACCCGGCCGACTACGGCTACATCGAGGACACCCTGGGCGGCGACGGCGATCCGCTCGATTGCATGGTGCTGCTGCCCGAGCCCGTGTTCCCGGGCGTGCTGGTCGAGGCCCGCCCGGTCGGCGTGCTCATCATGAGCGATGAGGCCGGCACCGACGAGAAGCTCGTCGCGGTGCCCGCCGGCGACAAGCGCTGGAACCACATCCAGGACGTCGAGGACATCCCGGAATTCCAGCGCAAGGAGATCGCGCACTTCTTCGAGCGGTACAAGGACCTGGAGCCCGGCAAGTGGGTCAAGGTCGAGGGCTGGGAGGGCCGCGAGAAGGCCGAGAGCCTGGTCACCGAGGCCTACGCCCGGCTGAAGGAGCAGGGCGGCCACTGAGGCAGGTCCGAAGGCATTGTGGGGGCGCGGATTACCGCGCCCCCACTGTCGTCATTCGGGGGCCGACAATCCGGCGGTGGTGCGCAGCGGAACTTCTCGCCAGAACAGGACGAGCACCAGCGCGACCAAGGTGACCGCGGAGGTCGTCAGGAACACCGTCGACAGCGATTCCGCGAATCCCACCTGGAACGGCCGTGCGAGCGCCGGATCCAATTGCTGCACAATCGAACTGTCGCTGAGCACGCGCTCGACGCCGGAGGTGTCGCGGCCCGTCGCGGCCAGTTCGTCCCGGATATCCGGAACCAGCCGCGCGAACAGGATCGACAGGAATACCGCCGCACCCAGCGTCCCGCCGATCTGCCGGAAGAAGGTCGCGGCGGCCGTCGAAACGCCCATATCCTTGGGCGGCAACGCATTCTGCAAGGCCAGAATCAACGGCTGCATGAGATTTCCCAGCCCGAAGCCGACACACATCATGAACAGCGCCACGATCCAGAATTCGGTGTCGAAGCGCAGATAGTGCAGCAGGAACAGCCCCAGCGTCACCAGCGCCGCGCCCAGAATCGTGAAGATCCGGTAATGCCCGGTGCGCGAGATCAATTGGCCCGAGAACACCGAGCCGATCATGATGCCGAACACCATGGGGATCATCTGCAGGCCGCCCAGCATGGGGCTGGAACCCCGCACCACCTGCAAATACTGCGGCAGCAACAGGATTCCGCCGAACATGCCCGCGCCCACCACGAAGGAAATGACCACACCCAGCGCGAAGGTACGATTGGCGAAGATGCGCAAGGGAATCAGCGCGGCATCCCCCAATGCCGCCTCCACCGCCACGAATCCGGCCACACCGACCGCGCCGATCACGTAGCAGATCACGGACTTCGTACTGCCCCAACCCCATTCGCGACCCTGCTCGGCCACGATGAGCAGCGGGGTGAGTCCGATGATCAGGACCAGCGCACCCCAATAGTCGACACGACCGCGTGATCGCTCCCGCGCCGGCAGCCGCAGCACCCGCGTCACCACCAGCAGCGTGAACAGCCCGATCGGAACATTGACCAGGAACACCCACCGCCATCCGGCAATGCCCAGAATGCTCTGCTGCCCCGAGAACAATCCGCCCAGCACCGGCCCGACCACACTCGAAGTTCCGAATACGGCGAGGAAATAGCCTTGATAGCGGGCTCTTTCGCGCGGACTGACGATATCCCCGATGATCGTGAGCGCCAGCGACATGAGCCCGCCCGCGCCCAGCCCCTGCACCGCCCGGAAGGCCGCCAGCTCGTACATCGACTGCGAGAACGTGCACAGCAGCGACCCGAGCAGGAATATCGAAATCGCCGCCAGATAGAAGGGCTTGCGCCCGTACATATCCGAGAGTTTCCCGTACAGCGGCGTGGCCAGCGTGGCCGTGATCAGATACGCGGTCGTCGCCCAGGCTTGCAGCGCGTACCCGTCGAGATCATCGGCAATGGTCCGGATGGCCGTCGACACAATGGTCTGATCCAGCGCCGCCAGCAGAATCCCCAGCAGCAGCCCGCTCAGGATCACCATGATCTGCCGATGCGTGAAACCCCCTTCACCCGAAGCGGACTCACGCACGTCTGATGTAGCCATAGCGGACCTCCAGCCCCCGCCCTCACGATAGGCGGGAAACCGGAGGCCCGTAGTCCCTTTTCGGAGAAGGTCGCAGGGGAGCCCCTGTATGGCGAAGGGGTTTCAGGGGAAGCCCCTGAGAGCCACGAGAGTTGTTATTTCCCCTTGAAGTCCGGCTTGCGCTTCTCGAAGACCGCCTGGATCGCCTCGGTGATGTCCTCGGAGGGCAGGAATGCCGCATTCCAGGCCGACACGTACCGCAGCCCGTCGGCGACCTTGCCCGCCTTCGGCTGATCCAGCACATCCTTGATGCCCTGCACCACCAGCGGCGGGTTCTCCGCGATCTCCCGCGCCAGCGCGTGCGCCGCGTCCAGCACCGCTTCCTGATCGGCGTAGACGTCGTTGATCAGCCCGATCTTCTCGGCCCGCGCGGCGTCGATGTCCTTGCCGGTGTAGGCGAGCTCGCGCAGATGCCCCTCGCCGATAATCCCGGGCAACCGGTGCAGCGAACCGATGTCGGCGACAATGGCGACCTTCGCCTCGCGCAGGCTGAACTTGGCGTCGGCACTGGCCAGCCGGATATCGGCGGCCGCAATGAGATCCAGCCCGCCGCCGATGCACCACCCGGACACCGCCGCGATCACCGGCTTGCGGCAGTCCGCCACCGCGGTGACCGAGTCCTGCATCTCCCGCACATGCCGCAGGAAGTCGGTGCGCGGCCCGGCGAGCGCGGGCCCGCTCAGCAGCGGCCCGAACAGGGGGCTCATGGCCGGCAGATCGAGCCCGTAGGAGAAGTGCTTGCCCGCGCCGGTGAGCACGATGGCGCGGACCTCGGGATCGGCGTCGAGCTCCCGGAAGATGAGCGGCAGCTCACGCCAGAAGTCCGGGCCCATGACATTTCCCTTGCCGGGACCGGTCAGCGTCACCTGGGCGATGTGGTCCTTGCTTTCGACCTCGAAAGCCTTCCAATCGGTCATCGGTCCAGCGTATCGGGGGTGCGGGCGGCCCGGGCGGGCGGTGTGAATCCCGTGCTGAATCCGATGCGCCGCACCGGTTTCCAGCTACCTCGCGGCCGCACCGTGAAACCCACCCCGCGCATCCACCGCAATCGCTCTACCCTGGTGCCATGCGCAGGTCCCTGCCACCCGTCGCCGCCAAGGTTTCGGACACGCTCATCGCGCGCGGCCACCACGGCGTGATCATCACCCAGCCGCAACCAACCCACACCGCGGCCGAGGCCGCCCAGGCTCTGAACGTGCCCGTCGGCGCGATCACCAAATCCCTGGTCTTCCTGCTCGACGAGGATCCGGTGCTGCTGCTCGTCTCCGGCGAGCACCAGGTGCACCTGGAACGCACCGGCCGCCGCCTGGAGGGCAGGCTCACCCGCGCCACCGCCGCCATGGTGCGCGAGCTGACCGGCCAGCCCATCGGCGGCGTCGCCCCGGTCGGGCATCCGGTCAACCTGCCGACCTATATCGACACCGCGCTGTCGCGGCATACCGAGTTGTGGGCGGCGGGCGGACATCCGAACACGCTCTTCCGCACCACTTTCGGCGAGCTGGTCCGGATCACCGCGGGCCTGGCCATCGATATGGATTGAGCGATTTCGCACAGTGGGGAATAAACCCGGCACCCGGACACGTAGGTTCGAAACGTGAGCGATTCTGCGACGCCCGGCGCCGAGCTACATGTGCCCGACGATCTGAGCGGTATCACCGCGCAGCAATATCGGGCCGCCATGCGGCACTATCCGGCCGGCGTCACCATCGTCACGCTGAACTCCGCGGACGGGCCGATCGGCTTCACCGCCACCTCGTTCGCCTCGCTCTCGGCGGAACCGCCGTTCATCTCGTTCAATATCGCCGAGACCTCGTCGAGCATCGCCGCCATGCTGCGGGCCGAATCGCTGGTCGTGCACTTCCTGGGCGAGCATCAGAAGCATCTGGCTCAGCGGTTCAGCAAGGCCGCGGAGGAGCGGTTCAGCGATCGATCGCTGTGGACCACCTTGGACACCGGGGAACCGGTCCTGCACGGCACCCCGATCTGGGTGCGCGCCACGGTCCATCAGCTCATCCCCATCGGCGACCACACCCTGGTGGTCGGCCTGGTCACCCGGGTGCACGACAACACCGAGGACGCGCCGTCGGCCGGACCGCTGGTCTACTACAACGGCGCCTACCACCGCGCCGAGATCTCCGACTGAATCCCCTCCGGATCAGGCCGCGGAGGACACGGTCCCGATACCCAGCGCCGCCAGGATTCCGGCGCTGAGCTGTTCCAGCCGATCCCGCACCCGCGGGCTGCGCAGCAGCGTCACCGCCCGCGAGGCCGCCACCGCCAGCAGCACCATTTCGACCGCGGCGATCGCGGCTTCGATGGCGCCCAGCGCGAGGGTGTTCGCGAAGGTCACCTCGGTCAGGAACTGCGGCAGCACCGCGAGGTAGAACAACCCCACCTTCGGATTGAAAATGCACGACAGCAATCCCGCAGCGAATGCCGAGCGAACGGTGACGCCGGCCCGCGGCGCATCGACGGCGAGCTCCGCCGCCCGGGCGCCCCGATTGCGGCGATACTCCAGAAACGCGCGAATCCCCAAGTACACCAGGTAGATTCCACCGACCACCTTCAAGGCCCGATAGGCCGTGGCCGACTGCTCCAGCAGCGCCGCCACCCCGGCGGCCACCACCACCGCCCAGACGATCCCGCCCAGCGCCGACCCGATCGCCGCGGCCACCGCCGGTCGTCGCCCGATAATCGAAAACCGCAGCACCAGAAAAGAATCCGGCCCGGGCGTCAGCGACAGCACCAGGCACAGCCCGATAAAGCTCAGCAGCAGCGGAAGGCTCACCCCTCCATGGCAGCGCACCGCCGCCGCCGGGGCAAGGGAATTAGGCGGCGAACTCCGCGCCCAGCTCGCGGAACACCTCGGTGTTCAGCGTGAACGCCAGCCGCGCCTCATCGAGCACCTGCTCGACCTCGGGACCGCCGACCGGCAGCTGATCGAGCTGCTCGCGGTATTCGCGTTTGAACGCAGCGGGATTCGAGATGCCGTCGAAGACGTAGAACCGCACGCCGTCGCCCTTCTTGGGCAGGTCCCACAGCTTCTCGGCGGTCCCGCGAATGACCTGGCCGCCGGAAAGATCGCCCAGGTAGCGGGTGTAGTGGTGGGCCACGTATCCGGCCGGGAAGCTGCGCGCGCACTCCTCGATGCGGGCGGCGTAGGCGGCGGTGGACGGCAGCGCGGTCAGCTCATCGCGCCAGTTCGCCCCGCCCAGGTGGGCCAGATCGGCTTCCAGGGACTGCAGGCGGGCCAGTTCCGGCCGGATGAACGGCCCCGCGACCGGATTCCCGGCGAGCTCGGCGGAATGCTTCTCCAGGGCGGCGTAGACGAACCACAGCTGCGCGGTGTAGCGGTAGAAGGCCTCGACTCCGAGTGCGCCGCCGAGCATGTCGCGCATGAAGGTGGAGTGTTCGGCCTCTTCGTGCTGCCGCTCGGTCGCGGTGCGGATGAGGGTCGAGAACGGCGTGCCGGTGTCGGTGGTGTTGGCCTGCGCAGACATGGTCTAACAACCTCTCGTGATCAACTCCGGAACCGCCGAAGTATGGCTACCCTAACTTCCCCATCGACTGTACGCGTCAGCAACGATCTCGCGATTCGAACTTTGCGGTCCCGGCGATCCAACTTTCGGATGATTTTCCGGACGGGGTTGACAAGGCTCCCGGCCGTCTGCCAACCTCTCAAACCAGGTCATGAGTACCAGCGCAAAGCCCCGGCTAGCTGGTCGGCAACCCTCCTCCGCGGTGGGGTGCTCCGGGTGACGACCAGGCCGCAGCCCAAAACCGGGCGCGGCAAGCGCGGACTCTCGATCATTCGATCGCGTGTCCCTGGCCCGATGGGATTTCGTGATGACTGCTTTCGCCGACCAGACCTGTGCCGCTCTCGCCACCGTCTCCGGCTGTGACCTCCAGGTGCCCCTCGTGCAGGGCGGGACCATTCGCTACGCCAACTTCGACTACGCCGCCAGCGCACCCGCCCTGCAGCAGGTCACCGACCGGATCGCCGAACTGCTGCCGACCTACGCCAGCGTGCACCGCGGCGCCGGCTACGCCTCGCGCATCTCAACCGACTGCTACGAATCCGCCCGCGGTTCGGTCGCCCGCTTCCTCAATGCCGCCGACGATCAGGTCGTGGTCTTCACCCGCAACACCACCGATTCGCTGAACCTGCTCGCCTCCTGCGTGCCCGGCGACACCGTGGTCCTGGACGTGGAACACCACGCCAACTTCCTGCCGTGGACCCGCCACGGCCGCCGCGTGGTGCCCATTGCCGACACCATCGAGGAGACCATCCAGCGCATCGTGGCCGAACTGTGCAGCAAACCCGCTGCGCTGCTGGCCATTACGGGCGCCTCGAATGTGACCGGTGAACTGCTCCCGCTGGAGCGCCTGGCCTGGATCGCGCACCAGTGCGGCACCCGCATCCTGGTCGACGCCGCCCAACTGGCCCCGCACCGCCGCATCGACCTGAAGACCACCGGCATCGACTACCTGGCCTTCTCCGGCCACAAGGCCTACGCCCCCTTCGGCGCGGGCGTGCTGGTCGGCCGCCGCGACTGGCTCGATGCCGCCGAGCCGTATCTGGCCGGCGGCGGCGCGGTGCGCTCGGTGACCGCCGACGGCGCCGACTGGGCGCCCGCCCCGCAGCGCCACGAGGCCGGCTCCCCCAATGTGCTCGGCGTGGCCGCCCTGGCCGCGGCCTGCGACACCCTCGCCGGACTGGACGAGGCCACCGTGCTCGAGCACGAGCAGTACCTCACCCATCGCCTGCGCTACGGTCTGAAAACCGTTCCGGGCGTGAAGTTCCTGCGCATCTTCCGGGACAGCACCGACGCCGTCGGCATTGTCGCCTTCACCATCGACGGCTTCGAGCCCGGGCAGGTCGCCGCCTACCTCTCGGCCGAGCACGGCATCGGCGTGCGCGACGGTCGCTTCTGCGCCCACCCGCTGCTGTCCCGCCTCGGCGTGGACGCCGCCCTGCGCGCCAGCATCGGCCTGGGCACCACCGCCGCCGACGTGGACCGGCTCATCGACGCCGTCGCCACCCTGGTGGAGAACGGCCCGGCCTGGAATTACGCCCGCACCGAGGGCCATTGGAACCCGGTCCCGGAAACCCGCCCTTTCGCGAATACCGATGCGGGAGCTGCGCCCTGCGGCTTTTGAGGGTTCGGGGCGAAGCCCCTGAGAGTCCCGAGAGTTGGGTTATGGCACGAGATAGCGGGCGGCGAGCTCCTCGACGAAGGGATCGTCGTCCGCTACCGCATTCAGCAGGTCCAGGTCATCGCGCACCGAGATCTCACGCGGATCATCCAGTTCCGGATCGGCGGGACCGTCCTCTTCCAGCTGCCGGATCAATTTCGCGCGCACGCGCTCTTTCAACGTGTCAGCCATAACCCGAGCATGCCATCAAACAGGCGCGAGCCAGCTCCCCCACGGCGTATTCCGGACGACCGTATATATAAGGAGCAGAGCCAGCGTGATCCACAGGGCCTTCTTCGGCAGCACCTGAGGTAGTCGCGGAATCGTCTCCCCGCGCCACCCGCGCACCAGCCACGATCCCCACCACACGGCGAAGCCCAGCAGCAACGGCACGATCAGAATATTGCTGTGGACGGCATCGAGAATCCGCCCGTCGGTGAGATTGTGCAGTCCCCGCAATCCCCCGCACCCCGGGCACCACAGCCCGGTCAGCTCGTAGAACGGGCAGAACCCGTACGACCCTTCCGCGTGCGGATCCCGGAAATGCAGCAGGGCCAATCCGCCCGCCACCGCCGCGCCCGCGAGCAATGGCATGCCCACGCCGACCCAGCGGGGCCGGGCCGGATTTTCGTTCACGGGCGCTGACGTGGTGTCCACGAGCATCAACGGTAGCCGGGCCCGCGGCGCGCTGCCAGATCGCCGACGGGTGCGAGCAGCACGCCCGCGAGCATATCGATGATCTCCATGCGCGCTCGCATCTCCGCGGACTCCACCCGGCCCGCCTCGACGGCGCGTTCGTGATCGGCGAGCAGCGCGAAAAGCACTGTGGGCAGGGTGCGTAACCGCCGGATGCGCACACCCGGCGGCAATGCCGTCAGCTCGTCGCCGAGCCGCTGCATGATCACCCGGACCGAGGTGCGCGCCTCGCTGGCCAGGTTCGCGGCATCGGTCACCGCCGGGTGAGTATGGATCTGCTCCAGGAATCGCGCGTAGTGATTGATGCCGTACCGCTCGTTCAGCTCGAACATGGGCAGCACCAGGGCTTCCAGCAGCCCGTGCACCGAGGCCGCCGAACCCGTCTGTTCCGCAAGCAATTCCAGCCGCCGCACTTCGAGGGTGGCCAGCCGGTGCTCGACCACGGCTTCGATCAAGCCGTCGCGCGACCCGAAGTGGTATTGGATGGCCGAATTGTTCCGCTGTCCGGCGGCCGCCGCGATATCGCGCAGCGGTACGGCCTGCCCGCGTTCGGCGATCAGCCGCTCGGCGGCCTCGATGATCCGCTCTCGCGCTTCGGTGACTGCCATGCGTGCAGACTAGCCTGCCCAGCAGCGGTTAAAGAACTAGTCCTTGACAGTTAAGAATTAATTCTTAAAGCTACGTGTGACCGTCGCCATACCGGAAGGACCGCTCGATGATCCTGGACAAATTCCGCCTGGACGGCCGGGTAGCCGTCATTACCGGCGCGGGCCGCGGCATCGGTGCGGCCGCCGCCCTGGCCCTCGCCGAGGCGGGCGCGGATGTCGCCATCGCCGCGCGCACGGAGTCCCAGCTCGACGAGGTGGCGGGCAAGGTGCGCGCCCTCGGCCGTCGCGCCTTCGTCTTTCCCGGCGATCTCTCGCACACCGGAACGCTGAAGGACTTCGCGGAGGCCGCCGCCGGGAATCTCGGTCGTCTCGACATCGTCGTCAACAATGTGGGCGGCACCATGCCCAATACCTTCCTGACCACCAGCGCCGAATTCCTCGACCAGGCTTTTCATTTCAATGTCACGACCGCGCACGCGCTGACCAGGGCGGCCACCCCGCATCTGCTGGCCGCCGGCGGCGGCTCGGTCGTCAACATCACCTCGACCCTGGGCCGGGTGCCCGGTCGCGGCTACCTCGCCTACGGCACGGCCAAGGCCGCGCTGGCGCACTGGACCCGTCTCGCCGCCACCGACCTGTCCCCGCGCATCCGGGTCAATGCCATCGCGGTCGGCTCGACCCTCACTTCCGCCCTGGATGTCGTTGCGCAGCAACCGGAAATGAAGAAGCAGATGGAGGATGCCACCCCGCTGGGACGCCTCGGCGAACCGTGGGAGATCGCCGCCGCCATCGTCTACCTCTCCTCCCCCGCCGGCGGTTACCTCACCGGCAAGGTCCTCGAAGTGGACGGCGGACTCATCAGTCCCAACCTGGAACTCCCCATCCCCGATCTGTGATCGTCTGCCCGCCAGGAGTTCTGCCATGAAATACCGCGTAGTCCAGTGGAGCACCGGCAATGTCGGCCGCCGCACCCTGCGTTCCATCCTCGCCCGCCCCGAACTCGAGCTGGTCGGCGTCTGGGTCTCCAGTGCGGCCAAAGCCGGTAAGGACGCCGGTGAACTCGCCGGCCTCGACCGCGACACCGGCGTCCTGGCCACCACGGATGCCCAGGCGCTCATCGACCTGAAACCCGATTGCATCGTCCACACCGCCATGGCCGACGACCGCCTGCTGGAGGCGGTGGAGGATCTGAAATCCTTCCTGCGCGCCGGGATCAATGTGGTCTCCAGCAGTCCCGTCTTCCTGCAATTCCCCTACGGCACCCTGCCCGACGACGCCATCACCCCCATCGTCGACGCCGCCACCGCGGGCGGAGTGTCGCTGTGGGTCAACGGCATCGATCCGGGCTGGGCCAATGACTGGCTGCCGCTGCTGCTGTCCAGCGGCTCCGAGCGCATCGACGCCATCGTCTGCTCGGAGATCATGGACTACTCCACCTACGACAATCCCAAGGTCCTGTTCGACATCATGGGCTTCGGGCGGCCGCTCGACGACCTGCCGCTGCTGCTGCAACCCGGGGTCCTCACCCTCGCGTGGGGCAGTGTGATCCGCCAGCTCGCCGCCGCGCTGGATGTCGAACTCGACGCTGTCACACAGCATTTCGAACGGCTTCCGGCGACCGAGGAGATCGTGATCGGCGCGCACACCATCGCGCCCGGCACCGCGGCGGCGCTCCGCTTCCAGATCCACGGCCTGCGCAACGGCCGCGAGGTGCTGACCCTCGAACACGTCACCCGCCTGCATCCCGCGCTCGCGCCCGACTGGCCGCAACCGGCCGGAAAGGGTTGCTACCGAGTGGAAATCAAGGGCGAACCCGACTATCAGCTCGACCTGCAGCTCTACAGCAATGGCGATCACGCCGAGGCGGGCGTGGTCGGCACCGCCGCCCGGCTGGTCAGCGCCGTCCCCGCGGTGGTGCAGGCGCGGCCGGGTCTGCTCACCGCCACCGATCTCCCGCTCACCACCGGCCGCGGGGTGGTGTCGCCCTAGACGGCGGCCCGGCCGATCACATCGTCGAGCACGTCGCGGGAGCGCAGCAGATCGCGGATCTTGCGATCGATGCGCTCCCGTTCGCCTTTCAGCTCGTCGACCAGCTCCGGGGTGGCGAATTCATTGGCCCGGCCGTCGGCATCGCGCATGCACGGCAGGATCTGCGCGATCTTCTTACTGGGCAGGCCCGCCGCGTACAACTCCTGGATGTGGATGACCCGGTCCACCGCCATCTCCGGATAGTCGCGATGACCGCCCGAGGTGCGGGTGGACACCAGCAGCCCCTGCTCCTCGTAGTAGCGCAGGGAGCGCTCACTGACCCCGGTGCGCGCCGCCAGCTCCCCGATTCGCATGCGCCACCTGGCCTTTCGTCTCCGGGCTTGATTCTCACATCAATGTCAGGTTTTACCGTACCCGCATGACGAACGACGCACCGCGCAACAGCCTCTTCGACGCCGCCGCAATCGGCGCCCTCGACCTGCCGAACCGCCTGGTCATGGCGCCCATGTCCCGCAATCGCGCCGCCGCCGACGGCACCCCCACCGAACTCATGGCCGCCTACTACGCGCAGCGCGCGAGCGCCGGGCTGATCATCGCCGAGGCCGCGACCCCGAACCGGGTCGGCAAGACCTTCGCCGGCATCCCCGCCATTCACACCGAGGCTCACATTGCCGGCTGGCGGCGGGTCACCGATGCGGTGCACGCCGACGGCGGCCGCATGTTCCTGCAGATCCAGCACGGCGGCCGCATCGGACATCCGGACAACAGCGGGCTGACCCCGATCGCGCCCTCGCCGATCGCGCTGCCCGACACCATCCACACCGCCGCCGGGTCCCGGCCCGCTCCCGTCCCCCTGGCAATGACCCTCGACGACATCCACACCACCATCGCGGATTTCGCCGCCGCGGCCCGCAAGGCCATCGCGGCCGGATTCGACGGCGTGGAAGTGCACAGCGCCAATGGCTTCCTGCTGCACCAGTTCCTGTCCGACAACACCAATCGGCGCACCGACTCCTACGGCGGTTCGATCCGCAATCGGATCCGCTTCACCGTCGAGGTGGTCGAGGCCGTCGCCGCGGCCATCGGACCCGAGCGGGTCGGGGTGCGCATCGCCCCCGGCGTCACCGCCAATGCCATCGCCGAGAGCGACACCGCGCAGCTGTACCCGGCGCTGATCGACGCCCTGTCCGGCAAGGACCTCGCGTACCTGCACGTGGTCTTCGCCGATCCGGATTCCCCGGTCTTCCAGGACATCCGGCGCAACTGGCGGGGCACCCTCATCGCCAACCCCTACCTGGGCTGGGGCGAGCCGCTGCCCGCCGACGGCGGCAAGCAGCAGGCCGAACGCCTGCTGGCCGCGGGCGCCGACCTCATCTCCCTCGGCCGCCCGTTCCTGGCCAACCCGGACCTGGTCGAACGCCTGCGCGCGGACGCACCCATCAACCCGTTCCGCGACGCCTACTTCTATGGCGGCGACGCCACCGGCTACACCGACTACCCGGTTCTCGCCGACAGCCTCGTTTCCTCAGGGCACCAGTAGGCCCCAGTAGAGCGCCCACAGGGTGAATGCCGTTCCCCCGCAGACCAAGAGCGTCCATCTGGTGCGAGCGCCCGCGCCCGCACCGGAAAGGGTGTCACGGCCCCGCACCACGACGAAGCCGAGGGCGACCACCGCGCACACCGCGATCAGCTGCAAGACCAGCCACGGCAGCGTGCGGCCGACCACGAGCGGGCCGAACGAGGTCGTGCGCGACAGCATCAGGAAGCCGAGCTGGACGATAGCGCCGAGGGTGGCGATCGCGGCCGCGGACACCAGGATTCGGGCGGGCAGGACGTTCGGCAACCGCCAGGCCCGAACCAGGCCGGTCAGCGCGTAACCACTGAGGGCGACCACAATGCCGAACAGCAGCGCCAATTGGACCGCCGTGGACTCCCACCAGGCCGGCGGCTTCAGCGTCTGTGCCGAATGTCCCTGCACTGCAGCAGGATCCACCTCGCCTGCGGCGCTACCGGGCAGCCCGTGCACCCAATCGGCCATGAGCTCGACATAGCCGGGAGCCAGCTCCGGCAGCTTGTCGAATCCGTCCGTCGTGGAGAACCCGCCGTGCTGGGCATTCGGCAACGTGCGCAGCGTGTAGTTCGTCTTGCCCACCGCGTCGAACGCCGCCCGGAAACCCCGCAAGCTGTCCCCCGGCGGAGTGAGCCGATCCAGTTCACCCCAGATAGCGAGCACCGGCTGCGGGATCCGCTGCAGCACCGGCACCCCGTCGTAATCCGCCTGCGCGAACTGTCCCGCGCCCACCAGTTGCCGGATCGCATTGGGCGCCAGCCGATCAACCATCGACCCACGCACCCCTCCCGCCATGAGCCTGGTCTCGTTCGCCCAGTTCTGCTGCGCGGCGGGAGGCAGCGAGTTCGCCCCGATCGTAATCAGGAAGGCGGCCGCACTCGCTCGCGAAACCGCCAGCGGCGCAACCCATCCACCTTCGGACAGCCCCCAAATGCCGACCCGCCGCGGATCCACCTCGGGCCGATTCCGCAGCGCGGCAAGTCCGGCCACCGCATCGTCGGCGAGCAGCGAATAGTCCCGATGCGCGGGCGTGTAATCCTCGGTGCGCTTGTCATAGCGCAGCGCGACAATGCCCGCCCGCGCGAGCGCCTCGCCCACCTGGGCGTATTGCTCGTTGCGCCCGTTCCCCGACCCGTGCACGAGCACCACTCCAGGCAGCCCCATGGCCCCCGCCGGCGCGTGCACCGTTCCACCCGTCGTAGTCCCGTCGGATCGGGTGAAGGTGATATCGACCTCGACGACCTCGGTCGCGCCCGCCACCGGCGCCCCCGCTACGACGGCGGCAATCATGATGACCAACAAGACAATTCGTCGCACGATCGGCAACATGGTGAATCCTTACTCGCTGTAGTCCATCCCCGGAGCCGGAAACGCGATGAACCGCGTCAACACCCGGCGCGCCCCGGGCCGCCCCTCGGCATGCGTGGCCTGAAAGCGCTTGAGCAGCAGGAGATACTCCTCGAAGAACCCCTCCAGCTCCTCCCGCGTCGCATAGATGGCCCCCCGCGAAAACGGCAACATATCCGCCCACTCCCCCAACTGCCCCCGCTCACTCCGATACCGCTGAAAGCTCTCCACATCATCAGCGATATGCACCGCGAGCAGCCCCTCCATCACCTCCCGCAACTCCGGCGACGGATTCCGATCCACCCGATACCGCAAATCCTGCGGCTTGGACCGCCACCACCGCTCCTTCCCCTTCGCCAGCTCCACCGCCTCCTCGATGAACCCGAACTCCGCAAGCTGCCGCAGGTGATAACTCGTAGCCCCACTGCTCTCCCCCAACACCGCCCCCAACGCCGTAGCCGTAGCAGGCCCCTTCTCCGCCAGCTCCCGCAGAATCCGCTGCCGCAACGGATGCGCCAACGCCCGCAACGCCGCCGGATCGGTGATCTCCCTGGGCGCAGGTACCTCATCAGCCATACGTACAAAGTACTCTTTGCAAAGAGATCTCTGCAAAGATTTCTTTGCACAACTGGCCGCTGAACCGCAGAAACCCCCGATGTGGAATCCACATCGGGGGTCTGATCTCGGAGCCGCCTGGGGGAATCGAACCCCCGACCTTTTCATTCCGGCCGACCACGGCTACCTGACACGATCACAGGCGGCCGATCACAACGACAAAGCCTCAACCATCTGCGGAAATGACTCGCAGCGGACTACTCTCGACAATCGAACACACATTCGGACAACGCGGACGGATGGCCACTTTGTTGGGACTTCGTTGGGGCTCAAGGACGTCGGCCGCTGCAGCACGCGGTCTGCACCATCGACCACTGCATCGCGTCGCTACGAAAGTACTGTCGAGACCAATTCAAGAGGGGAGGTGTCATGGCGGACAAATCGAGTATCGAATGGACCGAAGCAACATGGAACCCGGTGACAGGGTGCGACCGCGTATCACCCGGCTGCGATCACTGTCTAGCACCCGAAACCCTTGTACTCATGGCCGACCATTCCCTAAAGCCCATAGGGGACTTGGTCGTTGGCGACAATGTACTCAGCTTCACGGAGAATCCGGGCCACGGCCGGAACCGCGTCATCGAGGTCGGCGAGGTGCTGGCGACGTGGCGAACGGAGGCACCAACTGTAACGATCACCACAGCGGCCGGGAAGTCGGTGACAGCCAGCGACAATCACCTGTGGCTTGCGCAAGCACGTCCCTACTGGCGGCGCAGCGATGCTCTGAGCTTCAAGACCCGACTGTGCGGATTCGGCCCAGTCGCGCAGACCGATCCGGGCACCGAAGACTTCCTTCACGGGTACCTGGCCGGAGCCACAGCAGGCGACGGAACGATGCGCTGGGACGGAGGCAAAACCACCGATAGGCAACGTCGCCAACCATATTGGCGCGTGGCGGTACTCGAAGCCGACTCCGCGATCCTGGACAGACTTGTGACCGCACTCGCCACCGCCGGCGTCGATGCAGCGATACGTCGATTCGAACAGTACGGTGACCCGCGTGGTCGCTTCAGCAAGCGCAACGGACAGCCGCCAGCACCGATGGCAAAGGTCGAGATACGAAATGCGCGTGGTTTGAATGCGATATCGGCGATGCTGGTCGAACGGGATACGGTTGCGTGGATGGCCGGATGGCTTTCCGGATTCCTCGACACCGATGGCAGCAGCGACGGGTCGTCCATACGGTGGAGCCAGGTCAAGGCAAACGATTACCTTGACCGAACGATCAAGTACTGCGCATCACTTGGGTTCACGGCGACACGTGAGAGTTACCTCGGCGATCGCGCGACAACCGTTCGCCTGAAAGCTCCCAGCCTGAGCGTAAAGGCGCAGTTCCTCAGCTTGATCCGCCCAGCGCTCGAGCGAAAGTGCAGCCGGTTCGAGGGTCGGAGGTTCAGTGTCGAACCGGAAGCAATTGTCGGGCTGACTCGCGGCCCGGTCCGGGAATTGGTCGACATCACGACAAGCTCGGGCACGTTCATTGCAGCGGGGTTGGCGACCCATAACTGCTACGCGATGACCCTCGCGAAGCGCCTCAAGGCGATGGGTGCGGAGAAGTACCAGAACGACGGGGATCCACGCACCTCCGGCCCAGGGTTCGGGGTGACGATTCATCCGTCAGCACTTGATATTCCACGGCGCTGGCGACAGCCGCGCGTGGTGTTCGTCAACAGCATGTCGGACCTGTTCCACGCGAAGGTGCCGATCGGTTTCATTCGAGACGTCTTCGACGTGATGAGGGAAACACCTCAGCACACATATCAGGTGCTCACCAAACGATCGCTGCGCCTGAAACGCGTTGCGGACCAACTGGACTGGCCCAGCAACCTCTGGATGGGAGTCTCGGTCGAAGCCGCCGAACACCTGATCCGCGTCGACCACTTGCGGAACGTGCCGGCGGCTGTCCGATTCCTATCCTGCGAGCCGCTACTGGGGCCACTCGACGGCTTGAAACTCGACGACATCGGGTGGGTGATCGCGGGCGGCGAATCCGGTGCCCGCCACCGACCGATGGATCCGGCGTGGGTGCGTGACATCCGCGACATCTGTGAGGTCGCCGGAGTTCCGTTTTTCTTCAAGCAATGGGGTGGGCGGACACCGAAGGCGATGGGTCGTGAGCTCGATGGCAGGGTATGGGGCGAGATGCCCGCCGTGGCCACCTAATCGCCGCTCCCGGAATCATGGTCGGTCGGTGGCCGGTGGCGATCGTTCCACCACTTTCGGCTCGAAGGCCTCCAGTGGGGCGTTGACCTCCAGAGCACTTCTCTCTTTCCCTCAGGATCCATAACAGGCAGGGGTTCAGTGGCAGGCAGTTCGGACAGGGCGATCAGGGACAACTTCCCCAACTCTTCTTCCCGCTTCGTGATGGCCAGCCGCCGCGCCTCATCGATCATTCTGGGCTCGCGCTCGGCTGCTTGGCGATACAGGTCTCGCATGATCTTGGCACCGACGTCGTGATCGGAGGCGAATACCATGTCGTAGATCGCGTGGCCGTTGGTCATCCGCATGGGAATCCGCTCGGTGTGCAGGTAACCGAGATGTTCAGTCAACCGGAACCGGATGAGATTGACCATCTCGTCCTGATACTCGGGCACGGTAATGATCCGGGCATCTCGAGCATCCTGAATGTTCAGCCAGTTCCAGGTGCCGTAGAAGCGGCTGATCTTCTCTCGGAACGCCCGGGTCTTCGATTCCTGACCGCCGACACCGCGAGCCAGAGACGCCGGCGAAACCAGAAGCCACAACTCCGGTTTCGTCTTCGATCTAGGATCTTTGAACTTGGACAGCCTTACCAGCGTCTCCCACTCCACCTCTGCGGCCTGCTGGTCGATGAAGACGAACGTTGGCGCCCAGTTCAAGGGCCGCAGATCGGCGAGAACAGCACCGATGGTTCTATTGCAATCACCTCGCACCACCCGGAAGTCCGCCTGCGGAAACTCTTTGCGCAGCACAACTTCCAGCTTGTCCGCATTGGCTGGAAGCTCGAAGAATACGTGCCGAGTGAATCCCGGGTTCGCAGACAGTACCCGCCGCGGTGAGCCATCGATCACCGAACCGCTCAGCCGCTCCACATTCTCGGGTCGCCCCGCCATCAGATCGAGATACAGCCGCTCTGAACTGCGCTTTGACGCCGTGTTGAATGCAGGCACGTAGTCACCGAGGATATTGAGCTTGTTGCTCGTCCAGTAGGACCATTCACGCGCCACCGTGGGCCTCCCGCCGCCCCTGCAGGCCTACACCACCCTGGCCCGCCCCATGGAGAGTACTGAACTCGGCCCATTTCTGTTGCCCAACAGGATGACTCCTGGTGCCACGACCGTGACGATGCGTGCCCCATTTGTCCCGTTGAAGCCTCCGCAACTGCTAGCCGAGAGGTACCCAGCCGCCGGCAACCTGCCGGGCCTGGATAGCGTCAGCGAATTCGTGCACGAGATCGAGGGTGTCGTGGTCGGGCCGCAGCACCGAACCCAGCACAAGTACGATGCCTCCGAGTTCGCGGATACGGTCTACCACCTCCGGCTCGCATTCGGCGGCGAACCCAGCGCGGAGATCACCAAGCATCACGGTGATCGTCCCGCGGTCGTCGAGGCTCGCGATTGCGTTCGGGATGCCGTCGCCCAGCCGCAGGACCTCACCACCGGTGTTGAGCCCAAACTGCGCGTAATAGTCGACGGTTGCGACCCGCCAGTGTCCGTCATCCTTGACCACGGCAACTTGTTCCAAGCCGGGATTGACCAGCAGAAATGGGCGCCAGCTCTCCACTCCAGTTTGCTCACCGACTGTTGGCAGCAGAAGAGCGCACGAGATCGTACTGAGCGTGGCCGTCGAGGAGGATTCCCTTCCGGACGTCGTCGCCAGTTCGTCCCAGCCGGCGGGGTGGCAGTCAGCGTGATGCAATGTCGCGGTTCCGCCGGACTCACGCACCTCTACATGCACCGCTGGGCGCGCGCCCACAAATTCCCTTCCGCACGTTTGACATTCGTGAGGCCACAGGTTGGTGGCCAGGCCTCGAAGACCCGCCGAGCCGAACGCTTCTCGGGTGATGTCGTCAACCAGAAACGGGAACGGCGGTTCATTCTTGTGTCTTCCCCACGGCATTGACTTCTCCCCACTGCCATTTGGACACGGCTCCTGGAACCAGGATGCCGCGCGGGAGCAATCTCTCGTGCCGGTTCGGCCAAGCATGCGGAATCCCGAGGCGGTCTCGTCGCGGATCTGATGCGATCGTGTCGCGGTTCTGATCCGATTCCCGTGTGCATCAGAATCGGATCAGAATCGGATCAGCGCGTCCGCTGACCTGCGCCTTCGGCGCAATGGCTCCCGCTTGCACGACCCCAACTCTCTACCGCTTCGCTGCAGAGAGTTGGGGT